>JAGVQB010000027.1 GCA_020051955.1 bacterium | reverse complement strand
TCTTCATCGTCTTTGTCCAATTAGCATATTCGCACGAGATTCGTATTCGTTCTTCATCGTCTTTGTCCAATTAGCATATTCGCACGAGATTCGTATTCGCTTATTTATGCAAAATGACCACCTGTTTTCGATGCGGCACACTGCCGCGCACGTATTAGCCTCGGCGGCGCAACGTCTTTACCCTGGCGCGAAGTTCGGTGTTGGCCCAGTTGTGGAAAACGGTTTTTTTTACGACATCTTGTTTCCCGCGCCAATTACAGAAGACGATCTTGGCCTGTTAGAAAAAGAAATGAGGAAAATTATCAAAGAGGGGCACGAAATGATCGCGAAAGAGTTATCGCTTGATGAGGCAATCGCATTTTTCCAATCGCGCGGGCAAGAGTTTAAAGTTGATTTGTTAAAGGACTTGAAAGAAAAAGGCACGACGAAAATCAATTTAGAGGAGGCGCAAGATGTTGATGCGTCGCGTCCTGATCGCGCAACGCTTTATCACACTGGAGAATTTGTTGATCTATGCCGCGGTCCACACGTTGGGAACGTCAAAGAGATTGGCGCGTTCAAGTTGTGGAAACTCGCTGGCGCGTACTGGCGGGGGAACGAAAAGAACGCGCAACTGCAACGCGTGTATGGGTTGTGCTTTGAAACGCAAAAAGAGCTTGATGAATATCTGGTGATGCTTGAGGAAGCGAAGAAGCGCGATCATCGCAAACTCGGCGCCGAGCTTGGCCTATTCGCGTTCTCACCTTTGGTTGGAAGTGGATTGCCACTATTCACTCCAAAGGGCACCACGATTCGCAGGTTGCTTGATGAGTTCGTCTGGAGTCTGATGAAGCCTTATGGCTATGAGCGCGTGATGATTCCACATTTGGCAAAAACTGATCTCTACAAAACAAGCGGTCATTGGGATAAGTTTTCTGATGATATTTTCCACGTGTCGAGCAAGAAGACGGACGAGCAATTTGTCTTAAAGCCAATGAATTGTCCGCACCATACGCAGATTTTCGCCGCACAACCGCGGTCGTATCGCGAAATGCCGATTAGAATGTCTGAAGTGACGACTGTTTATCGCGACGAGAATACCGGGCAATTGGCGGGTCTGATTCGCGTGCGCTCCATTACCCAGGACGACGCTCATATTTTTTGCACGCTTGATCAGGTAAAGGATGAAGCGCGGGGGATTTACGAGATCATCACAAAGTATTACGCGGCGTTTGGAATGCCATTGACGATTCGTTTGTCAGTGAATGATCCGGATCATCAAGATAAATATCTGGGTGGAGAGGATGTGTGGGGTCGCGCCGTCTTGACGCTCAAGGGTTTGTTAGATGAACTTGGAAAGACATATGAAGTTGGAGTGGGCGAGGCCGCGTTTTATGGGCCAAAAATTGATTTTATGGCGCACGACGCGATTGGACGCGTGTGGCAGTTGGCGACAATTCAGTTGGATTTTAATATGCCAGAGCGGTTTGGGCTGGAATACACGGACAAGGACGGAATGAAAAAACAACCAGTGATGATTCATCGAGCGATTTCAGGTTCACTCGAGCGCTTTATGGCGGTTTTGATTGAGCATTACGCTGGAGCGTTTCCGTTCTGGCTGGCGCCAGTGCAGATTCGACTTGCGACCGTGAGTGGTGATTTTGTTGAAACGGCAAAGCGGATACTTTCCGAGCTTGTAGAAGCTGGATTGCGCGTTGAGCTCGACGATTCCGATGAAAAAGTTGGCAAGAAGATTCGTTCTTCGGCAATGGCGAAGATTCCATGGACAATTGTTATTGGCGCGAAGGAAGCCGAGGGAGGGGATTATAAGGTAAATGTTTTTGGACAAGAGGAAGATTTGATTATCCCGCAGGTGGAGTTAATAAGTCGAGCGTTAGAAGAATCGAAATTCCCAAGATAACAAAAGCGGGGCTTGACCCCGCTTTTTGAATTATGTTATCTGATCCCTTATTGCTTGCGCCGCCAGGTCGTCTATTGCCTTTGCTGTGTCTTTTTCAAGTTCCTTTTCCTCTTTTTCAAGTCCATCCATTGTTTCGCCATACTCCTTAGCCGCGGCTTCAACTTCTTCCACCATCTTGGCCTCGTGCTCTTTATATTCAGGTGTGTCAGAGATATCGATGCCCAACTGCTCAAAACCTTTGTCAATTTCGATTTGGAACGCGGCTTTGATATCGTCCAAAATTTCTTGTGTTAGCCCTTGCTCGAGGATTCTTGATACCCAATTTTTTTTCGCGCTGTCGCTTAGGTCAGAGTCCTGGACGAGTTTGATGACTTCCTCTCGTGTCATATTGATAGTTTTATTTGAGTAAAAGCTCGTTAGGCTGTTTTTGCTTCACTAAAAAAATCAGCATCCATCTCTGCTTCTTCCAAACGCGCGTCTGGTTTTGCTTCAGTTAGTTGACTTCCTTCCCCAAGCATCCGAAGTAGTCTAGCGACAGTTTCTTCTAATTGTTCGATTTTTCCTTCCGTTTGCAATTCCCTCAACGTGCGGCTTTGTTTACGGTATCTCCAATCATTAAAGCTATCTTGTGCGTCACTTATTCTTCCTGTGACGCTATCACGTGCCCTTGCGCCGTTTTCCTTAATACCAGTCCATTTTTTAGCAAACCCTTCTGCGATTGCATCTCTTGTTTCTCTTAAGCCTTCCACTTCTGCTCCAAGCTTTTCCTTAAACGCGCTTACTCCTCCTCTAACTTCTCTTTGTACTCCTCTGTAACCTTCCCTAGCCATTCTTGCCGCTTCTGATAATGATTCTGAAACGTCTTTCTTTGTATCTTTGTAGCTTTGTTCTACACCCATAGCAACCTCACTAATTGACTCTGCCGCTCTCGATCCTCCCGCAACGATTTCCTCTCTAACACCGCTCAAACCTTCTCCGGCTTGTTTCACGCCTTTTTTTATACCCGCCGTAGCCTCTGCTACTCCGCTTTTCACTCCTTCCTTTGTTGCCTGTGCGGCCATTTTACCGATCATCGCGCCTTCAACAGCAGTCTCTGCCCCAAAAACAACTGCCTTTTTAGCGATTTCTGGCGTAGCTTTAATTCCTTTTTCAACACCTCCAATCGTACCAAAAAGAGCAGAGCCAAGTTTCCCTTTGACCCATTCTTTTCCTGTTGAAAGACGCGAACCTAACTTATCGTATTTGTTTTTTATCCCACCCTTTATCGCGGCAACACGCTCGCGACCAACATCCCCAACAGGTTTGGTTGCCTTTGTTTCAATTGTTTTAGTCGCATCAAAGGCTTCTGATTCTGGTTTAGGTTTTGGTCCCTCTTTCCCAAGTAGCTTTCCAAAGAGTCCCAAAAGTTTTAAGTATTTAACAAATTATGTGTAAATATTACCAAAAAAAACGAGCAATCGTCAATCCGACCTGTTGACAAACATTATCTTTTTTGGAAGTATGAGAGTCTCCGACGAAAGGAGAGAAGCCATGGAAAGGCATCTGAGACTGGTAAAAGCGGTGCCTGATCCAAGGCAGACCGCGGAACTCACAGACGATCCGCTCCTGGCAGATTTCTTCCGTCGCCGGGTGATTGATGCAACTCCAGGGAGGCGAGGCATTTTTCATACGGACGACATTGTCGTTCTGAAACTTGCAATGAAGGGAAGAATGTTTTCACGGGAAGACATTGTCGAGCTTGACGCTTGGGTGCGTGAGTATGATCCGTATCAGGGCGGGGTGCTCAGCACGAGAGAGAGGCTGGCGCGCCTGGATGAGTTTGTTGAGGATCAGTTGAGGAAGGTGGGAAGTCCCACCTGGCTCTCTGATCCGTTGAAGAGTTTTGAGAGAATGGTGGAGGATAAAAAGAAGAGGGGTTTGACAGAGGTGAGACCGCGCCTACTGCGCGCGGTGTTCGTCGCCCTTCTCACTGTACGCGCTACGAAGGCACAGACCGGCTGAACTTCATCGGCCGGATTTTTTTTATTCCACCTTCCCACCTCCCCACCTGAATGTTATCCTTGCCACAATTATGCCCACCTACCACATCATCACATACGGCTGTCAGATGAATAAAAACGATTCGCAACGCATCGAGACCTTGCTTAAGGGTATGGGGCTTGAGTCTACTGATGAGAAGAGCGTGGCGGACGTGATAATCATCAACACGTGTTCTGTGAGGCAGAGCGCGGAGAATAGGGTGTTTGGGCATTTGAGGGACTTTCGCGCGCTGAAGGAGAAGAACCCACGTCTTGTCATTGGCATTACAGGTTGTATGCCAGGTCGTGATCACGATGGTGCGATCCAAAAGAAGTTGCCGCTTATTGATCTGTTTTTTCCGATTGCTGATATGTGTCAGTTGCCACGGTGGTTATGCGAGCTTCGACCAGAGCTTGTAAACAGCCTTGATCCTGTCGAGGATTATTTAAAGATACGACCAGAGCGTGCGTCTGGCGCGCAGGCGTTTGTGTCAGTTCAAACCGGCTGTAACAAATTTTGTACGTATTGCGTTGTCCCGTTCGCGCGCGGTAGGGAAAAGAATCGTCCACTCGCGGATATCCTCGCGGAGATTCGAGATCTCGCGTCGCATGGCGTTGTGGAGATTTTGTTGCTTGGGCAAACCGTGAACAGCTACCAGGCACCCGACCCCGAGACTTTCTCGAAACAGAATCCTTATCACGATCACTTTGCCGCGTTGTTGTGGGAGGTAAACCAGGTTCCAGGCATCTCGCGCCTCCATTTCACTGGTCCGCATCCGATTCACATGAACGACGAAACCATTGACGCAATGACCCTGCCCGCGCATTTGAATTTTATCCATCTGCCAGTCCAGGCGGGCGACGATGAGGTACTGCGAAGGATGAACCGTCGCTATACAGTTGCACTGTATCTTGATGTCATTGATCGCCTGCGCGCTAGGATTCCTAACATCGCGATCGGCACTGACATTATCGTAGGTTTTTGCGGAGAGACAAACGAGCAGTTTGAGAGGACGGTTGAGTTGTATGAGAAAGTGCGGTTTGATATTTGTTACATCGCCCGTTACTCGTCTCGTTCAGGCACTGCCGCGTCGCGCGCGTTCAAGGACGACGTGAGCGAGGAGGAAAAGAAACACAGGTGGAATGTGTTGCAGGCTGTGCAAGAGAGGATTGTGCTGGAGAAGAACCAAGAGTGTGTCGGAACTGATGTTTCGGTTTTGGTGGATCGAAGTGACTTTGGATTTTGTTATGGCAACTCTCGTGAAATGAAGCTGGTGAAATGTCCTGGTGGGGACGAGATGGTTGGGAACGTGGTGAATGTGAAGATCGTGAAGGTGGGAATGTGGATGATGGAAGGTGAGCGAGTGGAAAAATAAATATGTTGTCAAAAATAATTGCAGTCGTTGGATCTACCGCTTCGGGGAAGACGTCCCTAGGTCTTGAGCTCGCCCAGCAATTCAACGGCGAGATTATTTCCGTTGACTCAAGGCAAGTTTACAGAGGAATGGATATTGGAACCGCAAAATCAAAGGGGGACTGGGGGACGGATCTTGTTGATCCAGATGAGAAGTATTGCGCGGCGCAGTTTAAGGAATACGCGCAGGGGAAGATTAGCGAGATTCATTCGCGCGGGCATCTTCCGATTCTTGTTGGTGGAACAGGGATGTGGCTCAAGGTCGTGATTGATAATTTTGATCTTGCCTCAACTTGCGCTGACGATGATCTTCGCGCTCGGCTCGAGGCGCGAGAGATTGAGGATCTTTTTGCGCAGTACCAACAACTTGATCCTGATGGCTCGCGAGTAATAGATCGCGCTAACAAGCGCCGCGTTGTGCGCGCGCTGGAGGTGACGATCCTCACGGGTCGTCCGTGGAGTCAGCAACAAACAGTGGGGGAGAGCCAGTATGACGTTTTGCAAATTGGATTGAAAATGGATCGCGAAAAATTAAACGCGAGGATCGACGCAAGGGTTGATGAGATGGTCGCGAGCGGGCTTGTTGAAGAGGTTAGATTATTGCGCGAGCGTTATGGTTGCGCGATTGAATCGATGACAGGTATTGGGTATCGCCAGCTTTGCGAGTATCTCGACGGCCGCGCGCGACTCGAGGATGCTATCGAGGAAATCAAAAAAGCCACCCGCCTTTATGCAAAGAAGCAGATGACTTGGTTTAGGAAGGATAAGAGGATTCAGTGGCTGAACGCGCTTGATAATCCGATCATCCCCGCAGTTTCACTATCAAAAGATTTTTTGCGAGCGCGGGATCAGCAGTTCCCTCCGAGGCTTTCATAACCATTCCGATTAAGTATTTGAGTAGCTGTTCCTCTCCAGCGCGGTAGCGAGCGACCTCGGCTGGGTATTCTTCCACAACACGGCTCACAATTTCAGCGAGCTTTCCTGCGTCATCAACCTGACCCAAGCCGCCGTCTTCCATGATGCGCGTTGGGTCATTGCCGTCCTGGATCATCACGCTCAAGACCTTGAGACCCGCAGTGGCATTGAGTTTGCGCGTGGCAATGAGCGTGATGAACTCAGCGAAATTTTCTGGCGTGATTTTCATCACGCGGACGTCGATACTATTTTCCGCGAGCAGACCAGCGAGTTTTGATAACAGCCAGCCCGCGACAAGTCGCGCGAGTTTTTTTCGTTCAAGATCAATTCCATTTTCATCAAGCCCATCCATCTCCGGCAGAGCGCGCATCCACGAATCAAGCTCCGAGAAAACTTTTTCCACAAAGTCAGCGAGGGCGGGATCGTCGCAGAGCGCTCGAGCATCCATTGTCTTGAAACCGTATTCCTCTTGAAATCGAATTCGACGCGCGGCTGGAAGTTCCGGGAGCTTGGAGCGCATTTCATCCGCGATTTGTTTGAGAGCAAGCGGTGGGATATCGGGTTCTGGAAAGTAGCGATAGTCAGCAGATTCTTCTTTTGAGCGCTGTTCTTCTGTTACGCCTTTTGCTTCATTCCACCCTCGAGTCGTTGACGTAAGAGGCGGCGTGCCAGCTTCCCATAGTCGTGTCTGGCGGTCGATTTCGTACTCGAGCGCTTTCTCCACATGACGGAACGAGTTCATGTTTTTGATTTCGGTCTTTGGGTTAAATCGAAGACCCACCAGGTTTCCATCTTTATCAAACTCTCGCATTGAGATATTCGCGTCGCAACGCAGGTGACCCTTTTCCATGTCAGCGTCAGAGATTCCAAGATAGCGCGCGATGAGGCGTAGTTCTTGTAAGAAAACTTTTGCTTCGCGTGAGGAGCCAAAGTCTGGTTCAGTTACAACTTCGATGAGTGGAGTGCCGCCGCGGTTAAAGTCAACGAGAGTAGAAGTTCCTCCCGCCATATGAAACGATTTTGCCGCGTCTTCTTCCAGATGTGCGCGTGTGATGCCAATGTGGATGTGCTCGCGCGCTCCACCGGGGACATCGAGCTCGAGGAAACCGTTTTTGGCGATCGGTAAATCGAATTGCGATATTTGATACGCCTTTGGGAGATCCGGGTAGAAATAATTTTTTCGATCAAACTTTGAGTAGTCCGCGATCTCGCAGTTCAGAGCTAACCCCAACAACACTCCATATCGCACCGCCGCTTCGTTTACAACAGGCAATACACCAGGGTTTCCCAAGCAGATGGGACACACGTTGGTGTTTGGGGACACGCCGGTTTCGTGGGCAGAACACGCGCAGAACATTTTTGTTTTGGTCTTGAGCTGGATGTGGATCTCAAGGCCAATCACTGGTTCAAAAGTCATACTTAGTTTACGTCGCAGGCTTTATCCGGCTCAATAACGGGATTTGTTTTAAGATCACGGTAAAGAATCACGGAGTACACAAGTAGTAATGGGAAAATGATAACTTCAGCTATTCCCTCGATCGCCAAAGCCCACACTGGAGGATCTTCTGAAAAGACGCTTATCAGGTCAAATCCAAGACCTAACGAAATCGCGTACAATAGGGAACCAAGCGCGACCGAATAGAGAAGACACACAACGATAGGCCCGCAAACCAATCTCCAAAGCACTGGGAAAAAACGTCCTCGCACCAAGGCGCGACTCGCGGTCAACGCCTCAACGGGTCTCGACCCCTCGATGACGGTTGTCATTTGCGCGAACGCGTACCAAACCCAGAAGATGAATCCAGGGATTACAAATAGCAGAACTCCTCCCAATACAATGAGTAATTGCAAAAAAGCTGTCGCTAGCAAATTGGGAATGCGCGTGACAGATTCTTTGGAAAGACGCGCGAGATCCGGGGACTTATTTTCCGCGAGCTCGTATGTGAAGCGAATCAGAGAAATTACAATCCAGAGCGCGACAAAAACTTGCGCTATTGAAATCGTGATTGTCAGCGCGTCCACAATTACGTGTTTTGGAAGCGTTGTTAAAACGAGAATGATCGCGAGCGGCAAAAGCAACCACGAGGCGTATCCGAAATATGTCCAGAAGTTCGCGCGGTAGAGGCGCCAGCTTTTTGCGAGCAGTTCAAATGGGGATGACAACATATTAGTCGCGAAGAGAACGGAGTAGTAACACGTCGGAAATTATAATCAGTGGGTTGATTAAGACAGTGATGATTATTGGGATGATCGTTTCGACCATTGACACGAATCGCACCTGGACATCTGTGCTGATGCCTGACGAGGCGTCGATTGCGAAGTTGGCTACAAACGCGAACAACGACATCGCGAAGACTCCAAAGATTATGAAGACCAGTTTAGGAACTACGACGCGAGCAAGAACCGGCCAAAAGCGTCCCTTGATAAGCCTGCGGCTGTATTCCAAAGCCGACTTAGCAGGCAAGCCGTCCAAGATAGTGAGCAAGGGCGCCAGTAAGTAGTAGACGGTCCATTGTATTGAGAGGATGAGCGCGGCAAAGATTCCGATGACAAGCAGAACGTTCGCGACGAGTATAAGAGATGATAGATTGGCAAGTGAACCGATTGTGGCGACCAGAACAGGTGGACCAAAACCAATTACAATCGCGAAGAGAACCATGAGGACAACCATCACAGACGTGAGAAGCGCTTTGAGAAAAACTGCGCGGCCTTCGCGCATCGCGGCGGCTGGCGTAATTTTTTTTCCATTCATGTACGCGCCAATCATTCTTGTCACGGAGGTGTAAATCCAAAAGCTGATGAGCGGGGTTATCACGTAGGTTGTGATCGAAAACAGTATCACGCCAAAAGTTTCCCAACCCGTTAGCGGTTCGCCTGATTGCAGGACGCTGGCGGCTGGGTAAAAGGCAAGCGCGAGAGCAAAAAAGATGGCAGTGAGAATCAGCCAGCCCGAGATTGTGAGGAACTCGATGAACCTGGATCGGTACAGCTCCCAGGATTGATCGATGAGTTCGCCGACGGAAATGAGCGTTTTGGACATATTTAGCAAGTTGTCAAAATATACTCGATAAGTTTTTTAGCGCTAGCTTGAACCTCCTGAAGTGGCATTGAGGTGTCGAGCTGGAATACTTGTGTTCCGCGATCTTCAAAAAGTTTTTTGAGCCACAACGACGCGAAACGCTCTTCTTGCTGTTTGAGAAACGCGAGATCCGTGAAAACACCTTTAGATTCTTCCGCGCGCGTTTTGATGCGTTCAAACGCGGTCTCGGCCGAAAGGCTTGTCAGGATGAGCGCGTCTGGCGCGTTGCGCATTGCCAGTGCGTTACCAGGTAACGACAAAACGGTTTCAAGCGGTACGCTGTTTTTCATCACTGGCTGGTAAACTAGCGAGCTGGAAACGCCACGGTCCTGGATTACTGTCTTGCCAGCCTCAAGCGCTGGGATGATGAGCCGTCGGTACATAATCTCTCGATCCAGCGCGAAGGCATGCGCCAATTCTTCGCCCCCGTAGGGATTATCCTCACGCGAAAGTTCGTGACGGATCGCCGCACCCACCCAGTGTCTTGTCGGTTCGTGGGTGAAGTAAACATCGAAATCAGCGATGTCTTGAAAAGTTGGTGGGCAAGACTGCGTCCATTCCTGTAAGCGAAACACTCGGTGGCCACATTCAACCGCCCAGTCTTGCACCGCGTGAATGACAGTGGATTTGCCAGAGCCTGTGATGCCGTCGATCATGATGAATCTGGAATTATTCTCCATAAAGTATAGCAGGTTTTCCACACCCTTATATCACGAGCATTTTAGCTCGTTTTTCGTTCATTGGAAACCATGTCAGTGTCTGATACAGTGGTGGAGATGTATGACACCATTTGATATTCAATACCAACAGGCAATTGTGCAGATCATGGAGAAAGGTTACGAGATTCCCAATCCGTGGAGCGGGCGCACCACACGGATGTTGCCTGGCGTGACTTTGCGAGTTGATGTATCTGAAGCTTTCCCACTTCTCACTTTGCGCAAGATTCCATTGAAGCTGTTTGTAGCTGAACAGGTTTGGTACCTTATGGGCGAGAATAAACCAGATTGGTTGCGGCAGTACACGAAAGTTTGGGATGGATTTTTGGAGGGAGATGGCACAATCAAAGCGGCGTATGGATACAGATGGCGACATCATTTTGGGCGTGATCAGATCGAGGCGCTTCTTTCGCACCTTACTCAAAATCCTTTCTCCAGACACGGCGTTGTTGTGACATGGGATCCAGCGGAGGACGGGCTGGCAGTGGATTCGAAAATGAACCTTCCTTGTCCATATACGTTTACGGTAAACATTGCTGGTGGGAAATTGCACTTGCACAACATCGTCCGCAGTAACGATATGATTCTCGGTTGCCCGCACGACGTTGCTGGGTTCGCGTTTTTGCAGTGCGTTTTGGCTGAGCGCCTTGGCATGGAGCCTGGAGTCTACACACACTCGATCAGCAACGCGCACATTTACGACAACCATTTTGATGGCGCAAAGGAGATAATGCGTCGCGCCCATGATCACCCATGTATTCAGCTCCGTGTTCCGCCTGGTAGCTACGCTCGCGCGCAGAAAGGAGACACAACATTGGTGGACGAAATTTTTCATCAGCTGAAGGCGCAGTACAAACCGCTCGATCCGATTGAGAACTTAAAAATCACAGTTAACGTATACTAGGGTGCGAATGCGAATGTCGTGCGAATATACTGGTGGAACGAATGCGAATCTCGTGCGAATATACTAATAGGACGATGCTATTCGCATATTCGCACGAGATTCGCATTCGCTCTAAAGATTTTTTGTCCTATTTGTATGCAAGTATTGCTGATTGCCGCCATCACTGCCAACGGACAGATCGCGCAGAACGTCGCGCAGAGTTCGTTGGATTGGACGTCCAAAGAAGATAAGAAGTTTTTTTCTGAAAAGACAAAAGAGGTTGGCGTTGTGATTATGGGTCGCAAGACGTTTGAGACGATTGGCAGGCCGCTGAAGGATCGCAAGCTGATAGTGCTCACTGAAAAACCTGGGGAGATAATGGAAGGCGTTGAGTACGTTAACAAGCCAGTGAAAGAGCTTTTAGACGACCTTGGCGTGCGGGGAATTGCGCGAGTTGTAATCGGCGGAGGGTCGAATGTGTACAGCACTTTTTTGCGCGAAGGGTTGGTGACGGATGTTTATCTCACAATCGAATCTCTGCTATTTGGTCAGGGTATACCTCTAGCCAGCGGGTTTGATAGAATTGATATGTCGCTTGCGGAAGTGACAAGGTTAGGAGAGGGGACGGTGTTACTCCATTACACAATTAAATAGACGGGTTTCCGTCTTAACAAATGAACTACCCCGCCAGCTTGCTGCGGGGTAGTTCATTTTGTTTTTAGCGTTGGGAATTCTTTCTTCACTTCGCCAGTAACGAACTTTCGGAATGTTTCAGTTTCCTGTTTCCAGTACGCGTATTCAGGTGAACTTGCAAGCCCACGCGTTTCCATTTCACGTAGGGTCGCCTCCTGTCGCGCAAGGTGATCAATTCGTGATATGAGCCTGGCGGACTCACCACGCGCGGAATAATCTAATCCGCTACTTTCATTTGTAACATACGGCGCCACATCACGTTCAATTGGCATGCCACCAACCGTTGGTTCCCATGCCCCGCGCTTTTCGATGAAGTGATCCTCAACGGCTTCTCGAGTTAGATCCCACTGACTAAGCGCGGCATCAATCGCCGCAGGTCTTGGAATGTATGCTGGGATGAACGCGTCGCGCACATTCCCATCTCGGTCATAGGAGAAGCGAACTTTTCCTGAGCGGCCAAAGAATCGTCGCAGGGGTTCGGATTCTTCAACGACCGACACGTCCCCTTTTGGAGTGGGTTCTGTACCTTCTGCATAAGTATCACCAACATCTGGAGTCACGGCTACCGCTGGTATTGATGCCGCCCATTTCTCCGCTTCCAGTGCCGCTTCCTTCACAATTCCATTAACAGGATTCAAGGTGTCCCCAAACGTGTTGAGGATAACGGTGAGCTGTTCGCGGATAAACGATGCTTGCGCGCTATCCCCGTTGCCGCCTGCTTCAAGCTCCTTGAGCGCGTCGTTCATGAGGAAAATTTCCCGCGCCGTATTTAAGTTGTCTGGATTTACTAAGTCTGGATCAACCATTCCTTGAACAAGCGACATTGTTTCAGGTGATACCTCTCCAAGTTGCAAGCCCGTAATTTTCCCGTCGTCAATAAATATTCTGACTGCTCCATGTGAAAGCGTGTCAGGTATGTTAGCGGCAGGAGCAACTTCAAGCGGCGCAGGATCCCCTGGAGGGGAAGCCCCAGCAGTTTCAACGGCCTCTACCTGTGTTGGAATTTGTCCTGGCGCGTTGCCGTGTTCGTAGAACAAGTCAGACGCGCGCATGTCAGCCAGATAAAGTTCTTGCCCAGTTGTTTTGTCGAAATACGCGAGATCAATTCCACCATCAGGAGTAGCTTTTGCCAAAATTGCCAAGCGACCGATTGCATCCGAAGTAAGTCGCGTGTCGCCGCCAAGGCGTACGATATTAAGCGATCGTGCCTCATCAAGCGCGGAAGCTTTTGCCCAAGCCTCAATCGCGTGGGTATCCGCGAGGTCGCCCTTGTAGCCAAACGCCGATGGGTTTGCCTCAAGCTGGCGTTCGAGGACTTTGAGAATCCCATCGCCTTTTACAACAGTGGCAAGTTCAACCTGCGTGTCGGGAAAATCGGAAAGAGTAACCTCTGGTGTTGTGATTCCAGCGGCGACCTCAGCGGCCTGCGTCCCGCCCTCGGGCGTAGCCCCTACGGGCGAGCCAGCGGCTTGAGAGGCGTCGGGCGCTTGCTCGGCGCCAGCGTCTGGAGCATGCGTAGCTCCCGCGTCCGGAGCGTGCGAGCCAGCACCCGAAGATCCAGGCCCAACATCGGCGCCATTTCCCAATCCAACCAGTCCGAAAATTCTTCGCAGTGGCTCAATCATATTACTGAGGCCCGCTCTCACCGCGCCTTTTTCCTCTAGCTCCCTTAGACTATTTTCGATTGAACTTTGGATAGTGTGATCTGTCAGAAACTCACTATACGCCGCTAAACCGATTCCTGCTCCAACCCCAACAGTTGACATGCCTTGAGCGATGTTAAGACCTTTGCCAGCCCACGTGTCCGCTCCGCCACCAGCAAGTTTGTTCGCGGTTTCAGTAAGTCCCTTCCAAAGCCACTCTTTGAAAAAGCCACCCGACCGGGTACCCTCATTGATTTCTCGATTTACCTTTACCGCGCGTTCAGTAAGTTTCACTGTGCCCAATGTTGCCGCGCGAACCATTGCCAAACCAGAAACGACCAACGCGCTGTTGAGTGCTTCCTTGGCAACCGCGTAGCCTTTCATTCGTGTTTGGATTGCTTCTTTGAGAATCTTGCTGATTTTTTCATTGCGTTCTTCGCGTGCGGCAAGCTCTGCTTTTTCGTAAGTTTCTACCTCATCGTTTAATTTTTTAATGAGTGCACTCTTTTGTTCTTTGGTGAGGAATTTGGACGCGTTGACCGCCTCTTCAAGCTTGGTCTTTTTTCCATCTAACGCAGCGCCACCTTTTCTCTCACCTAGCTCAGCCTCTTTTTCATCGAGAGTTTCGATAATGCGTTTGCGCTCTGCTGGGTTGGTGAAGTACGACTGGTAAAACCATTGTGGTAAATCAGCGGCGAGTTTAATACCACTCAATCGAGCAAGCATTGAGACGCCCCCAACAGCGAACCCCTTGGCAACGTCCTTCCAAGTGGCCTTGTAGCCGGTTTCTTGCTCTGGCTGTACCTCACCGCGCGCGCGGGATTTGAGTCGGTCGAAGGCGGAACGAAAGAATCCGCGAGCAGGAGGGGGTGGGAGGGGTGAGGGAGGAGGGGAGAGGGGAGAGGGAGGAGCAGGAGGGGCATCTGCTGGCGCAGGCGCGGGAGGAGGAGCATCTGTCGACGCAGGAACTTGAGGTGCAGTATCAACTGCCGCAGTCGGTGGAGTTTCAACTTCTACTGGCGCGGGAGCGGCAGGTGCGCTGTCGGGCACAGGGGTTGAGGTAGGCGTTGAATCAACAGCGGGAGCAGATGGTGGAGTTGCGTCCTGTGGCGCGGTGACAGTTGGAGGCGCGACTGGTGTGATGGAAGATTGGGTGGCTGTGGCATCCTCATCCTCTGGCGCGGCAGTAGCGGTGTCAGGAGTGGGTGGCGGCGCGCTGGCAGGCGCGGCTTCGGCAGATGCTGGAGCAACAGGCATGGTAGGAGTTGTCTCGGTAGATGGCGTAGCGGCTTGTGAAGCAAGAAAATCCGTAATCAGTTGTTTTAGATTTTCAGGAAAAGTTTGCTGTTGTAAGTGAGCTAACACCTCGGGATTCAGTATTTTCAGTATCTCAATCCTTTCAGCGTCGGTTCCCAGTTTTGGCCACCTCAAACTCGCAGTGTATTTATTTGTCCAATTGATCTTCTTAGGTTTTTTTTCTGTCGTAGGCTCCGGTGTTGCTGGTGTAGCTTCTGGCGCAGGTGGTGTTGGCGCGGCTTCTGGTGCTGGCGCAGACGCAGGATCAGGATCAGAAGCAGGAACCGCATCATCCGCTGGAGTTGCTTCAGGCGTAGAAGAAGTATCTGACGACGGGTCAGTATCTCTGTGCCTAACAGTTATCTCTTCCTCGTCTGGATTTGGGGTAGCAGGCACCACGTCTGCTGGAGCGGAAGGCGCGCAACTACCGCCAGGTTCTACTCCACTTTCGTTGGATCCAGCTCCTTCTCCTTTTGCTCTGAGTTTCATAGAAATTAGCCCTCGGCTTGTTTAAGAATTGATTCGACCTCCTCCAGCCCTGTCATTGCTTTGTCCTCCGCGACCTGGCGAGCGGTTTCATAATCCGCCTGCGCCGCTTTCAGCGACGTTAAAAGATCCGCCTCTTGTGCCATTGCCGCGTTTTGGACATTTACCTCCAGCGCGTGAATTAGCCTTTCAATCTGCTCTGGGTTCATTCCTGGCACCATTGCCAAAAATCCCGCCTTCACATCGTCTGTGAGATTGGCGGCATTCAAAAGTAATGCCAAATGTTCTCCAAGCTCTTGCGCCTCCTGCTTAAGTTGAGTTTGTTGATCCATAAGTATTTGTGTTATTTTATGTCAGTATACATCACACTTTTTCCAATAGCTATGACATTTGAACGCGAGAAGCATGATCTTTATCCACAAGAGAAAGACAAGACAAAACTTGAGCAATTTGAAAATCAGTTCGAGGAATTGAAAGCGGCTGGGATGAAACTCGCGCGCGCGGTTGCCAATCTTGATCCAGACGAGCGATATGCTCCCACGCCGCCGTCCGTTCACGCGGTTGGAGGTTTTGTGCGCGATATGATGATTGGGGTCAAGGCGAAGGATATGGATGTGGAGGTGTATGGGGTGGATCCCAGTGTTCTGAAGGAAATGTTAGAAAAACTTTTTGGTCGTGTTGATACTGTTGGAGAGGCATTTGGGATTCTGAAGGTGCGGGTTGGGCATGGGCTTGATTTGGATGTGTCTATCCCAAGGAGGGAATCAAAATCAGGGCAGGGGCACAAGGGATTTCTTGTTGGCAGTGATCCTTCGTTGGATGTAAGAGAGGCGGCGTTGAGGAGGGACTTCACAATGAATTCGATGACGTATGATCTCGTGACTGGTGTGATATTCGATCCGTTCGGAGGTCTGGAAGATTTGAAAAAGAGAGAACTACGGGTAACTGACGCTGCGCGGTTTCAAGATGATCCGTTGCGCGTTTTGCGAGCCGCGCAGTTTGTGTCCAGGTTTGAGTTGGTTGTAGAGCCAGCGAGTTTTGAGCTTATGAAAAAGATGGTCACACGCGGGGATTTGAACGAACTTCCCGCGGAGCGAGTGTATGAAGAATGGCGCAAGATGTTTTTAAAATCTGACAGACCATCTATCGGCATTGAGCTTTTGCGATCGCTTGGCGCTGTTGAAAAGCATTTCCCAGAATTGAACGCGCTTATTGGTGTTGAACAAGAAAAAGATTGGCATCCAGAAGGTGACGTGTGGAGGCACACGATGATGGTGACAGATCAAGCGGCAAAGATAATAAAGTCGAGGGGGGGGGGAATTATCGAGCGAGGAGAAAGAGATTGTTATGCTTGGCGCGCTTTGTCACGACTTTGGCAAACCAGCCACAACAGAAGTATCTGGTGGCAGGATTCGATCGCTTGGGCATGAGGAAGCAGGGGAGAGGCCCGCGAGAGAGTTTTTGCGCAGGATGAAAGTTTCAAACGATGTTGAAGACGGAGTCGCGAGTTGCGTGCGAGATCATCTAAAACCTGGCGCGTTTCACGCGGAGGTTGTGAAGGGTCGCTTGGAGAGACAGGGGTATTCAAACGCGACGCGCAAGTTGTTGAAAAGGATCGCGCCTCTTTCGTGGAAAGTGCTTGTGTCAGTTTGCGAGGCGGATTTTCGTGGGCGTGTTATTCCTGGCGTGCAAGAAGCGAAGTATCTTCCAGGTGAGATGATGGGGGAGATGATTGGTCGAGAGAAACTTGATGTTGCTCCAACACAGCCGCTTATTCTGGGGCGCGACGTGCTGGCTCTTATCGCGGGTCGTGGGATCAGCCGCAAACCTGGACGTTGGGTAGGGGACGCGATTCGATCAGTCGAGGCAAGACGTGACGCCGGAGAAATCATAACTCGCGAGCAGGCATTGGAAGTTTTGAGGACGTTGGAGTTGTGAGGAGGTCCCCCCTCCTTCCCAAGGAGGGGCAGGGGGAGGTTGCCTGAAGTTACGGACGCGCACTCAACTCGCATGAAGGCAACCCCCCTTTATCCCCCCTCCGCCTTCGCCAAGGCTTCGGCGGACAGGTTGGGAAGGGGGGAGATTTCCACTTTTTCCCCTCAACAACCTTGATCCCCTTAACCACCTTCCCCATATGCCCATCAAATACCCCTACCTCCCACCAGACCGCGAGTTAAAGTACGCCACCCATGACGATCCGTTTATGATTGAAGCGTCGCGAGCGAGAGACGTCTTGTCTGGCGATCCAAGTTATCCAGTCGGTATTGTGATGGTAAAAGACGGGGAGATTGTTGCGCGCGCTGGGAATGGATTCAACCGCGGGAAACAGATTCACGTTTGTCCTCGCATTGTGCTTGAGTCGCCGACCGGGACTGGGTATGAGCTTTGTGATCTTCACAACGCGCCAGGCCACGCGGAGCAACAGGCGATAGCTGAAGCCAGACGGCTTGGCATTGATCCTGCTGGTTGTGATCTGTATTTGTACGGACACTGGTGGGCGTGCGAGCCGTGTTGGAACGCGATGATCGCGGCGGGGATTCGAGATGTCTATTTGGTTGATGACGCGCACGAGCGTTTCTCAAGGGACAAGGTGTACGCGCAGATGATGGTGCCAAGTTTTAAGAGCGTGTCGTTTGAGGGGATCGAAGGCGAGGTGATGGAAAGTGTGATGGAGTACTTGCGTGGGTTTGGGATCGAGAGAGTGGAAGGCAACGCGGACGTGCGGTGTGTGATGGGCGCGTATGGAGTGGAAATATATTCGCGAGGAGTTAGCGCGCCAGTGTATGTGGTTGAGAAGAGCGAACAGATCGCAAGGCAGATAAAGAATGTGATGAAACAATTATAGAAAGATTGACCACGGCGTGGTCACACGGTATGCTTTGACAAACAATAAATTTTCTATATGCCGCGTTATTCAAACGTGCTAACAGTATCGCTTCCGCAGAATATGACGCGTGCTGTTGACGCGCTTTCAGAGCAAACGGACCAAACACGTAGCGAGTTTATTCGTAACGTTCTGCGAGAGTACTTGTTGGACATTCAAGAAGACCGCGAGCGTTTTTTGAAAGCGTACAAACAGACACGAAAAGAAAAGACGATAACAATGAGCGCATTAAAGAAGAAGTACGACCTTGTATAACCTATGTACAAGGTCGTTTTTCGTACACGATTTGAAAGAGTGTTTAAGAAATTAGATCGGCAGATTCAAGTTGTGTTGCTTGAAGCGATTGGGCGGTTGGCAGAAGATCCATTCAGCAATAAACAGGTTCGGGCAATTGTTGGCGTGAAGCAGATGGCATATCGGTTGCGCGTGGGGAGGTGGAGAATCTTGTACATCGTTCTGACGCGAGATCAGAAATTGGAAGTGATTGATTTGTTTTTGAGAAAGGGGGGAGGGGATTATCGAGATTTGTAATTTTTGAGTTGGGTGTAATGAAATAGCGCGCTTTGTCCGAAGACGAAGCGCGCTTGCGTTTTGGCGGCTTAGCCGCTCTAGTTGCTGTCCTTCATGACCGGGGTGAAGTACACAGCGGTCACGGTCGGGGTGAGGGAACGGCCGCCGTTGGGGCGGAACAGCACCAGGTCTCCCACTTCGGGGAAGTACCTGTGGCTGTCGCGCGCCTGGACGAACTTCTGGCCATCGATCTCCACCCCCTTCTGGGCTCCGCCCTTGGGGTGGGGGAGGGACTCGATCGTCCCCACCATCCAGCCCTCGAGATCCAGCCACTGCTGGAGCCGTCGCTCGACGAAGTCGCACTCGAGCTTGAGCTGCCTCCAGGCGCAGAAGACCGTTGCCGAGCTGGCCTCTGCCAGGCATGGCTTCACGGTATCGTCCCAGAACCTCTGACGATCACCATCCTTGAGGTCGTTGACGATCTGGAAGAGGAACTGCGCCACCTGCGGCGTCCCGTGACTGAACTTGTCCACGGGCGCCATCTGGGAGGCGAGCAGAACGCGGTCTGTGAGCAGGAGCCGCTTCTTGAGCGTTTGTGCGCTCACGCCCTCAATGCTCGTCATGTTGAGCGTGGCGGCGCGTACGATGCGCACCTGCTGTGAGGTCGAGAGTCTGACGCACAGAGTCTCGTGATCGAGGACGCTGATGGTCGCGCCAGGCACCTTGCCAGCGCAGATCTCGAGCGCCTCCACCAGCTCGTCGTTGGAGAGGACGTGCCATGGGTAGAACTGCGCGAAGCAGTAGCTCCACATGGCTTCGGGGGACTTGTCCGCGTTGCGACCGAGTTGCCAATCGGTGAACACGGTCGGCGGCTCCCAAGTCTGCCCACTTGCTAGGTCTGCCTCGTGGTTCCTGACCGCCTCCTCGATCCTCGCGAACCCGGGCAGGGGATCGCGCTTCAGGGAGAGGCGCTCATCCTCACAGATCTCGATATTCAGGTTGCGCATGGTCACGATGATCGCGGCGGCGTCGTTGTGGTTGTTGCCGCCGTAGCACAGGAATTCGTTGACGTCGTTGACCATCCCCCTTTCCACGACCGTGGCGCGCAGGCGCGCGATGATCGCGAGGGCGAAGTCCTGGCGCGACACTCCGGTCTGGAGCGCGGTCTGGATCCACGAGTCGTTGATCGCGCCCCAGCGCGGGTAGAACTCCCGCACGAAGCGCGTGCGCATCGCAGGGGAGAGGAGCCGCATCGTCCTCCAGGAGAGGAGGAAGCTCGCGAAGAACGCGCGCCCGATCCAGAGGTCGGTGGTGCCCTGCTTGCCCTCTTCCTCGCGTCGTTCACGGTCCACGACCTCCACGAGATCCTGGACGAACTCGTCCACGTCCCCCACGACTGTTCGGAACGCGTCCGGGTTCGAGAGGATCCAGCTCATCCCGATGGAGCTGGGGATGGTCTCGTGCCCCGCGTTGTCGATCGCGAGGATGTGGTTGACCACATCCGTTGGGGTTGCGGTGCGGGCCTCGATCTTGGCCTGGAAGGTCACGCGAACCGAGTCAACTTCGTCGTAGGACCCGATCAGGCGGGTCTTGAGCTGGGTGGCGTCGATCATCTCTGTCTCCGATGGGGCGTCTTTCTGACGTTGCCCAGTGAGCGAATCCTGGTTCCGCCAGGAGCGGGGGTCTTTTGACCCGAAAAGGACGCGCGAACAGGCCACTGTGGTCAATTCGCAACGCGGCAGAATATCACAAAATAGGGCGTTTTGTCAACAATGGGAGGGGAGAGGGGTGAGGGAAGAGGGAACAGGGAAGAGGGAACAGGGAGGACAGGTCAGGAAGGGGGGATCAAAATCGAAATATCTGTAAAATCTGTAAATCTGTAAGAATCTGTAATCTGTAGATAACCGAAACTCTTGTACTAAAAAACCGTCCTGTAAGAAGGACGGCTGTGTGAGGTCTATGCGGCGTTTGTCGCGACCTGTCGCCGCTGGAACTCCTCGGTTCCTTGCCAGCCCAGGTCTTCCAGAGCCAGCACTCGCAGTGCCCAGCTCGACCGCACCCAGATCGGGTTCGCACATGTCACCAGCTTCTCGTTGTTGGTGACAGGGCTGGGCATCGGTTCGGTCAGCAAGCACTGGTACTTGTCCCAGACCTGCTCTTGGGTCATGCCCACTATCT
>JAGVQB010000054.1 GCA_020051955.1 bacterium | reverse complement strand
TGAGGTGGCAAGGTGGTGAGGTGGCAAGGTGGTGAGGTGGCAAGGTGGTGAGGTGGCAAGGTGGTGAGGTGATTTGAACAATTCGGAATAACCTCCCACACCTCCCCACCTTACCACCTCCCCCACCTATGAACGAACAACGACCAAAAATTGGAATAGGATCCCTAGTTGTCAAAGACGGTAAAGTTTTAATGGGTCTTCGCAAAGGCGCTGGCGGAGCTGGTTCGTGGGCGCCCCCTGGCGGTCATCTTGAATATGGCGAGTCGTGGGAAGACTGCGCGCGGCGCGAGACGTTGGAGGAAACAGGTGTTGAGATAATCAATCCAAGATTCGCGGCTGTGACAAACGACGTGAGCCCTGATGGTTCCACTCACTATGTCACGATTTTTATTCGTAGTGATTGGGCAGGTGGCGAGGCGGGCGTGCGAGAGGAAGAAAAATGCGAACGGTGGGAATGGTTCAAGTGGGAATCACTCCCCCGTCCGCTGTTTCTGCCAATGGAAATGTTACTGCGCCAAAACTATCATCCGCTTGCAGTGCGACATGACAAGCTGGTGCGAGACAAGATAATTGAAATCATCGAGTCACATGGAAACACTCCTGATTTCTACACCGCCGACCAAATCGAATACGGCGAACGGTTACGCGCAAAACTCTGTGAGGAAGTTATCGAGTATTTGGAGAGTGGCGAGCAAGAGGAGCTAGCGGATATTCTAGAAGTGGTACATTCGCTAACCGCGTTTGATGGTGTGCCCCGCGAACAGCTCCAACTTTTGCAAAAACAAAAACGCGACGAACGCGGAGGGTTTGAAAAAAGAATCGTGTTGAAAGAAACGAGGTAAAAAAATTATCTCGTTTTTTTTGTAACATTAAATCCTAAATACTTGCCAAGCATCAGTCGCGTCTGTGCATCGATCGCGGGGAATGAACCAAACACAATAAAAGTTACGGGCAAAAGCAACCACTGCGCCAACATAATAATCCAAGTGTGTTGATGCACGTCTTGCGGGCGGCGAGGCAGTAGTGTGAGCGACATGATTGCGGAGATAAAGATACCTACCATTGCTAACTGCATGAGTTCCTCCAACGTAAAAGGCGCTGATTGAATAAGTGTGTGCGCCTCGTCTTTTGCAATCCACAACGGCAACCATCCCAAAAGAAACATTGTGATTGGCGCGGTTGCCCAGGTATACATCCCCTCAATGTGATTAAAAATGTAACGAAACTTTTTGAATCTCGATATCGCGGGGTCGCGCCCTAACCCATCCACAATAAACGGCAAATGCTCCACGCCCCATGCCCACCTGCGCATCTGCACGTATAACGCTTTTAGCGACTCGCGATAAGTACGCCCCGTAACAGCATCCATTGAGACAGGTAAAAACATCGGCGTCACGCGATACTCCCCGTGATAATGCAGGTACGCCTGCATAAAAATGCGCGAGTCTTCGCTAACAATATCCTTCTGCCAAAACCCAACGTCGCGCAACATCTTCCACGGCATTGAATGTGATGAAAAAGTCCATAGTCGCTCGGGACGCGTGAGCTCGCCAAAAAGCCAAAACGTAGTACCAAACGCTCCGATACGAACGGGAGCGGGCGCTGTCCAGATGTTGTTGGAGAAAAGCGCGATAGGTTGGTATGAGGATCTGGTTGGATTTTCGACAGTACAGTAAAGATACGTCAGGTAGGAGAAATACTGCGAATGCGCGACGGTGTCAACGTCGAAAGCGGAAACGACAATGTCTTCATCCGCTAACTTTGGATAATGCTTTTGAAGATATTTTTCCACCTCGTGCCCCATCCAATTTAAGTTTGATCCCTTCCCGGGAATCTCATCAGGCAAGCCACTTGGGTGCAGGGTAACAATGACCTCCTTGAACACACGACCAAATTCCTGCTGTGCGCGACGTGCGTATTTTTCAAACGCCTCCTTATCCCCTCCTTCTCCGCCTAGCACAACTATGATGCGATCGTTTGGGTATGAGTTTTCCTTCAATGAACACAGAGTCGCACGAATAATGTGATAAGACTCTTTGTAGGTGGGTAAAAAAACCAGGTGAAAAATACGCTCAGCGCGCGGAATTTGTGAGAGCTTCTTCTGCCAATCAACACGTGATGCCTGGCGATATCGTCTCCAGGAAAAAATCACAAAAATATTGAAATAAAGCACCCGAAAGAGCCAGAGTAAATCAAAGACAATGATGAAGACTATCACCCACAATGGCTCCACAAACGACAAAACAAGCGCAAGTGAAAAAGTTCCCCAAACCAACAGGCCGGGGAACATTTCCCAAAAACGTAAGTTGCCGTAGCGATAGGGAGTGGGCATTACTTTTCGGAGGAGATGTCGCGACGTAGATGATTCAAGAATCTGTGCGCGTGCTCTTGTCCACCAAGTCCAAACGCAAGTCCACCAGCAAGCGCAAGCATCGCGACAAGGCCAGTGAAGAGGACGCGTATTAGCTCGGGCGCGATCTGCAACTGAACCAACGCGGCCATAAGCGTGAATACAAAAATTGCCCACTTAGCAATACCCGAAAGAAACTCCGCGGATGAAAGCTGTGCCGCCTCAACTGCGGTTTTCACCACGTTCTTAACAAAATTACCCAAGATGATGCCAGCAAGCAAAATGATGACCGCGATGATGACGTTTGGGATGAAAAGAACGACCTGTTGCAAGTAGTCCGTAACTTGCTCCCAGCCTAGGATGTCTGTAGCCGCGATAAGAGCGATGACAATAAAAAACCATTTCACGATCCAACCCAGCAGTCCACCAATGTGTAGGCGCAGTCCCGCGCGTTCAAACTGCGCGGTAATCTCTAGCTTGCGCGCAAGATCATCGACGCGCAAAAGCGCGACGACCTTCACTACTACGCTTCGCAACACAAGCGCGATAATCACGCCGATCAAAAACACGAGAATCGCGCCCAACAAATTAGGAATGTAGGCAACAACGGTCTCCCACAGCTCTAAGAGAGGTCCTTGAATCACGTTTTGAGTAAAATTCATACGGAAAATTAAATGAATTAGACGGAACTTATTAACAATAGATTAGCATTTTATCTCACCACAGCGAACATGGCTATCCCAAATGGTTTTTTGGTTTAGTGATATGAGCAGGACTTCCGTACACTGGAAAAGCAAAGGCACGAGCAGAGGTTGTGGGTGGATCAAAACCCTCAAGAAGTGTAACGAGTGGCTTGTAACCAGAGTTTTCGAGTGTGAATACTGGGATGTCGCGCGTGAACGCAAGCGCGTTAGCAATCGTTGTACTGACGCGACTTGATGTGAATGAGCCTGGACCAGTTACGACGACTACGCCTTTGAGCTCGTTTTTAGAAACCGACCATTGCGTCAGCGCGTTATCAATCGTCTGAAGATAGAATTCGGGAGAAGTTTGAAAATCCTTTCGTGCGCCAACGAGACCACCATCGAACAACGCGATACTTATGTTTTGAAGATCCTGAGCCTGAATCGCCAAAAACATAAACTAGCGACTCAACCTATCAATCATCACAACCTTTTCGCCATTCAAAATCGAAAACAAAAACCTATCTGCCACTTGGCGACGATCAAGAAACTCATCCTTTGGCATGAGTGTGTAGTTAATTTCGTATGGGATCTCTGCCTCAAACTTACCAATCACTTTTTCGAGATCTGCCTGACCAATCGCGCCAACGATTAAAATGTCAGTCGCTATGTCAGGTGCGTCAACAAAACGACCAGTGAAAGCAAGATAATCTATCTTCCCTTTTTGCTCAATTTCTTGGACAAGATTTTGTTTCAACAAAATTTGAACTTTTTGAAACAACGCCCGTAGATCTTCAAACAAAATAAAATCCTTGTTCACTGTGTAGTACCTTTTTTTCTCTGAAAGTTTTTTTGAACTAATTTGCCCACCTAGCTTCTCTGACAACAGATCAAGCTCTACTAGGTTTTTGAGCTCGCGCCTGACCGAATTAAGTTGCGCGCCTATTCGACGAGTCAGCTCACGCACGAAAAACGCATCGTCTGAATGCTGTAGGAATAGACCCATAAGCCTAGCGCGGGTCTTTGAACCAAACATCTGTTCAAGCTTGAAAGGTTTTTTGATCATATTGACAACATTTGCGCCATGAAAACATCCAGGTATAATGTACAGGAAACACCTCTCATAGAGCAAATACCGTTTGAACGATATGGCATCCATCTTGAAAGCGGCAAAATACGAACCAGCGTCTCCTGAAGAGCACATTAGGGGCGTATCAGTGCTCCTACCAGTGCAGGACCGGTGTGGTTTTGTGTTCATGCTGGCGTATACAAAAAAAGAGACAGCTGATTCAGAAACATTTTTGCAGATAATGAACGACCAGGTGCGCAGACTCGCGGACTCATTTGGCAAGGAAGCAAATCCACAACATAGGTTTGAACAATTTCTTGGCGCTCTCAACGAGACACTTGCGTCTCAAGTTCGTGACGGACGGTGGTGCGTGCCGATAGATCAAGTGCACGCGGTTGTCGGAGTTGCCACACATCAACAGATGTTTCTCTCTGGCACCGGTGAGCTTACTGTTCTTTTTTTCCACCGCAAACCCTCACAGCGCTACCAAATCTTCAACCTCTTCCGCGGCATCCAAACAGAGCAGGCCCTCCCGACTTGGGAAAAAACATTCGCGGTAGTGCTGGACGGCGATCTTCATACTGATGATGTTTTTTGTGTCTGCGATAAAGATCTCCAGCGCGAAATCGCTCAAGAGGAACTAAACCAAATTTTAACTACTTTGCCACCAGTGAGCGCGGTTGAAAAAATCCGCCAATGCTTCCCATACAAGGAAGGGTTGTTGCTTACACTTTTGAAGGTGTCTAACTCTGAACCCAGGGCAACAGCACAGGCGCATTCAGCAATCCCAACGTCAAACGTATCAATAGACGCGTTTGAGGAAACCGCGGATTCAACAAATAAACTCTTAGAAGACCAGCGACCAAGGATATCGTCGATCGTAAAGTTTGTAGTGCGTTGGATGAAAGCACGCGCCGAATCCAAGTCCAGAATCCTACAAGACATCAACGCAAAAGACACAACCATTAACGCGCTCAAACGTTTTGGTCGAACTTTAACTCGCGTTCTTTTATTCATTGGTAAACTCGCACTCCGTCACACGTTATCTGGTTGGGGAAAATTGTGGAACAAACAGGAAAGGAAAAAAATTGTTAAACGTATCCAAATTAACGGATCACGACTTCAGATGGGAGTGCGCGGTCTGTTGTCTAGCGCGGGACGAGTGCCACGCTCAAATAAATTCCTGGTGTTGGGCATTTTCATCGCCGCGATTGTACTTGTCACGGGTATCGCGATCATGACTAAAACACAAGCGCGCGCACAGGAAGAACGTTCTTACCAAGAAAGCGTGTTAACTATTGAAGACTTAGTGGAACGAGCAGCTGGCGCGATAATCTACCAAGATGAAGTACAAGCAAGGAGTCTATATCTTAACGCACAGACCCTGATCGAAAACTTACAAACCAACACCCCAGAACGAGCAAACAAGGTCACAGAGCTTACGTCTGACATACAGGTAGCAATGAATGAAATTCGTCATCTCGTCACAATTCCAAACCCCCCGCTTCTTGCAGATTTAGCTCAACTCACAGACGGTGTATTCGGTAACAGCATCGTCGAAAATTCTGGATTGATTTATGTCCTTGGTTCAGACGGACGCGTTTACTCTTTCAACCGAGCGCAAAAGCGTTTTGATGTTGAGATAAGCCCTGAATCTCCAGTGCTATCCATAAGCGCCTCTCAAGAAGAAGGAAGGTATTATTTCCTCGGAAAAAATGGAGAAGTCTACTCTTTATCCATCAAAGACAAGCTAATTAAATCCGCTGGCGTTGGAGACCCACGGTGGGTGGACTTGGAGGCGTACGCCAACCGACTCTATCTATTGCGCCCAACCATTGATGGGACACAGGGACAAATTGTCCGTTATGATCACACTGGCGACACATTTAGCAAGGAACATAATTGGATAACCTCAAGCACAGTTTCACTTGAAAGGGCTGTTGGGCTTGCTTTAGATGGAAGCGTGTACGTTCTTATGCGCGACGGCTCAATCGCCCGCTTTGAAAGCGGTAGCGAGGTTGGATGGAACACGGGTCTTGTTGAACCACAACTCACAACAGCAACCAAAATCTGGACAAGCCCTGAAAGTAAATTCTTATACGTCTTGGAACCTTCAACCAATCGCTTAGCCATATTTACGAAGGAGACTGGCGCCTTCTTGGTACAATATCGTTCAGACGCATTCACCGATCTCACCGACTTCGTCGTTGACGAAAAAGGATATACCATCTACCTCTTAGCTGGATCAAAATTGTATTCAATAGCCGCGAGCCACATCGAATAATTATGAAGACACATCACTGGGTCATTCTGATACTTGCAGTCATACTAATCAGCGTTCTAGCTCTCTGGCCGGAACTTACGGTCGAAAAAACTAACGACGAACTTACTGGCACGTGGCGCGGAGGCGGAGTGAACGCGGAAGGATTTGAATGGTTTATGCTCTACGACTTTGACAATGGAAAATACACCCTTGAGACAGGAACGAATTATTCCGAGAATGGAACATATCGAATCAAGGAACGCTTTGAGGATGGATCCATAATCGTCGAAAAAACATTTGATGAGGGCAAGAAGGTTTATGAGATGGCGATTGTAATCGGAGATGATCCAGACATAATCACTCTTGAAGGCGTGCGGCTAGATCGACAAAAGTAAATCAAAATCCCCGAGCAACCGCACGGGGATTTTTTGTTATTACTTAATTGTTACCTTGGCTCCTGCTTCCTCCAACTGTTTCTTCATAGCCTCGGCAGTCGCTTTGTCAGCGCCTTCCTTCACCATCTTTGGCGCGCCATCAACGAGATCCTTCGCCTCCTTAAGACCAAGCGTAGTTAAAGCGCGCACAGCCTTGATCACATTGATCTTGTTCTCGCCAGCAGACGTGATCTCCACGTCAAAGCTTGTCTTCTCTTCAACGACGGGCGCGGCGGCAACACCAGCGGCCATCATCATTGCGGGAGCCGCGGCGCTCACACCGAACTTTTTCTCAAACACTTTCACAAGCTCCGCGAGGTCTAAAACGGACATCTGCTCAATTTTGGTAACGAGGTCTTGGAACTTTGCAGGCACCTCGATCGCTTCCTGCGTTGTTGTTTCGTCAGACATAATTTCAGATAAAAATAATTTACTTAAACTCTTGCCTCCTTAACAGCGTTCAAGACATACACAAAGTTGCGCAGGTTGCCAGCCAATACATTTACAATGCCCGATACCGGAGCGTTGAATGACCCAACAAGCTTAGAAAACAATT
This sequence comes from bacterium, assembly GCA_020051955.1. Lineage (GTDB taxonomy): Bacteria > Patescibacteriota > Patescibacteriia > UBA9934 > GWF2-40-263 > JACRJW01. The sequence goes on along the minus strand of JAGVQB010000054.1, from coordinate 2,004 downwards.
CTTGTTTACTAGGCAAAGTTGCCAAGTGCTTCACAATGTCTGACCCAACGAATTGACCCTCAAGGATGCCGCCGGCAATAGCGCTTCCCTCGCGAGCCTTGAGAAACCCCGCGACGATTTTCGCCGCCGCGACCTCGTCGTCGAAACCCATCGTTGTCAGAATACTGCCATGCAATTGTTCTGGGTCAACTTTGAAACCCCTAGCTTCAAGCGCTCTCATGAGCAATGTCTTTTTTACAACAAGCATCTCGACACCTTGCTCGCGACCTTTGGCTCGCAGAGCGTTAGCATCGTCCATGGTGTAGCCAGAGATGCTCGTAAATACAGCAGACTTCATTCGACCGAGTTTATCAGAAAGCTCGGATATGATTTCCTCTTTTTGTACACGTGTCTTAGGCATAGAACTACGGATCTACAAATTACAGACTGGAACGAATACGAATCTCGTGCGAATATGCGAATAGGATTGTCCCATTAGCATATTCGCACGCGATTCGCATTCGATAAATTACAGATAGCGCGATAGTTCGCTCTATCTTTTTCGACCTTTAAAATAAAACTGCGGATTTACGCCGCAGAACACTTCGCAGATCCTCCCCCTTACCAAGGCCTGCCCTGAGCAAGCGTTAGCGAGTCGAAGGGGGGAGTTAGAGGGGGTTGCCCTCTCATGTGTTCACCTCGACGGGAATTATGGTCTTTCGACCTTCCCGTTTTCTACGGCAAATCTTTAGTTCGACGAAACTATACCCGAGAGAACGGAAAACCGTCAAGAGCAAAAACCAACTAAGAGGTTGCAGTAGCACTTATTTTTTCCCATAATTCCGCAGTGTCAGCCTTTAATCCTTCCAATAAAGCAATATCCTGTTTTATCTTTTCAGAATTTTTTGCTCCAGCGAGACTTGTCTCATATGCCGCTTCAGCCTGCATTAATTCTTCTTGATAAGATTGAATTACTCCATCAATAATTTCACGCTTGTGTGTTTCCCATCCCTGCAGAGTACCGCCTTGAATTTCAGGACGCCCTAACTTGTCCACAACTTTTTTCAATGAAGTTGCAAGTATTGCTTTTGCAGTTCTGTCCTTATAGTCATCCGTAAATTCATCACTCCTCCCGCCAATTCCTCTATCAAGAATACGCCGCCTCAAATTAAAAATTTGATCTTTTTTTCTTTTATCCGCATCTGGGTCCCGATCGAGAGTGTCACTATCGAGATTTGCGTCTTTAAGTATTCTTATATCCTCAGGAGACATCGTGGCAATTATCTTTTCGTATTCGCGAATGCCTGATGGCTTTTCTAAATCAACCTTTCTTTCAACTTCAGACAATAGTCTGTCAAGTTTAGGATGTTTAAATTCATCTTCAATAGGCCGTGCTCCATTCCCCAAATTATCCGGACCATAATTTCTGAAATCCCGCAAAAGCCATTTCAAGTCACTAACATTTCCCTTTGCTCTCTGACCAGCATCATCAAGATAATAATCAGCATCTATTGACATGGAATTCAAATCGAATCCTAATTCTCCTTTTCGATAATTATCAGACCGAGACTGAAGCATTCTTTTCAAAAACGGATTTGTGACTTTTTCCACTACGACATCAACTTTTCCCGCCAAATCTATCATTGCCCGTTCTCTATCCACCTCCCCCGCGCTTTCAACGCCCTGTGGCTCTTTGACCGATGCCCCTGCCTGCTCTTTGCTCATTTCCCCCACAGCTTCAGTTGTTGGTACCACCTCTCCGACCATCGAAGCCTCTCCTTTTGCCGTCGTTGCCGCCAATTTGGTATTCAACGCTTCCAAACTCTTCTTCAATTCTGTCTGCTTAGCAAGTGCCCCCGCGACACCGGATTCAATTTCGCTCAATTCACTTTGTAATAAATTCCTTACTTCCTCCGGTAAATCAACAGCTTCAGCCATAATTCCCCGTGCATCGACCAATTCAGCTTGAAGCGCTGTTAGTTCGCGCGATGTCTCTTCAAGCGCCTGCTCAGCCAGCTTTCGATC
>JAGVQB010000043.1 GCA_020051955.1 bacterium | reverse complement strand
GCTCATTGTTGATTGGGTCATAGACAAAAACAAAAGGAGATATGCCCATAAGGATATCTCCTTTTGCTTGGTTGCCCCACAGGATTTACGACTGATCCGATCGGGAGCAGGCTCACGTCGTCGATCCAGCCGCGAGTCTTCGTGCTGATGCGCGGCAGAGCCGGCACCACGATCTTGAGCGCCCCGAACTTCTGGGTGTAGAACTCGCTCCAGAACGCACGGGGGTCACCCGCGATTCGACGCAGGAGTGCCTCGGTCACGGAGACACTGGGCGAATCTTCCAGCAGTGCGACCTTGGGCGCGAGTTGTACCTTGAGCCAGGCGTCGAGCGCCACCGGGTCGATCTGCTGGCGAGCGAGCGCTTCACCCAGCGGCATGGTAACCGCGTGGGCGCCGAGCAGACCGCCCAGGCCATCCGGGGTGAGGTGGTCGCGCCTGCGAAGGATCTCCTCGATCCACGCGGGCAGATTTTCAAGTGCCATGATCTTCTCCTTCCTTTGCGAACTTGCTCACCACACCTTACAAACGGTTTGATGAGGCCTTGCAAAGGACGGATCGCACGGTTCCGCCGTGCCTGTGTTCCCCCCGCTCGCGAGCAGGGAGTGCGCCTGCAAAACCGGTGAATTCCGATAGTGCAAACAACTCGAGAAAAGTACCCTTGTTTGGCGGAAAAGTCAAGGATTTGTTACTATACTTGCGTATGATGGTCCAAATTGTCCCGGCCTTTTTGGTCGAATCAGAAAAAGAATTTGAACAGAACCTGCGCCTGGTCGAGAGAGACTGCACACTCATCCAAGTCGATGTCCTGGATGGGAGCCTCTTCCCAAACACTTGTTGGTACGACCCGGAGCGGATCGGTGCGCTCAAGACGAACATTGAAATCGAGCTCCACCTCATGGTTGGAAACCCGATACCCATCATTGAAGCATGGAAGCAATACGTGCCAACGTTCAAGCGCGCGATCGTCCACGCTGAAATGCATCGTCCAACAGGCGCGGTCACAGGATACATTCACGACATATTGAATCTTGAAGTCGGCGTTGCGATTAACCCAGAATCCCCTCTCAAAGAAATCGAGGAAGTAATTCACCACATTGATGAACTCACAATAATGAGCGTGCGTCCGGGTCATCAAAACCAGACGTTCGGGGATCCTGAACACGGCGGCGATTTGGATTCGATTCTTGAAAAAATCCGCGAGGCACGAGCCCACCGTCCAGAACTCGTGATCGAAGTGGATGGAGGTGTGACGATCGAACTCATCGAGCCGTTGGTACGCGCGGGAGCAAACAGATTGTGCGTCGGATCCGCAATCTTTAAGTCAGAGGATCCGACTGGTACACTTAGAACGTTCAATGATGCAATAAAAAAACTATGACCCCAATACCCACCCCCAACCCCCTCCTCGCTCTTTCATCACTCGTGGCCTTTACGGCCTTTACGGCTTTTACGGCCTTCCTCCCTCACCCAGCCCTCGCCGCCACAATTCTCCCAGACGATCTCCACGCTGGCGACCTCATCCGCGGACAAAGTTTGAGTGCCGTCTATTACTATGGCGAGGACGGCCTGCGCTACGTTTTTCCAAATGAGAACACGTATTTCACTTGGTACGAAGATTTTGATGACGTGCGATGGCTTTCGGATTCGAATCTCGCGACAATTCAAATCGGCGGCAACGTCACATACAAGCCGGGCGTAAAGATGATCAAGATTCAAAGCTCACCGACTGTGTACGCGGTTGGCGCGAACGGCACACTACACGCCATCGAAACCGAAACCGTTGCGTCCGCGCTCTACGGCTCTTCGTGGAACAAAAAAATTGATGATATGCCAGACGGTTACTTTTGCAATTACTCCGTTGGCGAGAGGATCGAGTTCGCCTCTCAATTTGATCCAGTGGTTGAACAACAAGATGCGCTCTCCATCAACGACGACAAAAGTCTGCGCCCCTACTTCCAAATCAACATCGCTGACGATGGGTATCAAATCCCAACCGCGACAATCGCGTCTGGAACAGCAGTGCGCTGGGTAAACGCGCGAGACGTTAAAAGTTCAGTCACTGAATGGGATCGCGTGTGGGGATCGGGGACGCTTGAACCAGGACGACATTACACTCGCTACTTCACCCAAAGTGGTACTTGGAACTATTACGACAAGTTTGGGGATCGCAACACTTTCGAGGGCGCGCTGATCGTTCAATGACGATGTGATATAATAATTTCATTCGTTTCTTAACATCGTAAACCACTATGACCAAACGTCTTTCCGTCCTGTCCTTTTTGGCTTTTTCAGCCTTCGCGGCCTTTGCCATCTTTTGCGCGCTCCCCGCAAGCGCCACCTCTTATCTTGATCCAGACGATCTTGAAGCAGGAGACCTCATCCGCGGACAATCCTACTCTGCTGTTTATTACTACGGCGAGGATGGATTCCGCTACGTGTTTCCAAACTTCAACACCTACTCAACTTGGTATTCAGACTTCGATGACGTGAAATGGCTTACGGATAGCGACCTCTCCACAATTCAGATCGGTGGCAATGTTACTTACAAGCCTGGTGTAAGGATGATCAAGATTCTTTCGATTCCTAAAGTTTATGCCATCAGCTCTGGAGGAACTCTGCGCCACGTCGCGACAGAAGCAATCGCCACCGAGCTCTACGGCGCGAACTGGAACAAGATGATCGATGACATGCCAGACGGATTCTTCTCTAACTACACAACCGGCAGTGCCATTGATATTGCGGGAAGCTTTGATGTAGACGCGGAAGAGGCTGATGCGTTTTCAATAAACTCGGACAAAGGACTAACGGCATACACGACAGTGACCATCTCTGACAATGGATACTCTGATGAAGAGGTGGTCATCGAGGCAGGAGAAACAGCGCGCTTCGTAAACGCTGGAACAAGCAAGCACACAGCAAGCGCTGATGATGGCTCGTGGGGAACCGGCACACTCACAACTGGTCAGCACTTTACCCGACGATTCAAAGAGGCCGGCACCTACGAATATCACTGCGCGTATGATGATGATTTCAGTGGGACGATCGAAGTAGAATAAACTCAATAAAAAACTGCCGGTGACATACCGGCAGTTTTTGTTTTACGTTTTCAAACTTTTTGTGAAGCAAGATAACGATCAATCATCATCAGATTCAACAGCCCCTTATGTTGCACAACCCTCTCCGCGTCTTTCTGTCTAAGTAGCCTCGCCACGTTTTCCATTGGATAGGCATAAACCAAACTATCAATTTCTGAACGATCCTCATGCGGATTCCCAGCGATTTGACTCAAAAGATCCGTTGTTGACCCCTTATACCGAATCAAAAACATCGCTTCAGGACTTCCTCCACGCGGCAACTCCCGCGCCATTCCAACTGGCACTAATTCATAATCTGTTTCCTCAACGCCAAGTTCGAGTTTGATGCGTTCCTGCATGGCACCCAGAAGCAATTCTCCTGAACGAAGCCCAATCTCTTCTTGCGCCTCCTCATGCATTTGTCTGCCAAGATGTCTTTGCAAACCATAACGCGCTAAATAATCCTTCTTATATTTCACCGCGCCAGAGGCTGTCACGTTGATTCCGCGGTTTATTGATACTCCCGCGCCACGATTCACAAACACCACATCTCCGTCTCGCGTCAACACTGTCCCGGCAACGCCGAGTAAATAATGATGCACGCGCTGGTTGTATTCCGGTAACCCTTTTGTGTTTTGAATGACCGCCTCTCGAATTGTGGCGCCTGCTCCATATTTCTGTACCAAAATACCAAGTAGCTCCTCGAGTTCCGCAACATGTTCACTTCCCGCGCCTTTTTGTTTGAGCGTCCCGAGTTCTTCCTTTGATAAGGCAAAACTTACACCTTCATTCCCCATACTAAAAAATGCTTCGCTATATAAGCTCATTCCAACTCGAAACCGCATCTTATTACCGCGTCGTTCCAATCCACGAAGAGCGGTCAACTCTTCGTCCAATGAAAATCTTCTAAAAAGTTTGAGCTTGGCGAATCTATGAAGATCGCCTGCCCAATCAGGCACGCTATTAGACCCGTCTTCAATTTCAACGTCCGCATCTGCGAATTCTTGTTGCCCTTCTCTCGAAGAAAAGTCACCGAACACACCCACCGAATCCGAATACAACGCAGAGTAGGGAATCTCCACCATCCCTCCTCCAAACAAACGATGAATCAAATCCCGACGATCCGCGTACGCTTTCAACACCACGGCCGCCTTCCCTGTTTCCATAAGCCCCGGTGTTGTCTCTGTTGGATTCGATAGATTGCTTAAACGAAAAGTCTTAAGTTCCACCGTGTCTGCTTCGAGATCAAAACGCGTGGTGGAAGGCTCTGAAATTTCGATTTCTCGTCTGGATCGAACATCTTGTTCTCCAGTGGACATATTTTCACTCATAGGTTTACATCATACCAAAATAACGAAACAAAGGCTTTCGATCGTGGATCGTCGTTGGTTTGGAGTTAATAGACTTTTTCCAGTTGGTAAAAAACAGTTTTCTTTGCTAGTGTTTGGCATATTCTTGAACTTACTTAGCTATGGCTACTAAAAAACTGC
>JAGVQB010000052.1 GCA_020051955.1 bacterium | reverse complement strand
TCCCTCCCTCTCCCCTCCTCCCTCTCCCCTCCTCCCTCTCCCCTCACCCCTCCATCCCATGTCCCACTTCTGGCGCACAATTCTGTTTATCGCCTTTTCTCTCGCGTTCCTCGTGTCCGCGCCGTTGTTGGTGTTGTACACAGCGGGATACCGTTTAGACCTCTCAAGTGGTCGCATCGTACACACAGCCGCGCTCAATATCTCCAGCTTCCCTCGCAACGCGACAATCTACATTGACGGCAACGCGACTTCAGATCGCACTCCAACGGTGATCGATCGCATACTGCCAGGCGAACACAAAATAAAACTTGAAAAAGATTCGTACCTTCCATGGGAAAAAAACATCACGTTCCATAGTCGTGAAGCGGTAATCCTCCAGGACGTTGCGCTATTCCTCGACACTCAACCGCGCCAGATCCAGACCATCAATCCGATCTTAACCTCTGTTAGCCCTGACGGAGGACACCTGGCATACATCACACAACAAAATTCGTGGATCGAGGTGTGGATAACAGATGGGACGCTTGAATCTATCAAGCTCGTCATGCGTCTTGCGCACGAACCCAACAGTGAATACGCACTTTCGTGGTCGCTCGCGGGGACGTACTTGAGTCTCGCGCAAAAAAAAGGCACGTCAACGCGACTCGCCCTAGCGAGAACACGGGACGGAGCAAGCGTGCCACTGAATGATGATCTAAATTTTGTAGACGACTACTGGTGGGACGCGGGACAGGATGACGTTTTGTTCGCGCGCACAAGGGGAAAGACACAACGTGTCTCAATCACGGATTCTTCGAGTAAACCTCTCGCGTACGCCGCCTCGCGTGTCAGGACGTTTGACGCACGAGATGTGTTTTGGGAAGAAAGCAACAACCGAGTCGTGCTTTCGTTTTTCGATGGCACGACAGCCTCTATACTCACTTACTTGACTCTTGGCGAGTACGAATTCCAAAAGGCGCCACCTGGGTTGGTTGCTCTTTACGATGGCGAGCGTTCGCGGTTTGTGCTCATTGACGCAAACAATCGAGAACAACCGATATTATTAAACGAGAGCGCGACACACGTTGTATGGAACAAAACCAACGACGCGCTTCTGTTTACCAGTGGATACGATCTCAAAATCTATCGACCAGCAAGTCACGAAACACAGACATTGACGCGTCTTAGCGAGCGCGTCGAAGGAATCGGTTGGTATGTTTCGGGCAATGTCGCGCTTTATCAGGCGGGAGGACGCACCATAGCCATCAATCAAAACGAAACGTCCTCTGCAACCCAAACGCTTTTAACAAGCAACGCGCCAGGAATCTTCTGGCAAGACGCGGACGGAAAAACTTTATTTTTGCTCACCGCCACTCAAGACGGGGAGGAAATTCTACAACGTGAGTTACAAAAATAGACGGGATCCACTGCTCCCGTCTATTTATATTTTCATCTCATTCTTTGCGCCAAAACCGCGAGCTCTTCTTGCGTAACTTCTTTATGCGCCCACATTGCAAGCCCGTCTCCGTTGTGTCGAGGTATGACATGAAAATGGGTGTGAAAAACCGCTTGCCCCGCGCTTTGTCCGATGTTTGATGTGACATTAAAACCTTCCGCGTCGACCGTTCTGATTAAGCCCTTCATAACCTCTTTGACCGCGGTCATCACGTGCGTCAAATCTTCGACTGACGATTCAACTAAGTTCACTGAATGTTTCTTGGGAATGACAAGCGTGTGTCCGATCTTCACCGGATGAATATCCAGAAACGAGACAACGTGATCGTCTTCATAAACCTTGTGGGACGGAATCTCACCGCTGACGATTTTACAAAAGAGACAGTCAGACATATGGGTGTTCTAAAGCCCGCCCGAACGACTGATGTCGTTCAGTCGGGCGGGCCCGGGGCTACAATTAGCAAATGAGAATTATAAACGACTAAGTATCCTAAAAATACACACGGGCGACAGAAGCGCGCTCACAACCAACAAAATTCGATAACCCCCTGCCACATCGCACGCGAACCAAACGAGGATGGAAAAAACCGCGCCAAGCGCGAGCGCACAATATAACTGCACCAACGGTCGCTCTTCATACTCGGTCATCGCACGAGACCATAGCAATCCAAACACGACAGACACAAGAAGGAACAGGTGCACAGAAAAATAACGTGATACAAACCCAGGCACAATCAAGTCCGCAAGCCAAAAAACTATGTAGGCAACAAGAGATGTAAAAAACGCGGTGCGCGCGATCGTCTCCAGGTGTCGAGTATGTATCGAATGCCAAATCATAATTAGCGAGAGAGCCGGGTAATTATTTTATTAATATTCAGGCGCGTGCCCAGCGTCTTGATCTCGGGCGTTGAAAAACTGAACTTCCACGTCTGTTTATCTTCATAGAGATCCTCAACATCAAACCCGATTTTGGACACGAACCAATCCCCTTCCCGTCTTGGAGATGTGTAACGCGCCAGCACGAAATCAACTCCCAAGTCCTCAATCGTTTTATAAGCTGTCAGGGCAACTGGGTCTGGATTGAAAAACTGGTCTGGCGCGAACGCGATCGGCCCATCCAAAATTATTTCAAGATCGCCGTTTGGCACACTCACCTTCTGTAAATCATAGGATGAAGACACGAGGGAATACCACTGATATGGTTCTTCGACTGCTAACAGCGCGTCTCCAACAGTAATCGTCTGAACGCCTCGCGCGTGACTCGTTTGAACGCGAATTCGCCCACCACCTGACCAAAAAGTTGCTCCACGCATGGTGTCTTGATACCCGATATTGTCACCGATGAAAAGCGCGTTTAGAAAAACGATCTTCTGTTGAGTGGTTGTGATCTCGTGGAAAAATACGTCGCGAGTGGTATCCAACACAACTTTGTACACGCCCTCGCTAAGTCCGGTCGCTGAAAGCTTCAACGCTCGTAAATCAGTCGCGACCGCGTTTGCAAGAACGTTCCCATCATCAACCGAGCGCGCTTCCGCAACGGGTTTTCCACTCTCGTCAAATACAGTAGCGCGAATCGAGTCCTCGCCAACCTCTCGATTCGAGTCAGTGTATAAAAACGAAAACGCCAGTGCCTCACCCTTAATATATGTTTTGAATTCGTGATGACCACGCAACGTAACATCGATCCGTTGAAGAACCGATGAAGGCTGATAACCGATAACGCGGTACGGCGCGTCAAAATCCGCGCGGTAAGTCGCTACGCGGTCACGCGTCGGTGGGTTAGCAAAAAAATCCGCGATCGAATCATAAACACGCTCGCGTTGGAGCAAGACTGTTTCGTTCTCATCAATTCGATCCCATGACGAGTCGTCAATGAGACGATTGTGGATTGGCGCAAGCGCGTACACATCGGGCTGTGTGCTTGCTAGCGCGCCCAACTCAACAATCGGCAACGCGTCATTTTGAAACCAGATCTCAAGATCAACGCGCGTAAAATCATCGCGGTGTGGATGAATGAAAAATGTCACGGGTTCTTCAATGATCGATTGGACAGCGTCTCCATTTGGTGTCTTTGAAATCTCTTCGACACGGTTCCCAGGCGAAAGCTCATCAATGAATGGCGACCTTTCTCCTACAACGTGCTCGACAACAAAAGTCCCTGATGGCACTAACCACTTATTCAAAAGCCAACCGAAGAGCGCGATCGGAATCAGGATAATCAACGTTTGGATGAAACGCGTGATGATAATCATGCTATTGAGTGACGATTCTATAAAGAGACTCTTCCTCGAATTGTTGAATTAATTCGATCTTCAACCCCATATTCTTCAACCGCGACTGATTAAGATAATCGAAATCTATTTCGGGCAGAGTGATTCCATAGTAGTACAGCGGCGCTTGGGAAACGAGCTCGGGCATCGCGCCGTATGTCGAGTCGTCGCGCAGAGGATACATAACGCGGCGATGCGGAAAAAAAAGTTTGTCCGCGCGATCGACGATGATGAGAGCGTCTTGTGACGTTTGCGCGAGAACCGACGCTTGGATCACCTCACTTTGCGACAACTCGCGTTTCATTTTTAACAAGCCGTCCTGCCCCTGAACAAATACCGCGTTGAGATTTAGGTACGCGATCGTCAAAATTAAAATCGAAATGATGAGTGCGCGCGCGGCCACACTGCGACCACGTTGCGAAATCCAAACGATTGCCGCGGCAACCAACGGCGTTGAGAACATATACATCGGCAACCAATAACGCGCGTATGAGTTTGCCATTGTTATCTGTGTTGGATCAGGGTTGTCGTGAATTTCCCAACTACCGTACATAAGCGCCAACCAAATACTGATAGCTGACGCGATCACGAGCGCACCCCGAACAGTGTGTCTGTGTTTTTTTACTGCGAACAAAACAAAAAAGCCGATAAACGAAAGCGCGGAAAGCCACCAGAACATCGAGACGCCATACGAAGAAAAATGTCGCCAAGCGTCACGGGGGTGAAAACCAAATGGCAAGACTTCGACTGTGTCAATAACTTCCTGCGTTTCCAAAACTGATTGTGGTGTCGCTGAAAGTGTGTACCCGCTCGCGAATGGATGACCGTAAGTCAACGCGTTCATTCCAAACATCAGTGAAAGCCCGATAAGCAATCCAAAGAAACCGGCACGCAAACGACGCAATGAAAGCGCGCGCCACCAAATACACGCCGCGATTATGAGAGCCGCTCCTATCCACGCGAACTCAGACGCGCGGACAAAAATCGCGAGCCCCAAGAAAAACCCAGCGAGAATATCACCGAAGATATGGTGCCGCTTGAATGGTCGCGCGATCCACATCCAGACCGCGAAAATCAATAGGTCGACAAACACCATGTTGTGCATCAAACCGCGCGCCGAGTAATACCAAACCGCTGGATGCAATAAAAAAAACAGGAACGTAATATCGCCGATCGGCGAGGAAACGTTCCTGGAAATTATTTGTTTCAAACACCACGCCGCGGCAATGGTGATAAACGGCGTCAGAATCCACAAGCTCCACGCGCCAACAACTGCCACAATTAAACCATACAAAACTGGAAGGCCAAGAAAACTTCCTGGCACAAGCGCGCCATCTTGTGAGAGAACGCTTCGTGGGTGAACGCGGTCGTTGATTCGCGGGTCGTACTGTTCCTGCGCGACACGCAATGAAAAATTTTGTGAAAAACTTTTTGCGAAAAAAGCGTTCGCTGTTTCATCGGGCGAAACATAAAGCTCCGCCGGATTCACAAGCACAAGACTCCCAACAAAATATACAATCACGACAATCCCCATCCCCAGCCCCTTCAGCCCTCGCAGCCCTTTAAGCCTTTTAAGCCTTCCTCTAAAGTCCATACGCGAACAAACTAATCACCGCGAATACAATCGCCAACGATAAGGTTCCAACAGAAAGAGGAATAAACAAATCAAACCCCAACCAAATCGCGATCAACAACATCGTTACCCCCAGTACCTGCAAAAACATTTTTGTTTTTCCAAAAATGTTCGCGCTCACAACTTTCCCCCTCTGCTTGCGCAAGTAGCCCATCAAAATAATTACCGACTCCAGTATCACGATGAGCAGACCAAAGACAACATTTAAATGCTGAACCACCACCAAGAGCACAACTGACCCAATAAAAATTTTGTCCGCAACAGGATCGTAAAATGTACCCCACTCAGTCACCTGATTGCGCAAGCGCGCGAGTGAACCATCAAGCGCGTCAGTAAAGGCCACGAACAAAAACAGAGGCACACCAATCTTAAAATCCGCAAGCAACAAAAACCATAATACAAACGGAGTAAGAATAATCCGTAGCATGGTCACCATGTTTGGCGTCACAAAACGTGGAACCAAAGGGATAAAGGTGTACCGCATGAAGTAGTCGTGCGGATATAATTTGTGTGGGTTACGTTCGAACATATGGTAAAATTGCTGAAAAATATGCTTCAACGAATCCAGCTTAACATCTTTAGCGTCTTGTTTCTAGCTTTATTCGTGCTCAACGCGTTCGCGTTTGAGAATGAATGGTTGGGTTGCGCGCTGTTGGTGAGTTACTTAACGGTCTTCGGATGGGAAATCGGCGGTGTTGTCACTCGACAAGAAAAGGCAATTCTACGATGGTGGTTGGGCGCGTGGGTTTTGCTGTCGTGTCTCATGATCGCGCTTACCGCGAGTTACTACATTTGGAAAGTCACATCCGAGGTCGTTTACGTTACGATCCTTCTCACTCCCCCGATAGTCTTATGGATGTCCCGCCACTCAATTCACAAAACCATTTTTTCCCACGCGCACGATCTTTGGCATGAAGCTCGGCATCGTATCGCTCCATCGGTGTGGATCGTTTGCTCTCTTGCCGCTCTCGCGCTCGCGATATTTTTTACAACCATTTCAACGCATCCGATCACTGATTCTGTTCGGTCGGTTTGGGAAAGACTGCCCCCGTCGGTTTTTATCGGCCTGACCATCGCGTGCGCGCTCATCTTCGCCCTGCTTATCCGCGGACGCGAACGCGCGCTGTCTCTCGCGCTTTTGTGCGTTTTCATTTTCGCGTTTGTAAGCACTGCCGCAATTGCTTTCCCTATCGGTTTTGGATTCGACTCGTTCATTCACAAAGCAACCGAGTCACACATCGCGCAATTTGGAACGATCTCGCCAAAACCTTTTTATTACATCGGCCAGTACGCGCTTGTCCTTTTCACTCACCACGGCTTCTCAATCCCAATCGACATTGCTGACACATTCTTGGTTCCTTTTCTCACCGCGTTGCTTTTACCAATGGCGTGGTTCTTCGCATCAGCTCACATCACGCGCAAACGCTCGGTCGCGATGGCCACAATGACAGGTTTGTTTCTCCTCCCACTTTCTAGCTTCATCATAACAACACCCCAAGCGCTCGCGAACCTTTGGACACTTCTCTTAGTCCTCGCCTGTGTCCCCTACCTGCTTGAAAAAGAACATCCACGCCTTCGAGTCCTTTTCATTGCCGCACTCGCAACCTTGCTTATCCACCCAATCGCGGGCATCCCAGCATTATTATTTTTCATGTTCCTTACCACAGATCCGAGTCTTCAAAACCCACGCATGATCAAACTGAATCGAATCGCGCGAGCGTTTCTAATTATTATCGCGTGCGTAATCTTGCCGCTTAGCTTTGTCATAAACGCGGCAATAAGCGGACAACAAATCAAGATCGACTGGTCAGCGCTAAATCCTATTGCGTGGCTTGGAGCGTTAAACTTTCAGGTGTTCATTGAAAACCATTTTTCACCACTTCTCGACCTTGTATATCTCCTCGGTCGCAACACGCCGCTACTAATTGTCTTGATCGCGACACTAACTTGGATTGGATACCGTCATGATCTTTCTCGAAGATTCCGCGCGCTATTTCTCACGGCACTCGCGATCCTTGTAAATTATCTTTTGATGTCAACCGCGCTTGAGTTCACCTTCCTCATAAACTACGAACGATCAAACTACGCGGCGCGCCTTCTGCCTATCATCCTGTTTTTCCTCGCCCCGCTGATCATACTCGGCCTTGGCCACTTCTTCGTAAATCTAAAAACCCGCCCGATTATTTTACGCGCAAGCTGTCTTGCTTTGATCGTTGCCTTCGCGATGAGCAATTTCTATCTTTCTTACCCGCGACGCGACGCGTATGAAATAAATCGTGGTTTTAATGTTGGCCAGGCAGACATTGATGCTGTGCGCGTAGTTGAAGATTGGGCAGATGGAAAACCGTATCTCGCTCTTGCCAACCAATCAGTATCAGCCGCGGCAATCCAGGAAATCGGCTTCCGCTATTATGACGGCATTTTTTTCTACCCAATCCCAACCGGCGAAAAAATGTACGAATACTTTTTGGCGATGAACGAATCCCCATCCCGAGCGACCGCGTTTGACGCTATCAATACTGTCTCACATTCCGAAAATATCAAAACAATTTTTTTCATCGTGAACAACTACTGGTGGGAAGCTCCTCGAATTATCGAGACCGCGAAAACATCAGCCGATGATTGGAAAATTGCTGGCGCGGGAGGAAAGGCGCATGTGTTTAGGTACGACTTAAAATAAAAACCGCCAATGGCGAGCTGGCGGCTTTTATCTTGGCGTCTATCAATCACGCCGATACTTCATCATGTTCGTCTTGAATCTCTCTACCTAAAATCTCCTCAATAATATCTTCGAGAGTAACAATACCAACAAGCACGCCATCTTCTTCTGTAAGAATCGCCATATGGGCGTGTTTGTAGATCATAAGATTCAAAACAACATCAAGCTTGCGTGATGGAGCGATTCGCACAATCCTATCCGTCCGCATCACTTCATCAAGACGCACGCCATCATCAATGCCGACAAGATCCTTCACAAGAAGCAATCCAACAACGTTATTGATATTACCTTGATAAATCGGCACGCGCGTATACCCTTGCGCGCGGATTTTTTTAATTACTTTGTCGCCCACAACCTCGTGTGCTGGAAGCGCAAACAGGCTATGAACCGACGTCATCACTTCGTTTGCTGTCTTATCAGAAAAACGTAACGCCCCAAGAATAATCCTTTCCTCATCTCGGTCAATCACTGAATGTGGATGCTCTTCGTGCATTGAAATAATGTGTTCAAGCTCCCTTTTTGACCAAACTGTTTTCATCTCTTTCCCAAGTGCTTTATCAAGCGACCACGCGATTGGTTTTGCGATCGGATAAAAAATAAACATCGTCAATTCAATAAACCACGCCATTCTTGAACCGACCGCGAGCGCGTAGCGAGCGCATGTTGCCTGAGGAATGATCTCGCCGAAAACCACAATCAATCCAGTAGCTGTTGCTCCGGCAACAACTCCACTTGATACGTTACCGAGAATAATTGAGATGGCGGAATTGACAGCAACATTTCCTAAAAGAATTGACACCAACAAAAGATTGCCTCGCTTACGCACTCGCAAAACACGGGAGGCACGTTTATTTCCTAACTCTGCTTTTCGCTCGAGATCGGTCTTGTCTAGGCTGTAAAGCCCAAGACTCATCCCAGAAAAAATCGCTGAAAACACGAGAAGAACTAAAAGTGTTCCAAGAACAATTATATTCATATATCTCTACACGGACGAATCAACGAACTAGATCATTATTTTTGATCCTCTTTCTTAAATCTTTTTAGACGTTCCTCAATAAGCTCCCCTTCAATCCCAAACTTTTTTTCACACATCCTAGAAAAAACTTTCTTGTCATCTTCGCTGAAAAACGGCCTAGAAACTATAAACTTTTGAATTATTTCATCAAGATCCAATTTGCGAGCTTTAAGTTCTATCTCGGCACTTGATAACGGAACCGAGGGAACAATAATGCTTTGGTAGAGTTAATAGACTTTTTCCAGTTGGTAAAAAACAGTTTTCTTTGCTAGTGTTTGGCATATTCTTGAACTTACTTAGCTATGGCTACTAAAAAACTGC
>JAGVQB010000041.1 GCA_020051955.1 bacterium | reverse complement strand
TTCGACAACAAGGTATGCGCCCGGCGCAAGATCGATTGTCTCCAGCGCCGTTGTTTTGCCAACCGCGTCTTCAACAGTCCAACCCGCCAGGTTTACGCTTGACTGCGACTGATTAAGAATCTCGATCCATTCTTGTCCGTCCTCAAGTGGGTCTGCGACGAATTCGTTTATCACGAGCATGTCGGCAAACGTACTGATAGTAGGTAAGGTTTCTGTGTGAATAATTTCAGGAAGCGTGATGACGTTTTCTGTCTGTGCGCTCGGAACCTCGATTGATCCAGGTGTTCCGTAATCGAGTATTCCGTCTTTGAATCCAGATAATGCTTGAGCATCGCCCCATGCCGAGGAGTCCGATCCAGAAATTAGTCCGTCCAATCTGACCATGCTTGCATATCGTCCGCCATCAGCTCCTGCAGTGCCCCCAGATCGTCCAGCGAAAGGGGCTCCGTCTCCTCCTCCAACATCGACAAGGGAATTGTTAGCGTTGTAGAGATGCAGATTGAATCCGCTGTTTGACAATGACAAGGAGGCGGTGACGAATCCAGATGCGGAAGCGAGCGCGCTGTTTGTGTGCGTGTATTCATAGTTGCTTATAACGAAGGTTGAATAAGGCGCGATGGCGCTTTCACTTGGAAGCGTCAGCGTTGAGAGGGCGCTTCCTGCTCCAGTGATTGTCCACGCGGAGACGTCGATTGTCTCGTTGGTGAGATTGGTGAGCTCGATCCATTCATCGGAACTTGAGATCGACGAACCAGCCCAGGCGATCTCGGAGAAGATCACGGTGGGCGCGGATGCCATTGTGCGCAACGGGAGCGCGGCAATCGTAAAGAGCATTACAATAGCAATCCAAAATCTATCAAATAATTTCATAGGAAAGTTTTTGTTTGTTAAGGAGCCGCCCGCGCGCGGTATGGGCAAAGAAAAAAGAACTCCCTTGAGCCATCGCAAACAACCTTTGTGCGCGACGAACTCTGGGGGAGTTCTTTTTTCTTGTGCCTCTATCACAACATGATTTTGATGTTGGGTCAAGATCAAGTTGTGGATGAAAATATTTTTTTGGTCTGGTGGGCCACGTCGTTCGCGAACGACGTGGTGGGCGAGGAGAGACTCGAACTCTCAAGCCTTGCGGCACCAGCTCCTAAGGCTGGCGTGGATACCAATTTCACCACTCGCCCGTAGAGGCGAGTGTAAAGGATTTTTT
This sequence comes from bacterium, assembly GCA_020051955.1. Lineage (GTDB taxonomy): Bacteria > Patescibacteriota > Patescibacteriia > UBA9934 > GWF2-40-263 > JACRJW01. The sequence continues at coordinate 23,446 of JAGVQB010000041.1, read as the reverse complement.
TTTGTTTCGCAATATCAGTTCTCGACAGCACTAAATAATTCTTGTACTCTCTCGTTACGAATCTAAAACCACTATTATGCGCATCATTCTAATCCACGGCTTCAATGCCAATCCGACAATGAATTTTCATCCATGGCTTCGCGATTCATTACGCGAGCGAGGGTTTGAAGTTGTTGCGCCGGAGCTCCCGCTTTTGGTTGGAGAGGAATTGAATCTGCCTGAGATTATCGAGAAGATGAAAAGTGAGATTGGGTATCTCAAGACCGATGACATTTTGCTTGGTCACTCACTGGGCGCGTTTATCATTTTACAATATTTGGAAGCGGTGGAGATGACACAGACGCCAAGAGCTGTGATCATGGTCGCCTCTCCATTCAGCGTGTCACGACCCGAGCTACGTAGATTATTTTTAGTGGATCTCGACGCCGATGTGTTGATGTGGAAAGCGCGCGAGTTCGTTGTTGTACATTCACGTGATGACAAAATGGTGCCTTTTGAACACGGTGAAAAACTCGCCGCACAGCTTAAGGCGCGGATGGTTGCAACCGACAGCGATGACCATTTTTTGGGTGAGCGATATCCGATTCTCTTGGACACGATCGAGGAAATTTCTAAACGTCCATTCGAGTTCGCGCCAGGGCAGAACTTGCCAGATGATTATGTTGGTATTCAGACTCTTGCATAAAAGGCAAAACCTCGTTTTTTCAATGCCTGGCTTCCTGTGGAAGGTTCGGGGACAGTTCCCTTGACACCTTTTGGGGCTTCGATTAAACTTCCGATGACATTTAACACGTCTTTCAACCTTTGTCCCGAGCATGATGGATGTGCTTGTAGGGATGGAGAGGTAGAAAGGCTCACGGGGACCCAACATATGACACAGTTAAATCAAACCTTACGATGATAGAGCGACGCTTGATCGTAAACTTTGATTACGAGATAGCCGCTTACGCGGTTTTTTGTTCACTTGGGTTCAGAGCAGCGTCTTGCGACGGAACTCTGATCCGAAGAATGGCACCGTGATGAAGATCGGCAGAAAAGATCATTACAACTAAACAAAGGGTAGAAGAGACAAACGTTTCTAGTATCAAACCTAGAAGCGGTTGTAGAGCATCAAATAAGGGCATACGGTGAATGGCTCGACAGAACGTGCCGATGAAGGACGTAGCAGCCTGCGATAAGCTTCGGGGAGGTGGCAAGCAACCTTTGATCCGGAGATCTCCGAATAGGGAAACCTCATGCGGGTAATGCCGCATGGTCCTGTGCTGAATTAAATAGGTACAGGTCGGTAACCTGGGGAAGTGAAACATCTCAGTACCCAGAGGAACAGAAAAAATATTGTTCGCTTAACGTTTCTACGCACGACACCTCGTCGCGTGGGAACGTGCAAGCGAATACATTCTCTTAGTAGCGGCGAGCGAAAAGGGAACAGCCTAAACCTACGATCGTGAAGTCATTGCAAGCATGTTGGACGCAAGTCTTATGTGTAAGTGGTGGTGAAAGATGGAAGTCGTTGCGAATGTAGGTGTTATAAGACGTCATGTCCGTTTTCTTTCAAAAACGGGTGGTGAAACGTGTGTGGTGTATAACGAAATTTGCTGGAAAGCAAAACCAAAGAAGGTGATAGTCCTGTACGTAAAATACAACCACACCATCATATTGACACTCTTGAGTACTACGGGGCTCGTGAAACCCTGTAGGAATTTGCCGGGACTATCTGGCAAGGCTAAATACATGTTCTGATCGATAGTGAACAAGTACCATGAGGGAAAGCTGAAAAGCACCCCGAGAGGGGAATGAAATAGTATCTGAAACCGTATGCTTACAAGGAGTCAGAGGTTGGTTGTCGGTTATTGGTAGTCAGAAGAAGTCGGATTGTTTCCCGACGACTGACAACTGATAACCGACGACTGACTAATGGCGTTCCTATTGAAGAATGAGCCAACGAGTGTGCTGCGCGCCGCTTGCTTAAGTCCTCCGGGACGTAGGCGCAGTGAAAGCGAGCGCTAACCCGCGAAATGAGTAGTCAGTCATCGGTTATCGGTCGTCGGTCTTCCGACTTCTGACAACCGACAACTGACCACTTACTTGTGGCGCGTACACGACCCGAAACCGGGTGACCTATCCATGTGCAGGGTGAAGCGGGTGTAAAAACCCGTGGAAGCCCGAACCCACGACCTGTGCAAAAGTCGGGGATGACATGTGGATGGCGGAGAAATTCCAATCGAACTCGGTAATAGCTGGTTCTCCCCGAGATAGTTTTTGGACTAGCGCTGGTAAATAGTGTATTGGGGGTAGAGCACTGAATGGGCCTTGCGGCTTCGGCTAGCGGGCCTAACCAAACTCCGAATACCAGTACATGTTCCCAGCAGTCAGACCATGGGGGCTAAGCTCCATCGGTCAAAAGGGCAACAGCCCAGATCTCAAACTAAGGCCCCTAAATCGCCATTAAGTGTAAAAGGTGGTGAGAAGGCTTAAACAACCAGGAGGTTGGCTTAGAAGCAGCCATCCTTTAAAGATAGCGTAACAGCTCACTGGTCAAGCTTTCTTGCGCCGAAAATGTACCGGGGCTAAATGGCGTGCCGAAGTTGAGGATGTCAGAGGTCGGACATCGGATGTCAGTGTCGAGAAAATCGACTACTGATTTCTGGTGTCTGACCTCTGACGTGGTAGGGGAGCATTCGTATCGCACTGAAGCCGGTGGGTGACCCTCGGTGGAGCGATGCGAAGAGAGAATGTTGGCATGAGTAGCAAAAAGACAGGTGGGAGTCCTGTCCGCCGTAAACTTAAGGTTTCCTGGGCAACGCGAATCGACCCAGGGTTAGTCGGGAGCTAAGGCGAGGCCGAAAGGCGTAGTCGATGCACAGCAGGTTCATATTCCTGCACTCTCTTTCACACTGATGTAGGGAAGCTTTCTGAAATTTCCCGCGTCCTATGGCTATGACGTTGGGGGCATCTAGGTCGTTTGGTAGGTAAATCCGCCAGACTGAGGCTCGACCTCAAACAAAGATGTCATCGCAAGTTCGGCCTCACGGCTGAACAAGGGGGAAAAACAGGGAGCCAAGAAAAGCTACTAGGATTAATGTGAGAGGGACCCGTACCGTAAACCGACACAGGTGAGTAGGTGCGAAATGCACTAAGGCGTACGAGAGAAACATCGTTTAGGAACTAGGCAAAACAGCGGCCGTAACTTCGGGATAAGGCCTGGTTGCCCTCGGGAGAGGGCGACCCGCAGCGAAAGATTTCAACTGACTGTTTACCAAAAACACAGGTCCCTGCTAAACCGAAAGGTGATGTATAGGGGCTGATGCCTGGCCAGTGTCCGAACGTTAAGGAAGGGGGTTAGCCGCAAGGCGAAGCCTTCGACTGAAGCGCGGATGAACGCCGGCGATAACTATAATCGTCCTAAGGTGAACACAAGCTGCCTTAGTGAGGTGTAAGACCTCCTCTTGAACTTCATGTGCCGTGAAGAGTAAAAGAGAAAATTTGGCTAAATGCTGGAAACTCTGGTCTATGGTATGATTCGACCATAGTATGGCGTATACCAAACCAGACAATCAGCAGGAAAGATTAGAAATTGAGGGGTGGATTGCTGGATTTGTTGACGGAGAAGGTTGCTTCTCAGTCAGCATGATTCGGAATTCCACAACGAAGCTTGGATGGCAATTGTTTCCAGAGTTCGTCGTAACTCAGGGTGAGAAGAGTCGGGCAGCGCTTGAAATAATTGAAAATTATTTTGAGTGTGGTTCTATTTATCTCAACCGTCGTAGTGATGGTCATCGGGAACAATTGTTACGCTACTGTGTAAGATCCGCGGACGATCTTCGTATCAGGATTGTTCCATTCTTCACACTGCACATATTGAGAACAGCAAAACAACAAGATTTCGAAAAGTTTGTCGCAATCTTACAATTGATGGAAGAGAAGCGACACTATACGTTCGAAGGTCTTCAAGATGTTGCACATATCATCCAAAGTATGAACCGAAAGGTTCCGTCGAGATTTCTAAAATCCTCAGAGACTACACGCCAGACGTCTGAAAAGACGAAGATATAGTCCGACCTGCATGGTGACATGCAGAAAGCGGCAGAAATGACCGCCTCCTCCTAACTGAAAAAGGAGAGTAACAATAAGAGCGAAATTCCTTGACGGGTAAGTTCCGTCCTGCACGAATGGCATAACAAGTTGAAAACTCTCTCAACGATGTACTCGGCGAAATTGCAATGCGAGTGAAGATGCTCGCTACCCGCGACAAGACGAAAAGACCCCGTGAAGCTTTACTACAACTTGATCTTGGGTTCATGTTTCGCATGTTGAGCATAGGTGGGAGCTTAGGCACCAGTGAGATACCACCCTTGTGTCATGTGAATTCTAACCAGGCGCCGTGAAACCGGTGTCAGGGACAGGATCTGGTGGGTAGTTTACCTGGGGCGGGTGCCTCCTAAAATGTAACGGAGGCGTTTACAAAGGTTGGCTTAGCGCGGATGGAAATCGCGCTGGACGGGCAAACCCAGAAGCCAGCTTTACTGCGAGACCTACAAGTCGAGCAGTCGCGAAAGCGGAAGTTAGTGATCCGACCGTTCGATATAGGACGGCGGAAGCTCATCGGATAAAAGCTACTCCGGGGATAACAGGCTAGTCTCCCCCAAGCGTCCACAGCGACGGGGAGGTTCGGCACCTCGATGTCGACTCATCGCATCCTGGGGCTGGAGAAGGTCCCAAGGGTTGGGCTGTTCGCCCATTAAAGCGGTACGTGAGTTGGGTTCAGAACGTCGTGAGACAGTTCGGTCTCCTGTCTGTCGTGGGCGTCGAAAATTGAGGGAACTCATTCCTAGTACGAGAGGACCGGAATGAACGAACCTCTAGTGTACCGGTTGTCCTGCCAAGGGCATAGCCGGGTAGCTACGTTCGGCACGGATAAGCGCTGAAAGCATCTAAGTGCGAAGCCGTTCCCAAGATTAATTTTCTTTTGAGTCCCCTGCGAGACGAGCAGGTTGATAGGCCGCAGGTGTAAGCGTAGTAATACGTTCAGCCGAGCGGTACTAATAGGACGAGCTCTACAACCACTTCTACGTTTGATTAAAAATCGGTGAGCTACTTGCTCTTCGGTTCAAAATTGCCTCACTGTAGGATTAACCTACAGCTCGGTAATTTTGAACCTCCAGAGCGGCGCATCTCACGCGATTTTGAATCAAACGTGTTCGATACAATGATTCGTCAATCTCTTCTACAATAAAAAATCCTTTGTCTTGGTGCCACTTCCATAGAGGGTCACACCTGTTCCCATCCCGAACACAGTAGTTAAGCCTCTTTGGGCCAATGGTAGTGCGATAGCGCGAGAGTAGGTGGGCGCCAGGACAAAGGGTTTTTTGTATTCAAGCAGAGAAGCGATCCCACGCCATATCGTGGATACTTGAGAGCGTCGTGGCGAGAGCGGCGTTTTTGATCAGCACTGAGAAAGGGCTTGGTGTTGTTGATATGAGTAGGATAATATCTCCAGCGATGCCGATGCTTGCCTCCAGCGGATAGGTGTTTGGAGAAACAATGACAACTTCTCGGAGCTGTTTTTTGTTTTCTAAGAGCGTTTCTTTGATATAGGTCGACAGAGAATCCGCAGGAATGATACAGCGACCATGAATTCCTTTCTCGATCCTTCGTTTCGTATACGCCTCGAGAAACGTTTGTCCTGTTATGCTTAATGTATGCTGGGGGTGCTCGAACACTTTCCAAAGTTTCGTTTTGCTTTCAGAAAGGAATATGTCACCTGCAGTAAGCAGGCCATTCTTTCCTTCATAGACTCGAATGTCTAATCTTGCGGATTCAAGGGAGACTGTCTTCGGGAGGAGGTCTATGACTTCGTGGAGCTCTACACGTTTTCGATCTAGAAGATTTTCCAATTCCTTGATCGGGGTGGAGAGATAGATTTTGTGTTTGTTGACTCTTGTCACGCTCACGAGTCCTTCTTGCACAAGTGACTGAAGAGGGGGATAGACGGCCGTGCGTGGGAGTTCTGCCGAGCGCGACAATTCGCTCACGGTTTTCCCTTGAGTTCCCAATCCCGCGAGGTAGATTTTTGACTGATGATCGCTGAGTCCAAAGATGCCAGCGATTTTTTTGTAGGGCCTGTCTATCATACCCTCCTAAAATAGCAGATTGTAAAATGACGTCAAGAACGTCGAAATTTTTAACAAGATTTTGGCAAAACTTTAGGTTTTTTTGATAGTTTTGGTTGTCGTAGAATAATAAGTTGACGTTCTAATCGGCGTTATGTTCTACTAATCGTGGGAGATATAACGATCAATACATGGAGGTTTCATGTACCGTTCCAACGGAATGCGTGGCCAGGGCATGGGCCCTATCAGCTGGGGTTCATTCGCTCACACTGGGCGGAACCTCACAACTCATCCGAGTGACATCGCCCCTCCGAATCTGTACCTTGCCGTCGAGGTCGGCGAGGCATGCCAGCTCGCGTGCACGCACTGCGTGTACTTCTCGCCAGCAACCAATGGCGAACAACGTCCCAATCAAAGGGTCATGGACGCTGTGATCGACGGGATCGGCAAGGGCGAGGTGAATCCGCTGTGGGTCACCTTCCCGGGCAAGGAGCCCACACTGTTCCCCGATGAGCTTGCGGAACTCGCACGGGCCATCCGGGCGCCAATGCGCGAGACCGTTCTCATGACAAACGGCCTCAATGGCGATGTCATGCTGGATCTCGCGCACGAGGATCTCATCACCTGCTTCGACGTGTCGCTCGATGGGGACGTGGAAGGACACGAGGTCATGCGCGGGTTGGGGACGTACCATCGAACGGTTGGATCCCTCACCAGGTTGCTCGCGACCCACACCAACGCACTGGTGGGCGTAATCAGCACGCTCGCTCGTGAGATGCTCCCCAGTGGACGGTCGCGCGCAGAGTCGATCGCCACGCTCGGACGCGAGCTCGCAGATCGGTTCGGTAGCGACCCCCGTGTCAATCACTCGATCTCCCTGTACTACGGTCCTCCCGGCGATCTCAAGCTCCTTGATCTGGAGACGATTGCGGATCTATGCGAGCGGTTGCGTGCGAACAACACGAGCATTCGCACGCGGGTGCTGGTGACTGCCAACTACGCGCACCTGTGGGGACGCCTGGCCAAGCGACTGGGCATCGAGGACGTCCCTGTGCAGTTCGACGCGAGCACTGGTCTGGCTGTTGTGCGTTGCGGGTCGCTCGACTTCGTCCTGTTCATGATGTCGGCCACCGAACAGAACATCATCCGTGTCGCCACTCAGGGAGAAACCTTCCTCTCGTGCAATCACCTAGAGGCGCCGCGAGAACAGCGGATTCAGTTCTCGCTGGGGAATGTTCAACAGACGCCGCTGTCGGAAATCGTCCGGCTGGTCGCGACGCACGAACACCCTCTCATGAAGCGCGTCGAGCAAATGGCATCCGTTTGTAGCTCGTGCCCACACCTGCAGACCTGTGGTGGGGGCGATGTCTTGAGCGGGGTCTACTTCGAGGGTGTCAATCGTGATCCGTACTGCGACTTGCTGAGAGAGGTCGTATGATCATCCGCGAGCAGACACCGGGTGATCGAGGGGCCGTCGAGGCTCTCCTGCGCTACCTGTTCGAGGATGTTGAGCACTTGCTGCCCGATGTGGAGAAAGCGCTCGCGCAAGTCATGGCCTATCAGATCCCCGGCTCGACATACGCCCCAGGATTCGAACGTCTCGGGGTCGTGGCAGTGGAAGACGGGATAGTCATTGGTTTCGCTCTGGCAGAGCGTCTCTATCCCATGTACGCGATTCTTTCCTACTTGGTCATCGGTCCCGAGTTTCAGGATAACGGGGCTGGAACGCAGCTACTCAACTTCGTCGTCAACAGGATGAAGGCATGTAGGGTCGAGTATCTCGACCTCATGGCCCTGCCGGACAGGGAGTCGTTCTACGCGATGAACGGTTTTCAGGGAACAGGCGGCACGCACATGCGACGTTGTCTTGCCTCCTAATGAGCTGTTCTACGTAGCGGTCATGCATGTACGCAGACCGCTTTTTTTGAATCTGCGCCAGGACAAAGGGTTTTTTGTTTGGCTAAGTTTTGATGTATCCTAGAGATGTCCCTTGAGTAAATATGAACGAAGCCAAACCGTGTTACCTCTGTAATTTTTTTAAAAACGTCCTCGTTTTTTCATTTGGTGTGATTGTTGGAATAATTGCTGGGGTTATTTTTGCCTCTCTTGAGTGACCATTTTCATTAACATGTGTCAACGTTGTAAAAAATCCAGCGGTTGTTATCATACTTGGCGAAATAATGATCACCGACCTCTCAATTATGACTTTTAGATTCATCATTCTCGCGGCTGGAAAAGGCACGCGAATGCGGCAGGAGATCCCAAAGGTTTTGACACCAGTTGGTGGAAAGCCGATTTTGCAACATTTGTACGAGTCAGTTACCGACTCAAAGCTCGATGGGGTACCAGTTATTGTGATTGGTGCGGATCAACCAAAGTTGTGCGAGAGTTGGGGAGGGGTTTGTGAATATGTTGTTCAGCACGAACAGCTTGGAACAGCTCACGCGGTGAACGCGTGTCGCGACGCTGTAACCGATGCTGACGCGATCGTCGTGCTCTATGGAGATCATCCGTTTATTTCCTCGCAGACGCTGCGTACGCTCGGTGATCTTCACAAGACACGTGGGAGTGTGCTTTCAATGATGACTACAACCGTTCCCTCGTTTGAGTCCTGGCCGATTTATTATCACTGGGGGCGCATCATTCGCGACAAGCACGACCACATTATGGCGATCCGTGAATACAAGGACGCGATGGAATCCGAAATCGCGATTACAGAAGTAAATCCAGCTTTGTATTGTTTTGATACCAAATGGCTGTGGGAGAATATCGGACAGGTGAAAAATTTTAATGCCAAAGGCGAATATTATCTTACGGATCTTGTTGAGCTTGCTGTGGCGCAAGGAAACGAGATCGCCACGTTGAGCATTCCACCAGAGGAGGCTGTTGGAATAAATACGCAAGAAGAGCGCAACGTTGCGGAAAAACTTCTCGCAAAACGTCATGGCCTCGCATAAACTTATTGTCGTTGGTGGGTCGCCTGCCACTGGTAAGACGACTCTTTCCAAGTTTCTGGGGGATCAAACTGGGATCAAGAGGATTTCCATGGATGATCTTAAGGAACTTTTTTTTGATTGGGGAGGTTACCGCGATCGCGAGTGGTCAAAAGAGATTGGGCGACTAGCCTGGCCTGTGTTTAAAAAAATAGTTGAGATGCATTTAGCGCAGGGGGAGAGTGTGATCGCGGAAGCGACATTTTTGTGGAGTGATGACGCGTTGTGGGTTGAGGAGATCGCGAGCAAGCACGGCGCGGAGATTGTTCAGATTTGGATGACGGCTGATCCAAAGGTCGCGCGCGAGCGGTTCATCAAGCGTGCAAATACGCATCGCCACCCTGGCCACAATGACGCGCTTGAATACGTTATCGAGGAATTCGATAAAAGATTTTTCTGCAAACAACACGCCGATCCGCTTCCTGTTAGCGGTAAAACAAAAATCGTGGACACGACGGATTTGAACGCCGTGAACCACGAGGAGATTTTGAGATGGATTCAATAGGGGGTGGGCAGTTTACGACGTTCAAGAACTACGTGACATGGCTCCGGGCTTGAGTATTCTTCATCCACCGCGCTTTCACCCAAGGGATTGTAAGGGTTGAGAGGAAAAAGCCAAGCGTAGGAACAATGGAGTTCGCAAATGGTTTGGGCAAGTCAGCAACGCAGAAGAACACAACCACGACAAAATAGGTCAAAATCAAAATGAGCAATCTTCGTGCCCACGACGTTTCCCACGCCTTATCCTTTTCAACGCGCGCGTTGCGTTCTTTGATTTTTTCGATTTCATTTTCTAACTCCTCAAGAGTGGTCATATTTTTTTTGTAACTCTTATCTCTCATCCCCCGACCCTTTGATCACCCCGCGTTCCTTCCGCGAAAAAAGTTTTTCGATGTTTGCCCGCGCTACTTCATCCAGATCAAGTTTCAATTCACTCGCGAGTGCGGCAACGTACCAGAGCACGTCCCCGAGCTCGGATTTCAGAATCTCGCGCAGTTCATCCGTAACCTTGCCGTCATTATCGCGCATCACTTTCTTAACTTTATTCAGCACCTCGCCGGTTTCTCCACCTAGCCCGAGCACTGGGTAATAGAGATTATTTCCAACGTTGGGATAAAGAGCCGTGGTTTGGGCTTTTTGTTGGTATTGTGTAAAATCCATAGGTCTTTAGTGTATCACAAGTATGCGCACCATCGTCGATTGGCACATTCACTCCAAATACTCACGGGCATGCTCGAAGGAGTTAGTGTTGCCAACTATCGCGTCATGGTGCGCGCGCAAGGGGATTGATATTGTGGCGACAGGGGATTGGACGCATCCAGAGTGGTTTTCACACATTTGTGAGAACCTTGAAGAAACTAGCCAAGGTATTTTTTCGCTACGAACTTCCCTCACTCCCTCACTCCCTCACTTCCTAACTTCCTCGATCCTCCATTCTTCCACTCGTTTCATGCTCGTCACCGAGCTGTCCCAGATTTACAAAAAAGGTGACGAGACGCGGCGCGTGCATAATCTGATTTTTTCGCCATCGCTTGAGACTTGTGAAAAAGTGAACGCGGAGCTTGCGCGGCGAGGGTTTAATCTAAAGGCGGATGGCAGACCGATACTTGGGATCGACTCAGAAAATCTTTACAAACTTTTAAAAGACGTCGACGAGCGCATCATCGTTATCCCCGCGCACGCGTGGACGCCGTGGTACTCGGTGTTCGGGAGTAAGTCTGGGTTTGATTCTTTGCAAGAATGTTTTGGGGAGATGACGAAATATGTGTACGCGATTGAGACTGGGCTTTCGTCTGACCCTTTGATGAATTGGCAACTGTCGTCATTGGATAACGTGGTGTGTATTTCAAACTCTGACGCTCATTCCCCGCGCAACTTGGGGCGCGAGGCAAATGTGTTTGAGCTTGATGGCGAGCCAACGTACGACGAGTTTGTCCGAATCCTACGCGAGAAGGACGCCTCGAAGTTCAAGTACACCATCGAGTTTTTTCCGCAGGAAGGGAAGTATCACTATGATGGTTGCGCGGCTTGCGCGTTTTCTTGCGACCCCAAAGAATCGGAAAAGTTGGGCGCGCGCTGTCCATCCTGTGGCCGGTCTCTAACTTTGGGCGTGCATCATCGTGTTGAGAAACTTGCCGATCGTGAACCCGAGAGCGTGCGTGCAAGCAAGATTCCATACAAGTCGATTGTGCCGCTCGCGGAAATTATCGCGGAGTGTTTCGGCGTCAGTTCGACAAATTCGAAAAAGGTTGTGGAGGAATATCAAAGGTTGACCGACGAGCTGGCAGATGAATTTACGATCCTTTTGGACACGCCGCTTGAGGAAATCCGCAGGCGCACGCACGCTCCTTCGTTGTCAGAAGCCATTCTTCGCGTCCGTGAAGGGCGGCTTCAGATAAAGCCTGGATACGACGGAATATACGGCACAGTCCGAATTTTTAACGAGCATGATCCGATGGCAGGCAAACAATCAACCTTGATATAAAAAATACACCTCGCGCGTCCGAGGTGTATTTTCTTTTTTTTTGTAACAATTAGGCGCGCTTCTTTGAGGCCTTCTTTGCTTTCTTCTTTGCTACTTTCTTTTTTGCTGCCATAGGAGTTCTGAATCACCTCCTTCAACTCGCTCGCGCGAGAGAAGTCAGAACCATTTTGGTTCCTCCGAGGTGTAATGTTATTACGTGCTCGATCGAGCACTGCACACAAATTAATGGACGTGCAGTTTTATTTCGTCAACGTGTTACGCGTCACATTGAGCGATATAGATATTGTAATAGAAAAAAAGTCGCAAGGGAAGTAGGAGAGTAGGAAAGTAGGAGAGTAGGAGAGGAGAAGATGGAAAGAAAAGACGTTTCTAATTTTTTTTGTCTCCACCTTTTCTACTCTCCTACTCTCCTACTTTCCTACTACTCCCTCACCACCACAGGTACTCCCTCTTGCGCCCACCCGTAAATCCATTTCATATCTTCTAGTGCGACGTTAACGCAACCACGACTCATTGGATTGCCAAAATTATTGTGCCAGTACGCGTAATGAATATAGACGTGCGGAGCGAATCGTAAATTGTATGGAACCAGTCCGAGGTCGTAATTGCGCGGGTCGTTTGGGCCATAGTTCCATGTGTAATGGACAGTGGGTAATTTTGCCAAAATCGTGTGATTTCCCAATGGAGTTGCGTTATTTTTGCCACTTGAGATGAGGAAAGTATTTTGTAAAATGCCGTCTTCAAAAGCGAAAAGGCGCTGTTGGGATATGTCTATTTCAATGCGCTTGTGATCGCGTGCGGTAAGGAAATTTTTTTCCGCAGGAGCGAAAATAATTTGTTGCGCGTCTGATCCGATTGTGTCGCTTGCGTGCGTGTCAGAAAGTTTTTGCGACACGCCCGTATCGATGTTGTAGATGAGTGACTCGGTCGCTGTTGAAAGAAAAATATTTTTGTCGTACACAAAGAGTGATCGCACACCAAGCGCGTTGATAGAAAATATTTTTTCTTTTTGAATTGTGGGAGAGCTGTGGATAACTATCGTCAAAATTTTTGGTGATGAAGAAAATTGTTGTGCGATGATGAGTTGTTTTTCGTTCACGACACCAACAAGACCTGAACGATCACTCGCGTGAAAAGCAAAAAAGTTTTCTTCGAGTGTCGCGCGGTCTTCGCTCCACGACCACACTCGCACGTGCGAGCCTCCGCCAGCGGCCGGCAGAGTGACAATTTCCGCGCGCGCGTCTCCAATCAAATCTCCGCACGCGAGGTTCACTCCTGTCCGCAAAGTTTCCGCGTACGCGAAAAATCCTCCGTTGTCGATCGCGCTCCCCAGGTTGTTAAACACGCGTACGTGCGGTCCGCCACCGCGCTGTGGCACAGTTACGATTTCGTTGACACCGTCGCCCGTAAGATCGCACGCAATGATGTTTATCCCTGTCCCCATCGTCGGAGCATAGGCAAGGAAACTCCCGATCTCACTACCATCCTGTCGCAAAACACGCACGCGAGGTTCAGATCCCAGCCCGCCCGCCACGAGGACTTCTGAAATCCCATCATCACCCAGGTCAGCGAGCGCCAAATTTACCCCGCCAGCCTCGTCGTAACCGCTCAAAGAAAAATCAATAGAACCATCAAGTGATGCGATATTGATTGGGTAAGTTGAGTTAGCTTGCGCTATGGCAGGGGTCACCAGTACAAGGGCGATGACCAGCATCAACATTCGTTTCATACGCTGACATGATATCAAATTGGTTCGTTTTGTGTTGCATGCCCACGTGAGCACCGGCACGTAAAAACACCGAGCGAGTCGGTGTTTTTACGTGGTGGACCAGTGGGGATTCGAACCCCAGACCCCCGCCTTGCAAAGGCGATGCTCTACCAGCTGAGCTACTGGCCCATGAAGTCGCCCCGAAACTCGCGATCTTGCCTTTCGTGGGGCCCCGCCACCTCCTCGTCGTAGGATTTACCTACGCCTCGGAGGTTGGCTTCCCCACTCAAGGCAATCTCATCGAGTTTGGGGGCGACTTCTTTCAAAATATTTTCAACGCGACACGGCAAAGAATACCAGCCGTTCCTGTGTCTGTCCAGAAGATTATGTTATCGTATTACCCATATGACAGAACGCAAATATTCGAGGAGAGACGTTTTAATTGGGCTAGGGGCAGGTTTGTTAGCGGCAGGGGGCGCATCTCGTCTGATGGGTAGTAAGGATCGTGGTGATGATAAACCAGAAACTCCAGAACCCAAATCCGAGAAACTTGAACCCCCCAAGGATACAGAATACGTGCCAGTGGAAAGGAACGAATACTTCGATGGCAACCCAGAGTTTTTGGCGACTATTACGGCGCAACGCGGGGAGTATACAAGGGCACAGCGCAAAGAGCGTCGCAGGGTGCTTGCGAATGGAGAGCGGATTTTTCAGGACGTTGGTCTGATGTTTTATTTTGTGCGCGAGGGGGACACAATTTCAGAGATACGAGAACGGCTTTTGAAGTACGATGAGTTTTCGTATTTGAGAGAGCAAAATACGGAGCTAACTTCCTTTAACATTCCGGCGGAAAAGTTGCGTGCACGAATGTGGCTTCCAATTCCAGTTGAGGCAAAGGATCGTCACTTGTCAGAGGCGCAGTTCATCTCTTACGCGCATGTCGGAATTGATCAGATGCTTGAGCATCCTGAATATGGGGCAGAGGTGAAAAGAATTTTGGATCGTGTTCCAAGGCGCGAGCTCATCGCCACAATGATCGCTGTTGCCAAACAAGAAGGTGGTGGCAAGCCACTTGGTCAATTTGAATTGCATCGCTGGGAGGCGCGTTACCAATCGTTTTCATTTTCGTACTTCCACGTTTTGATGACGGGTGCCGGTTTGGTGGCGAGGCGCAAGCTGAATTTAACCGAAGGACAACTTTACCATCCACAAAACGGAGTGAAATTATTTCTCGCTTTTATGGTTGAGAAGTCTAGACCCAGAAAGCACGCGGACAGATTATTCCCGGTTTTAGAAAATCAAGAAGAGTTCGCTGTGTTCTATAATGGCACGAGCTGGAGGAGTATAAACGCGAACTACCTGGTGCATTTCAAAAAATACTATAAAGAAGCGTCAGAACATTTGGACGAAAGTGGAACTAAATGGAAGAAAGACTAACCCCGATGCGATTTTTCTTTGTAAAAGACGGCCAGGTTTTTATGATGCCGTGTTTCGCGCCGATGTGCTGAACAACGGACTCCGCGTTAACAGTACCAACCCGCAACGCATTCTTCAGATCGTCAGTCTTGATGAGCGCGCTGACAAATCCAGATCCAAACGCATCGCCCGCGCCAGTGCGCGATATTGCCTTTGCTCCACTTGTTCCAGCGTGCGCGATCAAATTGTCGCGATGCGCGTAGGAACCTTCTGTCCCGTCCGTGATGACACAAACCGATCCCTTTATTGTTAGCGCCCTGAACATCTGTTCAATTTTTTTCTTGCCAGTGAGAAGCTGAGCTTCTTCTTTGTTGAGGATTAAAACTTTTACAAGCGGGATTACATCGCTGAGTTCGGCAAGCCCGTTTTTTATTTCCTCGTGTCCAGGGTTCCACGCGACCATTATGCCTGCCTTGGTTGCTTGCTTGATTATTTTTTTCGACAAGGCGACATTGCCCCCCAGAGACGTCAGATAAATCCATTTTGTTTGTCCATAAATAATCGCGGGCACATCTTGCGCGCTAAACACACCACTTGTACCGCGATACACAAGCGCGGTTCGCTCGCCGTCCTCCATGGTAATCAAAGTGGAATAGGCGGTCTGACCGTTTTTTATCATTTTGACTAAATGTGTGCTGACCCCATGAGATGATAAGTCCTCGGCCACGTCTTTGCCTGGGCTGTCGTTCCCCACGCGCGTAATTATCGCGGTGCGAAACCCAAGTTTTGAAAACGTCGCGGCCGCGTTTGTCGCGCCTCCGCCAGTTGTAAAAACGATTTCTTTAATTTCAATTTTGGAACCCAGCGCCATACACTCGGCAACCCCAGTGCTGACTTTGGAAGTTTTGAGCGCGACGAATTGTTCAGAGACGAGAAAGACATCGCGTGTTGCTGAACCGATTGTGATGAGATCGTACATATTCTGGTTATTGCACAAAGGTTAGTCTTCGAAGATAGATGGCTTAAGTGATTTGGCTTGTGCTGAAAAAAATTTTTTGAGCTCGTTGATCTCGATCGGCTTTATCATTTTTGGCAATGCCTCGATGCGACTCACCTTCGACAGCTCTCCTCCTAGAAAAATAGGGGGGATCTTTATATCGAATTTATTTTCCGTGTCTTTCCAAACCTGTTTCAGTGTCCGTGTTTGGAGTATGAAGTATAAGTCCACAAAGTCTTTTGGTTCGAAGCGATCCAACAGTGCCATCAGCTTTCCTGCTGTTATGTCTCGAAAAGAATCGATTCGAATCCCGTTTTGAATGAGAGGTTTTTGAATCGGTTGAAATGGATAGAAAGCAAATTCGATTTTTAATTCTCTGTCGCCAATTTGAAAAAAATAGAGTCGGCGATCGTTTATTTTTTCAAATCTAACTTCGCTTGCCCCAACCTGTTGTTTTGCTTGCTTTACGAATGTTTCAATAGCTAAGGGGTCGGTTCTCGTTTGAGTGAAAAAATCAAGGTCATCAGAGAATCGATGCTGTAGATAATAAACAGCTAGCGCTGTTCCGCCGCTTAAATAATATGTCGCAAGAGCCTTCTCATTACCAACGATCTCCAGCATTTTTTTCTGTTCCGGTCTCAGAATTGTTTGTCCCATAGTAAAAGCTCTAAAAAAGTCCGACGTTTTTCTGGAATGTTAAGCTTGGTCAGGTGTGTTTTAAGTAGTGTTTTCGAGAGCTTTTCATTACCTAGACCGTGATTAATCAACCGTTCTAGATGCCAGACAGGGTCTTTGGTCGCTTGTTTTTTGTATGACTTGTCATCGTAATCCCATGGCATATGAGTGTAGATTATCAAAAATAACTTATCTCGACCATGGATTCCTTGATATCAACCTATCCTTTTCCGTTTGAACCCAACGTTCTCATCTTCTGCCTCACCACCTTCGTCATCAACTCAATGGCGGGCTTTAGAATCTCCCGCGGGTCAATCACTTCTGGACGTTCTTTTAGGAACTTTCGAATCCCAGCGTCGAATGCCAAGCGCAGGTCAGTGTCCACGTTGACTTTGCGGATCCCGAGGGAGACTGCCTTGCGAAGAGCTGTGTCTGATACTCCTTTCGCGCTTGAGATTTCGCATCCATACGCAGTGCAGATATTTTTGATGTTGGTTGGTACGCCCGAGGCGCCGTGCAAGACCAAGGGTATGCGCACAGCCTCAGCGATTTCTTTGAGCCGTCCAAAGTCCAGTGCTGATTCACCTTTGAATTTGTACGCGCCATGTTTTGTTCCTACCGCGACAGCGAGCGCGTCGCACTTTGTCGCGCGCGCGAATGCGGCCGCTTGTTTTGGATTGGTGAGATTGGCATCGCGATCTTCAACAGTGACAAAGTCTTCTATCCCAGCTATCGCGCCGATCTCTGCTTCCACGCTGACTTTATGTCTGTGCGCGAGCGCGACGATTTTTTGCGTGAGTCTGACGTTTTCTTTGTAAGAGAGACTTGAACCATCAAACATCACGCTTGTGTACCAGCCGCTTTTGATCGCTCGGGCAACAAGGTTGAAATTTTTTCCATGGTCCAAATGAAACACAACGGGACGTCTTATTTTTTTTGCGGCAATGTGTACGAGGCTTGCGAGTTCTTCCATACCTGCGTACGCGATAGCTCCTTCGCTTGTCTGCACAATAACAGGTGAGCGCTCAAGTTCTGCCGCGGCAATGACCGCCTGCAGTGTCTCGAGGTTGTTAATGTTAAAAGCTCCAACAGCATAATGTCCGCGCGCGGCTTTTGAGAGGATAAGGGGGAGGGAGGTAAGCATAAGTTTAGATTGTTTTTACGCGGAATTTTGGACGTGTTTCGAGCCTCTGTTTAATTTCATTTTTTGAAAGCAGTCCATGTTGCGGCCCCACAAAGCCAACCACTGACGCGGCGTTTACAGCTCCCCATCTTAAACCTTCAGCGCACGATTCACCCGACATCACTGCTGATAAATATCCGCTCGCGAACGCGTCGCCAGCGCCCGTTGCCTCCACAAGTTTTGAGGGGAATATCGGACAGTATCGTAACTCATGCCCACCGTATTCGTATGACCCGCGTACACCATCAGTGATGATAACGTGTTTTGGACCGTACTCAAACAGCGCGCCAGCGAGTTTGTGGATTTCGGCGGCCGTTGATTTGCAAAGGGCTTGAGCTTCCTCGCGATTCACAAACAACACTTCCAGGTGAGGGAAAAGATCAAAGAGCGCACGTTTGAGTTCCTCGATTTGAACGCTACCAGGGTTCATCGCGATGCGCACTCCGTCTTTTTTGGCGTAGTCTCTGACTTGTCGATAAAGTTTTTCATACCCAATTCCCATCTCGCCCACATACATCCATTTTGGTTTTGGGAAAGATGTTGGCAAGTGATATTCGTGTTTGATGTGCCCAGTGAGTATTGTCTTCTCGCCCCGAAAATTGAGCACAACCGAGTATGTGCTTTTTTCTCCTTTGACGGTTTCGACGAATGACGTGCCTACCCCTTCGCGTTTAAGTACCTCCAAAGCCAGTGGTCGCGTTGTGTCCTCGCCCATGCTAGAAATTACCGCTGTCTTTTTCCCCATTCGCGATAATCCGATAGCGACGTTCGGAGCGGAGCCTGCGATTTGTGAATCAACAATCTTCACGTTTATTTTTGCGCCGTAGTCCAGACAAAGTTTTGCGTCTGGCATGCGCAGGCAACACTGTTCATTGTCCTCATCTAAAACCACGAAGGTGTCGAGTTTGATGTCGCCGATTGTGAGGAGGTCGAGCATAGGAAGGGTCAGGAGGGGAAGGAGGGGAAGGAGGAGACAAACTTTTCTTGCGCGGCAAGGATGTGAGCAGGGGTCTCGGGGACTTTGTGCCCGAGCTTGCGTTGAATCACTCTATCAACCGCCAGTGCGATATACTCCGCAGTGAGCCCGAGCCCTACTTGCAACTCGCGCGCGGTACCTGATTCCCCGAAACGATCTTGAACGCCTATTCGTTCCATTGGTACTGGCACGGTAAGCGCGAGAGTTTCAGCAACAGCGCCAGCAAGACCGCCAGCGACTTGCGCGTCTTCTACAGTTACGATCGCGCCAGTTTCTTTTGCCGCCTTGACGATTGCCTTCACATCCAATGGTTTGATTGTGTGCATGTTTATTACCGCGCACTCAATTCCGTGATCTTCCGAAAGCCTTTGTGCCGCGATCAGTGCTTCGTAAAGGATAGCTCCGCAACCGATAATGGTCGCGTCAGCGCCGTGTCGAAGAATTTGTGCGCGTCCAATTTTGAATGGAGTTTTTTGTGTTGTGAAGACAGGCGACTTTTCTCTGGCAAGGCGGATGTAATATGGGCGATCGTCCTTTTCTATCGCGAGAGTCGCCTTCTTTGCCTCGATCGCGTCGCAGGGGACAACAATGCGCATATTTGGCAAAACGCGCATGAGTGCCAAGTCTTCTGTCATTTGGTGCGTCGCGCCATCAGGACCAACTGTTACGCCAGCATGGCCACCGACAATTTTTACATTCGAGTTTTGAAGAGCAACGCACGTGCGTATCTGTTCCCAATTTCGCCCAGGAGAAAAACTCGCGTACGCGTTGATGAACGGGACTTTGCCAGCAAGTGACATACCAGCGGCAATTGATGCCATCGACTGCTCTGACACGCCGATTTGCACGAACCGATCTGGGTACGCCGTCTTGAACGCTAAACATCGCGTGGATTCAGTCACGTCAGCGCACAGCACAACAACACGCCCATCTTTTTTTCCAGCTTCAACCAAACCCTCGCCATAACCATCGCGTGTGGCGAGCTGTTTCAACTTACCCTCGTTGAACAAGTCTCTCGCAAACCACGCGTCACGGTTAAGACCTTTGATTTGTATATTTTTTTTCATATCCTCTAAACAGGATCGGGGATATTATTTTCTGATCCTACGGTATATTTTCCTTCCACCCCAACCGACAATTGCCACTGGCGCGCCGATGCTAACGCCTACGATCACGATCCAAATTATCGCAATGACCAACCACTGTGCTATCGAGACAACGGCTTGCGCGGCTTGCTTGATACTTGTTAACGGACGAAACACCTTGCCGCCGATTTTGATTGCTGGTTCCTCCGAGAGAGTTACTGTGATTGACGACATATCTGTCTGACTGTCCAGATACTGGATTTGCCCCGTGAGCGATTCGATGTATCCTCGCACGTTTGCGAGCGCGGTTTCAATCTGCAAAATTTCTTCCACGGTTTTTGCGACGTCGAGGATTTCCACGTATCGAATTTCCTGCGCCTTAGCATTCTTGAGTCTGGCCGAAAGATCAATGTACTGCTCTGTCACATCAGACGATGATACCGATTCCGATTCGACAACAACAGCCATCTCTTTGAGCTCGCTCATGCCAACTTCAAAAACATTCGATGGCACGCGCAATGTCACGTACCCGTAATGTGTTCCGTCCTCGAGTTCGTTTATCGAGGATGTCTGCACAAAACCTTTTTTTCCCTCTGTGAGAACGCGGATTGCCCGCGCGCTTTCAACCGCGTCATCAACAATCAAACTCAAACTTCCAGTCATGATAACTTTTTGTTCGATGTTGGTGCTTCCGTCGTTGAGTAGTTCTGGAGGAGCGTAGGAAAGTTTCTGATCGAACGACACTGACTCCGTTCTCATTTCTACACCACCGCCCTTGCCGCCGTAGGATGACGCGGTGGTGCTAATGTTTTGATTTAAACTCATTAAACCCATCACGAGCGCGGCTATGATCGCGATGACCCCCACGATCGCGAGCGCGCGCGTGAACAACGGAAAGTATTTTTGAATACGCATATGCGAGTAGTCTATCAAAAAACCCGCCTCTTGCAGAGCGCGGGTTTGATTTTGCGTGTGTTCACTGGGCTCCTCCTTAGTTTGTCCCCTGTTTTAATATTTCTACTGCATCAGTAACTACTTTACGCAATTTATTGTCCCCGCCAAACATTCCCCCTTTTCTATCGAGCGCCGCAGTTAGCGAGTCGCCCACGGTTTTGGCGTTTTTTGAAAGAGAATTTCTCTCTCTTATTAAGACCGCATGGTCTCTTTTAAGGACAGCTACCTCCGCCCTGGATTCGCCAAGTTTTGCTGCTTGTTCCTTGTTCTGTGTTTGAAGTTTGCCGTAACCTTCTCTCAAGGTGCTTAACTGCCCTTGGAGGCCTGTCAGCCTATCGATTTCTGCTTGTAGCTTGCCTATGGTTTTTTTTGCCTCCTCATCAGCCTCCCGCGCATCACCTCGTGCCTCGCTTATTGCTCTATGTGCCTCTCCCATTGTGTATACTCTGCGTTCGCCCTCTGGACCTCTTGGATTTAAGACTTGTTGAACATCCATCTGAGTCTTTGATAGCCGCTCAAGCTCAGCGGCAAATTTCTTGTCAACAGTTCTTGGGTCTTGCCCCGGCTCAACTATCGCTCCAAGTCTAGATAGCTTCCATCCGGCTTTTTCAAGAAAAACAGGAATCTTTGGAACGGTTTTTCCGTCTATTGAAGTAACTATTTTAAAAGCTCGTTTAAGATTCAGGTAGTCTCCTGTCCCTGCATAATATTTTGTAACATCAATGTGAGGTTCAAAATCTCGGGACAATCTTAGCTCTTGGACTGTCCTATATTCAGACGTGTCGTCATCTTCTGGGCGTTGAGATTTTGCAAAAGCAGATGCGTATTCTTTGGTCGTGTATTCCGTGACAGAATGGACTGCATTTTCCCCGAAAAATTGCCCTTCGGGCTGACGATCGTATATTGGTACGCCGAATGCCCAATAGGCTCCAAGGATTTTATTTGCCAATGCATTTTCTGGTGGTGGAACTAAGTGACGAAGATTGTCGCTCTCGTAGGTAGCCACGCCACGCAATTTTCCAATAAATTGTTTAAGAGCCATTAGAGCTTCGTATAATTTCAATTCATCGTGTTCTTCCTCTAACACCCGATCAACCACTGTTTTATTTACATCAAGCGCTATAGTGTCAGTTTGCAACCTTTTAAGCTCGTTCTTTGCATCTCCATATTTATTAGCGTCGTAGTGTTGAGCATATTGATCTTTCTTTTCATGATCGGAGATTAATTCCTGAAGACGAGCTGTTTTTGGTTTAATTTTTTTGTATTCATTTTTTTGTATTCACTCGGAGTGACACCAAAAGTCGCCTTAGATATTTCTGCTGTTAGAATTTCATAATCCTTTTGTTCCCGCGCTCCTCGTTTTTGCCATTCGTCCGTTAACTCTTCTCGAATCGCAATACCGCGCATTCGCTTTTCAATCCAATCAGCGGAGTAGCCTTTAAGCTGATAAAGAATCCTGGTTCGCTTAGTCGCCAGTTCCGGATTTTCAATCTCTTGCACGCGCTCATACCCAACTTTTGCCAACCAACGCTTGAACGGTTCGGCTTTTGGAGAGGGAATGGATTGAATAATACGAAAAACGCCCTCCGTATCAGCGCAATCGGTTTCGCGCATTTTGCCGTCCTCTGCGGGCAATTTCAACTGTTCCCAAAACGGGAACGGTTGGGACATTTCCACATCTCGATCCTTCAGTTTTGCCCAATAGGTTTTTGGCTGAGGGCTATCGGTGAGAACGGAAATTACATCTAAAATTGAAAACCACCACTCGTTTTTGTAGAGCGTTTTCCTAATTTTTTTGCCTTTGAATAATGCGACTTTTGTGGTTTTCATTGCAGGAGTCTTTATTGGTGTTCGCTTATTATTTTTCCTCCCAGTGTCCTCAGCTCTTTAATTGCCTCGTCAGCCTCTTTACCCCTCGCTGGAGTTTTGCCGTGCCATAGGAAGTCATGCTCCATAAACTTCACTCCATAGCCAGGGATCGTGTCAGCGATTATGACCGTTGCCTTCTCGCTTACGCCATGCGCGCGCTCAACTGCCATTACAAAATCTTGGATTGAATTGCCAGCGCAACGCTCGACGTTCAAATTGAAAGCTTCGAACTTCGCGGCAAGCGGATCCAGCGGCATAACGTCCTCGGTGTTCCCGTCAATTTGAATGTTGTTGCGGTCAATGATGAAAGTGCAGTTGTAAAGTTTATTGCGTCCCGCGAAAAGCATTGCCTCCCATGTTTGTCCGCACTCGAGCTCTCCATCAGACATTAGGCAGTACACTCTCCATTGGGATTTATCCATAAGTGCGGCATACGCGAGACCCGCGGCTTGCGAGGAACCAGAACCAAGTGGTCCCGACGTTGTCTCGATCCCTGGCGGGCTCCATCGCTCTGGATGACCTTGGAGAGGAGAACCAAACTTGCGCAGGGTCATCAGAAGTTTTTTTGGAAAATATCCCGCGCGCGCCATTGTTGCGTATTGAGCAGGACAGATATGGCCGTTGGAGAGAATGAGACGATCGCGGTTGTTCCAATTTGGACGCTTTGGGTCGTGGACAAGCACATGAAAATATAACGCGGTGAAAATGTCTGCCATTCCAAGCGAGCCCGCGGAGTGACCAGACCCTGCCTCAACTAGCATCTTGATAATATCTTCGCGGATGGCTAGCGCGACTTCTTCGAGGTGTTTCATTTTTTTTTCGTGAAGATGCAAAGACTTGCGCGCCTTGGGTCCAATTGAAAGGTTGAGCATAACAAGCCCATTCTAACACAAACCAAGGTTTAAACGACATTTTCCAGTTGGTTTTTTCTCCGTTTCGGCAACGAAGGTTGAGCGAGTAATAGTGTAATCATTTTCCTTTTTGTTACATCATTG
>JAGVQB010000038.1 GCA_020051955.1 bacterium | reverse complement strand
TTACATTGTGGCTTTTGTGTAGGTAGAGACTCATGCGGACAGGATACCATTTTCATCCGCAGCAAGCTGCGGGGTATTTACCCTAAGAGAGAATAAAAATCTCCTTCCCAAACTCAATCGCGATCAGCTTTATGAGACCTATGATAAGTAACAGAACCCAATCAGACAAGGCAAGCGGAACGATTTCGAATATCTGTTGAAGAAACGGCGTGAACATCGCGATTGCCATAAGTCCAAAACCGATCGCCACACCACAGACGAGCCAAAGATTAGAAAACGGATTGATTCGGAAAATTGTGCGGCGAAAACTTTTAACAGCAAAGATATAAAGTAGTGAGTCAATTCCAACTGCCGCGAACATGATTGAACGAATCGTCTGAATATCTTCGCCCCTATTTAGCAACCAAACGTAGAGAGCAAAAAGCAAAAGGTCAGTAACAATTCCGATGATGAAAACCAGTGTGATCATTTCGCGGTTAAGCACTGGCTCGTTTCGAGGTCTGGGAGGAAGACGCATAACATCGCTCTCGCCAGGTTCAAGCGTGAGACCGATGTTTGGGAAACAATCCGCGACTAGATTGATCCAAAGAATTTGCACTGGCAGAAGCGGAATAGGTAGCCCCAATAAAATCGATCCGCCAATCAGCACGATCTCCGTAAAACTATCCGCGAGAAGGTAAGCGGCTGTCTTGCGAATGTTGTCAAAAATCACACGACCCTCTTCAATAGCTGAGGTAATAATGCCAAGATTGTTATCTAAGACAACAAGATCGGAAGCTTGCTTCGCAACTTCAGTGCCAGAACCAAGCGCGATTCCAATGTCAGCGGCCTTGAGAGCAGGAGCGTCGTTCACACCATCTCCCGTCATCGCGACAACCTCTCCGCGAGATTGCCAAGCGCGAACGATGCGAATTTTATGTCGCGGCTCAACGCGCGCGAAAATACTAATGCCTGAAATTCGATCCGATAGATCCTCATCACTCCACTCATCAAGCTCTCTGCCTGTAATCACGCCGTTTTGATTTACAATCAGCCCAGCCTCTTTCCCGATCGCGAGAGCGGTTTGGGGATGATCGCCTGTAACCATAATGGTTCTCACGCCAGCGAGAGAAGCGTCTTGAATCTGAGACCTCACCTCCGCGCGCAACGGGTCGCTCAAACAAACAAAACCGTAAAAAATAAAATCACTCAAGTCGTCTTGCTTGATGTGTGCGATTGGCGACTGAGTATTTTTTTGCGCGACAGCAATGAGACGTAGCCCTTTGCTCGTAAGCGAGGATTCCTGATCTTCGATTAGTTCGCGCAGCTCTTGAGTGAGTTCAGTCGTTTCCCCATCAACATTCACGCGTCCGAGAAAAGATGAAATCGAGCTCAACGCGCCCTTGAGATAAACAACCGAGCCTTGCCCACTTGCGTGCGCTGTAACCATGTACTTGCGCGAGCTGTCAAAAGGGATTTCAGCCGTGCGCGAATACTCGCGCGCGAAAGTCTCTCGATCAAAGCCGATCTCACGAAGCCCAAGCAACAGCGCCTGTTCAGTATGATTACCCCGAGTAGTATCTCCATCAATCATCGCGTCATTGCACAGCGACATCGCGCGCAAAATTTCATCAATGCCACGCGCGCGGTTTGTGGCGACAGAAGCTAGATCAAACACGTGGTTCGCGGTCGCGATATGCGTTACGTTCATTTCACCTTTTGTGATCGTTCCCGTCTTATCAGTACAAATGATCGAAACGCTCCCAAGCGTCTCGGCTCCCACAAGCGTTCGCACGAGCGACTTGCGGCGCAATATTCTCTGCATTCCAATCGCGAGAATTATTGTCACGGAAACAGCAAGCCCTTCTGGAATAGCGGCAACGGCAAGCGCGACTGCCATGCTAAACATTTCTATTGCTGGGCGCCCAGTAGCCAGACCAGCGCCAAAAAGAATTACAACAAGAACCAAAATGAGTACCGCGATGGCGCGCGCGAAATTTAGAAGTTGGGTCTGCAATGGAGTTTTTTCATCCTTTGTTGATTCAACAAGTGACGCGATTTTCCCAAGCTCTGTGCCGCCTGATGTCGCAACCACAACAGCCAACCCTCGCCCACCAACAATACTTGTTCCCGCGAATACCATGTTTCCACGATCAGCAGGCTGGGTGTTTTCTGGAAACGTGTCCCGCGTTTTTGAGACAGGTAATGACTCCCCAGTAAGCGCAGATTCGTTTGTAAAAAGCTCGACAGACTCGAAAACTCTCGCGTCAGCGCTAACGCGATCACCTGTGCGCAAAATCAAAATGTCACCAACTACTATATCGCGAGAATCAATCTCGATCTCTCGATTGTCTCTTCGCACGAGCGATCGAGGGAGAACAAGCGAACGCAAATGTTTCAAAGATTTGTTTGCTTTGTATTCCTGAACAAAGCCCACGATCGTGTTAAAAAAAACAGCGGCAATTATCACGCCCGCGTCAACCCACTCGTCAATCACCGCGCTCAATATGCCAGCGACAAACAAAACGATAATCAAAGGGCTCATGAACTGGCGCGCGAATATTTTGATCAATCCGTCTGATTTTTTCTGTGGCAAATGATTCAGACCATTTTCTTTTTTGCGTTGTTCTACCTCACGCAAAGTTAAACCGTTAGCCGAACTTTCAATCTCCAACAGAGTTCCGTCAGCAGATAAGTTATGCCATAGATGTTCGCGCATACGCGGATATTCTACCTTTTTGCGCGATTATCGCAAAAAAACAAAGCCCCCAGGTGACTGGAGGCGTTGTCTTGGTGCGTCGGGTGGGGATTGAACCCACGACCACGAGCTTAAAAGGCTCTTGCTCTACCACTGAGCTACCGACGCGGGAGAGAGGCGCTAAAACTCGCGACCTTGCCTTTCATGGGGACCCCGCGACCGCCTCGCCGTAGGATTTACCTACGTCTCGGCGGATCGCTCCCCCATTCAAGGCAATCTCATCGAGTTTTGGCGCCTCTCTCACTCGATAATGTAAATTCAAGAAAGAAAAAGCGCGGTGAATATAACAATTTTCCAATTTTGTTGCAAGACCTTATTGGTACGATGTATAATCACTCTCGCTAAATCATAACTACAAACTTATGGATGGCTCCAACGATTGCACAACATGCAGCGCGTGCGGGACAGCTTGCGAAAACGGTAAGTGTGAAAAATGTCAGGATGGCACATGCCAGTGCGACGGCGGATGTTGCAAGGACGTTCCAGAGGAAAAAGCAGAGTAGGACCGAAGGTTTATTTCGACAGGCCAAGTACCAACTGCGCAAGCTCGTCAGAAACGAGCGTGCGCAGTTTTTTTGATAACTTTTCACCAAGCTCAACTCGACGACTTTGATCTTCAAGAAGACTAACGATCGCGCTCTCCATCTCCACTGCGGACGCGTGAGATTGATGCAACACAACGCACGTATCTTCAATCGCCCGCGCGTTAGCCTCCTGCGGAGAATGAGGAAGTGGAATTACAACAGCGGCCTTTTTCAACGCGGCTAACTCAGTTATTGTCCCCATCCCCGCTCGACAAACAACAACGTCCGCAAGCGCGAGCGCGTCTGCCATATCAGTGTCAAGAAATTCCCGCGCGAAATAATTTGGATGATTCGTTGTCGCGGCCATTTTCCCCTTCCCTGTCAGATGAATAATGTTCGCTCGCTCGCAAAGCTCTTGGGCAATAATGCCAACCATATTATTCATCCACATAGCACCAGTGCCGCCGCCAAAAAATAAAACGGTCGGCAGAGCGTTACTAATCCCAAACAACTTTCGCGCGCGATCACCAACCCCGAGCATGACACTCGGTCGCGCTGGATTACCAACGACCCTAGCCTTTGCGGGAAGAGAACGAATGCTCTGCTCCCAGGCCGCTGTTACACGATCCGCGAATGGCGCTGTTAAACGCGTTGTGAGCGTAACCGCAACGTCTTGCTGATGCACCCAAACTTTCACGCCAAAAAACTTGGCAACAAAAATCACGGGCACAGACGTATACCCACCAGCGGACGCGACAACTTCGGTCTTGTGCTGGCTGATGATCCGCGCCGCCTTCAGACACGCGAGAAAAAATCGCAATGGCAACAGCGCCCATTCCAAACTAACCTGTCTTGGGAACCGCGTAACTGGCAAATCAAAAAAACGAATTCCATTCTTCTCAACAACGCTTCTTTCTGGTCCCTGCGGCGTCCCAACCCAAATAGCATCGAGCGCTGGGTCAATCTGCTTTAAGGCCTCGTGCACTGCCAAAAGCGGCGTCACTGGTCCCATTGTTCCTCCGCCGGTGAATAGAATTTTCATATAGGCTACTCAAGTTGCTTACGTTTACCAATCTCCCCACCTGGCAAAAAGTTTTCCGAAGACACCACTCTCTTTCCTGTTTGCTGTTCAAGTTGTTGCCGCGCGCCTTTGGCAATCGAGCCACCTTTCTTTGCCGCGATTTTATTTTGTGGATAGCCATCGGCATTTTCAGCTTTGGCAATTTGAGTTGTAGAGAGCTCTGCGAGCGCGACAAAGATTAGCTCAGCCTCGGTCATGTTATCTCGCAAGTTGTGATTTTTCAAACCTTTGAGTTTTTTGTGTTGACTTGTTGAAAGCCCCGACCATTCTTTATGGATGACATCCGTCAGCTTGGCGTATTCAATGCCTTCTTTTACACCGTGGGTATTCCAGTGGTCAGTTAACTTATTGCGTGTTTCTTGCCCGCGCATCCTTTGTTCAATCCACTTTTCAGACAAACCACGCGTTTGCCAATTACGTCGGGCACGAATAATGGATTGTTCGGGGTCTACTGTCTCTTGCAACCGTTCATAGCCGACCTTAGCGAGCCATAGCTTGAAAGGCTCGGCCTTTTTGGAAGGGACGGACTGGATGAGGCGAAGCGTGCCTTCTACATTGGCGCAATTCACTTTTTGACGACCTCCTTTGGTTTGCGCGTAAAGGGGGGTGGCAATTTGCCCCCACCCTTTGGAGAGCTCGCCATCACGGCGGCGCATGTCTTTTAGATAGCCACTTGGGTCGGTACTGTCGGTCAAAACTTTAATGACATCAATAATCGGGAAGTACCACTTTTTGTCCTTCTTATTCCAAACCCGACGCACGGGCTGGTCTTCAAAAATGACGATAGACCTATCGGTAGACGTTTCGTCTTTCTTGCGAGCCATAGGAAAAATTAGTTAGGAATATTTTTTGCTTAATAGCTAACTTCTGTTCCCCCTCCCTCTCTTCCCCCTATAAGCTATCCCCTAACCCCCCCCCCTTCCCCTACCCCCTCCTTCCTCCACGGGATCCATCCCGTTCAAACGTAGCGCCATCACCGTTAAACCGTTAGTAAGTGACACCGTCTCTTCCTGTGGGGTTTACCGATCATGTCGCAGAGTTTGAACGGGACACGTTCAACACGACTCCAATCGCCGCCATGCTGATCGCCAGCGAGGTACCGCCGTAGCTGATAAACGGCAAAGGGATGCCTGTCATTGGCATCAGCGCCACCATTGACGCGATGTTCACAAACGCCTGGATCGTGATCCACGCGCCAATACCAACGACAGTATATTTTGCGAAAGCGTCTGTTGTCTCATTCGCGATTTTTAGCACGCGCCAGAAAAAAAATAGGAATAAAACAATTATGAGCACGGCGATTACAAATCCCATCTCCTCACCGATAATCGCAAAGATGGAATCACCCGAGACTTCAGGCAGATACTGAAACTTCTGCCTTGAGTGTCCGTAGCCTAATCCAAAAAAACCACCAGATCCAATAGCAAGCAGTGCCTGATTGATGTGATATCCAATCCCCTGCGGATCAAGTTCCGGATGCAAGAAGGTTGTAAGACGCGCGGCGCGATAGGGCGCGAACGAAATAAGAAGAGCCAAAGAGCCAAAGCCTGCGGCAAGCAATCCAAACACGTATGTGATTGGCGCTCCAGCCACAAAGTAAACAACAAGAGACATAGAGGCGATAACCGCCATCGTTCCTACGTCAGGTTGCATAACCATCAAAAGCGTTATCATCCCCAACACGAGTAAAAAAGGAACCAAACCAGTATGCACGTTGCGGACACTGTGACGATCGCGCCCTGCCAACCACGCGCACAAATAAAATAGAAACGTCAACTTCACAATCTCGGAAGGTTGTAGGGAAAACACTCCGCCGACAGAAATCCAACTGTGCGCTGAACCGATCCCCGCGGAAAGTCCTGGAATAAAAACCAGTACCAGCAATGCGATGGAAATTATGAGAAGGTTCCAAGCGTGTCTGCGCCAAAAACCGTATGGGATGCTTGAAAAAACTAAAAGCAAACTCACGCCTGGAATCAAACCAAAAATTACCTGGTGCTTCACGAGATAATATGAATCGGCAAAGTTGGCGTAGCCGCTTGGAGATGACGCGGAGAGCAACATCACCAAACCAAAAAGTATGATCACGCCAACGATCAGAAGGAGAACATAATCAATGGATCCAGATGAACGTCCCATGTTGGATCATAGACCTCTCTCAAAAGTCGCGATCTTGCGTTTCACGGGCACCCGTCGACCCCACTCTACGTAGAATGTCTACGTTTCGTGGGGCTCGACAGCCCGTTCAACGCAATCTC
>JAGVQB010000056.1 GCA_020051955.1 bacterium | reverse complement strand
TGGTGGGCCACGTCGTTCGCGAACGACGTGGTGGGCGAGGAGGGACTCGAACCCTCAAGGCTTGCGCCATACGCTTCTGAGACGTACGCGTATACCAGTTCCGCCACTCGCCCAGACCTTTGAAAAAAGCGATCTGCTTGCGCTTCGGCTCGAAAAAGCCTCACCGTAGGATTTACCTACGCCTCGACTTTTTCTCGCCTCCAGCGCGGCGCATCTCATCTTTTTTCAAAAGTCTGGGGTCCACTGTTTTTATCTAAGTGCTTTTTTTGTTTTTATGTACCACGACTCTATGTTTGCGAATCGATCAGAGGGCGACAAGATAAGTTCTGGGGCAGTGAAGTGGACTTTTTCACTCACGGCGAACGCGTAACGAGATTGATACAAGAATACGGCGGGCGCGTCTTTAACGATTGCTGATGATATCTCCTGATACTTTTGCGCGCGCAGTGACTCGTCTTTTTCTTTGCGCGCTTCGAGAATAAGCGTATCAACGTCTTTGTTATTGTACCCCACGAAGTTAAGCCCACCAGCCTTAGCTTGGGATGAGTGCCAGAACGCGTAAAGATCTGGGTCGCCTTCGAACACGACGGATGTCAGTAGCAATTCAAAACCGCGAGGCTCGACAGTCTGCGTGAATAACAGATCAGGCGCGATGAATTGCAGGTTGAGGGTGATACCGATTGTGAAGAGATTCTGTTGAAGCGCTTGAGCGACCGCGTGCATTTCAGTTGTGGCCGCCGCTGTAAGAGTGAATGAGAGCATCTTTGGATCGGCCGCGACAGCATCATCTGATTCAGAAGTCGCTGTCTCGCCTTTGAGCTTACGCATTCCGTTTGTGAATCGTTCGTAGCCTGCCTCGTCCAAAGCCGCGTTGGCGACAGCGGGGTCAAAAATCGTTATTGCGTCTTTTGTGAAACCTGGCATTCCTTCTGGCACGGGTCCGTGGAGTGGAATGACATGCCCTTGCAATACTTCATCAACGATCGCTTGTTTGTTTATCGCGCTCGCGATCGCGTTTCTTACAACCGCGTCAGCGAGTGTTGTGTTAACCGATTGATTGAAGTAGAGGATTGTTTCTTTTGGGAACAGTGGTTCGACAAGTATTACGTTTGTGTTGTTTTGTGTTTTTGTGATTTCGTCGAAGGCAATAATTCCAGCACCTACGACGTTTTTGTTTTCAAGAGCATCAGAAAGCGCGATCGTATCTGGATAAAATTTGAAGGTGAGTGTTTCGATGAATGGAGCTTGTCGATAGTAAGCATGGTTGCGCTTGAGAGAGTAACTGCGAATCGAGCCCCGTTTGTCTTTTGCAAATTCATCAAACATGAACGGGCCAGATCCGATTGGTTGAAGGTTTAGCGCGGTGAGCGGAGCATTTTGTGGAAGTATTTCAGCCCATACCGCGGAAGGAAGAATGCCAACAGTAAGACGCTGAACAAATGGAGCGAACGGTTCCTCCAAAATAAACGAGACGGTTTTGTCATCGTCTTGCACAACGCGCGTCTTGTGAAAAACATCAATGAGCGGGCTACGATAGCTAGGATTTTGAATCGCGTTGATTGTGAAGAGCACGTCTCGCGCGCGGACTTCGTCGCCATTGTGAAACTTGGCGTTGTCGCGAATCTTGAACGTGTACATTGTCGCGTCCTCATTCACTGTCATTGACTCGGCTAAGTCTGGCGTGTAACCAAGCACTGGATCCCAGCGCAAAAGGCCAGAGTAAATGAGGCTTGAGAGGTCTTGGTCAACATCATTGGACGAGGCGTAGAGGGGGTTGATGAATTGTGGTTCACCGATGACCCCTTCGGTATATTCACCTCCAACCGCAGGGACTTCGATTCGATGCGCGAAAATGTACCCACCAACCAGCGAGATTATTGAGAAGATGAATACTATTCCAGCGACAACCATAATCTTTTTTTCATCACCTGAAAGCAACGACGGTAGTTGTTCCCATTGTCGCCACGTTGGAAAGAAATGAACCTTCGTTACAGAAAAAACTTGCCGCATGGTCAGGGCTTTTTTTAGATCAGCTGGGTTCCTTTGTCTAAGCCGTTGGATGAATGCGCGAAACATGCTATGTCAGGGAACAGTGAACAGGGAACAGGGATTAGGAAACAGGGGGTTAGATAAGCACATTGGCAAGAGCAACGCCGAAAAATAAAATCGCGAACACGATTGTTAATTGAAAAATTTTCTTTTCAGCTCCGCGTTTTGTGCGGAACACATTTCCGCCGCCAC
Organism: bacterium; assembly: GCA_020051955.1. GTDB lineage: Bacteria > Patescibacteriota > Patescibacteriia > UBA9934 > GWF2-40-263 > JACRJW01. Next base: position 10,712 of record JAGVQB010000056.1, on the reverse strand, counting down.
CAAACGCTGCGCCAAGACCAGTACCTTTTGCTTGAATGAGAATTGAAGCGACAAGAAGAGCCGCCAGAACCATTTGAGCAATGTTGAGTATGAGTTCGATATTCATAGGAGCTTATCATGATGTCGAAACACTATCAGAATCGCACCTAACAGTCAATCAATGGTATAATTTTTGCACTATGGAGTTATCGGTAGACGAAGTACACATTCACCGCAGACGCAATTGGATCGCGTCAGTCGTGACGTTGATCGTTCTGATACTTTTAGGAGTTTTTGTTTGGCGTGTTATGTTTTTCGCGGACTTGATTCGTTCGGGGGAGATTGATTTATCAAATTATAACTTTTTATCCGATTACACATTAAGCGCGAATCTCTTAAGCGAGCCTCTTCAGGATGGAACGTTTGATGTTGCGACAGACGACGATCCAAGTTTGGGTGTGGTGGGCGCGCCCGTGACGATTGTTGAGTTTGCGGATTTTCTCTGCGGGTACTCAAGGGAGTCGAGTTTTATTCTACGAGAGCTGGCGGCCAAGTACCCTCAGCAGATTCAATACATCTACCGCGATTTTCCACTTTCCGATATCCACCCATTATCACAAATTGCTTCCGAAGCCGCGCAATGCGCGCATGAGCAAAATAAGTTTTGGGAGTTCCATGATCGTATTTATCAAAACCAGTCATCGCTTTCAGAAGGTTCTTTTGTCGAATTCGCGCGCGAGCTGAATTTGAATGTCGCGAAGTTTGAGGAGTGTCTTACCACTGATAAGATGGGCGCGGAGGTTCTGGTTGACTACGCGGACGGCGTTAAAGCATCCGTACGCGGCACCCCGACATTTTTCATCAACGGCAACCGCGTCGTTGGTGCTATTCCGAAGGCAACTTTGGAAACGATAATTAAGTCCGTGGCAGTCTCTCAATAATATGAGAACACGAGCAATCAGCCTGTTCGTCCTTTATGTCGTGACGATGATATTTTTTGTTTTTCCCGCGTCAGTTTTTGCGGCGGCGGAAAAGACGTGCGATTGTTATTGTGCGAGCAAGATGGGGGCAGTGGATCAAAATGCTAAAGTGACTTCACAGAAGTGCGAAAGCGCGTGCAAGACAAAAGGCACCAAAGTCGCAGCGTTCGTTTGTTCGGTCAATCAGCATCCTTCGCGAAATTTAAATTGTTTTACAAAGGAGCAATGTACAAAACATAATGGCGAATTTGCGAAAGAACAGCCTGAAGAATGTTTGAATGGTTCGCATTATTGTTATCCCGACGCTTCGCACGCGATTAAAGCAACGCTTCAAGTGAAAATTGGCGGTCTTTCAGTTGTTGGTGATATGGGAGAGTATATTGAAAAAGTTTATGTTTGGCTTGTGGGAACCGCTACGCTTATCGCTATAGTTTGGATAATGATTGGAGGATTCCAGTGGGCATTTGCCGCAGTAAGCGCGGAACAAATAAATAGCGCAAAGAAAAGAATGATGAACGGCGTGATCGGGCTTGTATTGCTTCTGTCTACGTATTTGATTCTTTTTACAGTGAACCCGCAGCTTTTGAAAATGGAAGTGCCGAGGTTCCCAATAATAAGAACCGTTAGCCTTACTGATATTGAAGATTGTAAACAATTAAAAGATGCCGGTTATGAGCTTGAATATATTGGTGATAATCATACTGATTTTTGTGGTGCAAGTGCTAAAGTGCTTAAAGATCCGGAAGGAACAGAATTGGCGGACGATGTGGTGTGTAATTATACTAAGTGTTATGGAGAGGGGGAATTGTGCATACCAGGAGAAAGTCCAAGATGTATGGCCTGCGAGGATCTAACTGCAAATAACGGTGTGTTAGCTCCGACTTCGGAGATTTGCAATCAGTTTAATAGTATTTATTTATCTATTCCAAAATTTCATTCAGTAAATGAGCCTGGCGGAGAAGTGTGGTTTACCAATCGTTGTTTTTTCTCTCGTGACGCAGATGTCGATGGGGGGTTGGGTGGTGGTGTGTGTGCAAGAGTTAATATTGATTGCGAAAAAATTGATTACTGTTCCGATTACGACAATGTTGTTGTTTATTATGAAAATGTGACCACGGAACTTGATGAAATTGATCTTGGTAAAAATTCCGGTTTGCCTGGCACAGACAATAATGGTGTCGCTGAGGCAATATATAATAATAGTGGCGATTTGACTCTGGGGTCGGTTTGTCAGGGGGGGAGTGATTTGCATGATATTTGTGGATGGTTACGTGAGGATGTGGTTACTCAGTCGTGTTTCCTTGGTGGGTGGGCGGTTCTTCCGACAGACACCATTCTTCAATCGCTTGCTCCGCAGACATATAATTGTCTTCCTCCTCCAGATTCTTTATCAGATGATTATGATTATTCTGGCGGATGAAAGTTTGAACACATATTATTAACGACAGGGAGTAACAGACAAACACAGGGTTCATATCTTGCCCTGTGTTTTGTTTTGTGGTAGCCTGCGAGGCGTCTTACGTTTTTGAACATCCACAAGATCATTATGTCTGACTACATTTCCATTCGTGGCGCGCGAGTTCACAACCTTCAAAACATCGACGTTGATATACCAAAGAACAAGTTGGTTGTGATAACTGGTTTGTCTGGTTCAGGAAAATCATCCTTGGCTTTTGACACTATTTATGCGGAAGGCCAGCGCAGGTACATGGAATCTCTTTCAAGTTACGCGCGGCAATTTTTGGAACTTCAAGACAAGCCAGACGTTGACGAGATGACGGGATTGTCTCCCACAATCGCCATTGATCAAAAATCTTCGTCGCACAATCCACGCTCAACTGTGGGTACAGTGACGGAGATTTATGATTTTTTGCGCGTGTTGTTCGCGCGAGCTGGGCGACCACATTGTCCAAAATGTAATCAACCTGTTAGTGAACAAGCCTCTGGTCAAATTATCGCGCGAGTGCAAGCCTTGTTGGGTGGTAAACGTATTTTGCTTTTGGCTCCTGTCGTGCAAAAACTTAAGGGCGAACACAAACACGTTCTTCAGGGCGCGTTGAACGCTGGTTTTACTCGCGTGCGGTTCGATGGCCTGCTTGTTGATACTCAAGAGGCTCTCACAATGAGAAAAGACAAGAAGAAAGATCACGACATTGATGTTGTGATTTTTGAGTTTGACCCCACGACCACATACTCTGCTGATCAGGTTTCAACAGCTGTTAAAAAGGCGCTCGACTACGGCAATGGTTTTATTGTCGCTCTCAATGACGACACTGGCGACGAGACCCCGTTTTCAAAAAGTTTTATGTGCGCCTCCTGCGGCATCCAATTACCAAAACCAGAGCCGCGCTTGTTTTCTTTTAACTCTCCGTTTGGCGCATGCCAAGAGTGCACGGGTCTTGGCGAGAAATTAGTTCTAGAACCCGAGCTTGTAATTCCAAATCGCAAACTTACTTTTGAGGAAGGCGCTGTGCGACCATGGACGAAAATCGCTGGTAACCAGACCAGCTATATGGATCTTCTTCGGCTAGTGGGAAAGAAGCATGGTGTTTCAATGGATGTTCCGATTCAAAAAATTTCAAAAGCAAGGCTTGACGTTATTTTTTATGGCACTGGCGAGGATACATATAGTTACAAAGGCGAGGATGTTGTGTTTCCAGGAATACTCGCGCAGTTGGAAACAAAATATCGGGAGACAGATTCTGATTATGTGCGCGCGGAGTTAGAGGGTTACATGCGGCGAATGATCTGCCCATCATGCGAAGGCAAGCGACTTCAAAAGTCGGTGTTGTCAGTTACGATTGGTGGCAAGTCAATTTCTGATGTTGTCAATTTGCCAGTGGAGGAAGTGAAAGAATTATTCAGCGGGCTTATGAATGGGAAGGGGTTGGTGTCGGGGCTTTCAAGCGATGAAAAATTGGTGACTGAGCGAGTCGCGAAAGAAGTCGGTCTGCGCATTGACCAGCTAATGCAAGTGGGGCTTGGATACCTCACGCTTGATCGCAGTGCTATGACATTATCTGGCGGCGAGAGTCAGCGCGTGCGACTAGCGACCCAGCTTGGAAGTCAGCTTTCAGGAGTCATTTATATTTTGGATGAGCCTTCCATTGGTTTACACCCACGCGACAACGACCAACTGATTGAGACAATTCGTCAGCTGAAGAATTTTGGCAATTCGATAATTGTCGTTGAGCACGATAAGGCAATGATTAATGCGGCCGATTATGTGTTTGATGTCGGACCTGGCGCTGGAGAATACGGCGGGCACATTGTCGCGGAAGGCACACCCGCGCAGATTAGGAAACAAAAAGACTCGTTGACTGGGCAATATCTTTCAGGCACTAAATCAATTCCTGTACCCAAAAAATATCGCAAAGGTAATGGCAAAAAGATTTTAATCCAAGGAGCGAACGCGTTTAATTTGAAAAATATTGACGCGACTTTTCCGCTTGGAACGCTGACGTGTGTTACTGGCGTGTCAGGCTCTGGCAAGTCCACGCTTGTGCTGGACATTCTTGGCAAGGCACTGAGCCGCGCGTTTTATCGCTCAAAGGTTTATCCTGGCGCGCACAAGGAAATCAAAGGCATGGACAATATCGACAAGGTAGTCGCGGTTGACCAATCTCCGATAGGACGCACGCCAAGGTCAAACCCAGCGACTTACACAGGAGTGTTCACGGCTATTCGCGACTTGTTCGCGGAGTTACCAGAGGCAAAGATGCGCAAGTACGATGCGGGCAAGTTTAGTTTCAACGTGAAAGGCGGTGGGCGTTGCGAGGTGTGTGCGGGGGATGGCATGCGGAGAATCGAAATGCAGTTTTTGCCAGACGTCTATGTTGAGTGCACGGAGTGTCGTGGCACACGCTACAACGCGGAGGCGCTGGAGGTCCACTACAAGGGCAAGACAATCGCGGAGATTCTCAACATGACAGTGGAAGAGTCACGCCGTTTTTTCGCGGATCAGTCGTCCATTTTTGATAAACTAAATATCCTTCACGAGGTTGGTCTGGGTTACATTCGGTTGGGTCAGAGCGCGACGACATTGTCCGGCGGAGAAGCACAACGCGTGAAACTCGCAACTGAACTTTCTCGCCGTGCGACAGGCCGCACGCTCTACATCTTGGATGAGCCAACCACTGGGTTGCACTTCGAAGACATAAAACGTCTCTTGGGCGTTTTGCACCAGCTGGTTGATAAGGGTAACACCGTCATTATCATCGAGCACAACTTGGACGTAATCAAAGGTGCCGACTGGGTGATTGATATGGGACCAGACGGAGGAATAAAAGGTGGTGAGATTGTGGCGGTCGGAACCCCGCGGGACATTATAAAAAATAAAAAGAGTGTGACTGGACAGTACCTAAAGAAATTGCTTTAATGCGCCGTCGCTGATAGCCCGCGAGAGGTCTCGTTGGCTAGAACGCGATGACGCGCGGATAGAGAGGAGAGCGAAGATGAGCTTGCGAGATAACCCGGAATTGCTACTGCGGCACAGAAGGATCGAGTTCACTGTCGATTACCTGATCGAGATTGAGCAAGTTGAGGGTGGTCTGAGGGCTACTCTCACAGAACAGCCTCACGACGACATCCTCTTCACCTGGATGATAGCACCTGTGCCAGAGGGCGCGGTCAAGATCGCGAATTTCATCCAGGAGATCTTGTACGACCTTGACCTCGCAACGTATGAGTTTGGTCTCGAGATCAGCCGCGTGGAGGTACGCAGAGGCGCCCTGCCGCTTGTATCGGCCACTGAGCATATCTTCAACAACCTCGAGGCCGCCAAGGGCAGAGAGGAGCGTATCAGCGTTCGGAAGTTGAACTTGATTGTCGCTTTCAAGGAGGTTCTGGAGATCGACACGCTCGTGATTCACTGCCACAAGGCACGCGCCTCCTAGTCCACACAGCACCCACCCTTTCCGCGCTCGGAATGAGGTGGGTTTTTTCTTAAAATCAGCAGCGAGTCGTGATTGGACATAATCAAAATTGAATGATTGAATACAGTATCTTCGTGCGGGGGCTTTCTCGCGCGTTTGATAACGCGAAACAAAGGAGGAAAAGTGGAACTGCTCTGGAACGACCCAAATAGACTGTTGCATAGTGGAGCCGCCCCTGGTCCAATGACCACCTACAAGGTCATGATCATGCGCTTGGATGGGGGCATTCAAGCGACCCTTTCGCAGATCCCAGTCCTCAACGCGGCTTTCGTCTGGGAGGACGAAAAAGAACCAGAGAACGCAATGGAACTCGCGTTATTTTTCCAGGTGATCTTGCAGGATCTGAACGCGGCGTTGAGTGCGCACGGGCTCATGATCACAAACGTGGACGCCTTAAGGGGGGCATTGCCGCTTTACCAGGCACAAGGTCTCATCAACAAGTGCATGCTTGAGGAACGGGGCGACAGGTACTTGGCCTCCAGCAGTATCAGGTTTCATGACGCGTTGAAGGAGATTGTGGTGATTGATAGTCTGGTCGCGCATTGCGCGCGCATTGGACGTTCCACTGAATCCTAGACACGGCTCTTGCCACCCATTTTGGGAAATACAGATGGGTGGTTTTTCTATTTTTGGCTCGTTTTTGTCAGATGTCGGTGTTAATTCGTTGACAGAAATGTCCGTTTCTGTTATATTTGTCCGTTAATTTACACAAAAAATCTATGTTGAAGAAAACCATTATTCTTGCTGTCGCGATAGCGATAGCCGTGAGTCCTTTGCTCCCGCGAGTCTTTGCAGACTCCGGAGCCTGGGATCCCATCCTCGCGAACGCGGCTTGGGACTACGACTCTTATCGCGTCGAGCGCTTGGCGCTTGATTCGAATATCGAAGGCCCGTACCAGTTTAACGACGCGTTGTTTGTCGTGAAGACTTCCGAGTCCTGCGAGTATCCCACCACTTGTGAAACAGTCGACATGACAATGTTCAAAGATGGTGAAGAGCTTGAGATTGTTGATGTCACCAACCGCGTAACCGAAGCCTTCTGGCATACTGCCCAGGACGGTCGGTTCATTTACATGGTTCCCACGGACGCGGAAAGCGCCTGGGGCACTGTGTATGAATACGACACTGTCAATGGTGCCGTTGCTACTCTGACCGATCTCACGCGCGCGAGCAACAGCCTTGCGTTCATGACACTTGCGATTGATGGCGACCGCATTTACACCTCGACTCTTCAAAAAGACAAAGTGGACGGCGATGTCGAATCTTCCCTTTCCGTTTATGACTTGGAGAGCAAGTTCGCGCGCAACGATTTTACCTATCAGCTTACGGCCCCATGGCAGGAGATCGTTGATGTTTACGATGAGGTGTCTTTGGTTCGATTCCAGTTTGAAGGTGACTTCGAGCAGTTGTGGCTTGTGAATGAACGCGCGCGTTCTATGCAAGCTATTCCTGACTCATGGACACAGCCTGGTGCTGACATCCTGGGCGCGCACTTTCTCTCTGATGGCAGTATTAGCTACTTCCGCAATTTCCGTTTGTGGCGCTATATGCCTGGCACAGACGCGACCCCGGTTGATGCTGGTGGCGCGTTTCTCTCCTGGTTAGTACAACCACAGGACGCCATTCAAATCATTGGCGACCGCATGGCATACATCGATAACGAAAACGGTTTGTATTTATCTGACACCACCGGCACACGCAAGATGGGTGTCGCGACCAACGGTGTATTCAATCTAACTTCAGAAGCCTTGTACTTCCAGAACCTGGAGGGCGAATACGTTGGATATGACTTCGTCGAGAAATCGTTCGAGATACGTAATTATCACGTTACCGACTCCCACGATGACATCCTTGTTGGTGTCGATGAGGTTGGAGATGTTTGGTACGAGAACACAACCAATGGTTATCTCTTAAACGTTGGTTACGGTGGCATACCTATGCTCTCCGACCGTGAGCACGCGTACTGGCGCGGAGTAGATGGAAATATCTACGAGGCGACATTCTCACCACTACTCGATCTTGAACGACCAGATGTAGAAGCCTTCGGTGCTTATGGTTCAACGGCCGTGTATCTGGTGAGTGGGAATGATATGTGGCTTATCCCAAGCCCAGAGGTTTACCACACTTGGTTTGATTCTTGGGATGATATCGTGAAGGTAAGCCCCGCGACGCTCAAAGCGTATCTGAAGGTATCCGATTTCAAAGGAGACCTGAAGTTTGCCGCTGGCACACGCGTCAAAACCACAACTTCTCCACGTGTGTATGTTGTTGGTTCCGATTACAAGCTCCACTGGATTACAACCGAGACTGTTGCAAACGAGATTTACGGCGCGGATTGGAACAAGGGAATTGTCTCTGTCAACGACACGTACTTGTGGAAGTACGCGAATGGCGCGGATGTGGATTCGGGCGATGATGTGAGAACGATATAAATCGATAAATCAAAAAGACGGGAGCAGTGACTCCCGTCTTTTGTTACTCGACGTATGTTTCCTTGAGCGTTCTCTTGAAACGGTTTTTAATATCTTTTATGAAGCTTAGTTTCGCGCGACGTACTTTGGCTGTCTTTACCAGTTCGATCTTCGCGATCACTGGCGAGTTCACTGGGTAGATTTTTTCAACCCCCACGCCCTCGCTTACTTTACGAATCGTGAGCGTGCGCGACACGCCCGCGCCTTTTACTACCAGGATAATCCCCTCAAACGCCTGCAAGCGCTCGCGTACCTCACCCTTTGGAGAGACGTCCTTGATGCGTTCGTAAAGTTTTACGGTCTGTCCAGCGCGTAACTCGTCAAAGTTTACGAGCTTGGATTTATACGTGGGCTCTACTTTTTGCGCTATCTGTGGTTCAACAACCGCGGGTTCCTCAATCACTTGCTCTATAACCTCTGGTTGCGCGACAGGTTCTTGCGTGGAAGCATCGAGCTGTGGCTGTGTCTGTTCGTCGTTCATAGAAAAATGTTTAATCACTGTTACAGAGGACCACATCCCGAAGTGGGATCAGTGTTCATGGGCAGCGAGTACTTAACGGTCGAGACTCTACCCCAGCGGGCGCGTTTTCGTCAAGCCGCGCGAGGATCAACGAAAGTATTACCTCGGGATCCTTATTTGTCGTGTCGATGACCAGGTCGTAATTGCTCCGGTTAAGATAATCAACGTTGTAGTACTTTTGATACCGCCTCGAGTCAGAAGCAAGCCTTGCCGCCACGCGGTCTTTTACTTCTTGCGATGAAGCGTACGGTTTTTCGTCAGGCCGTAAACCTTGTTTTGAAGCGTCAAAGATTCGTCGCGCCGCCTCGTTTGCATCTACGTCCAAAAAGATTTTCAACGACTGTGGGATGAAGTGCCACGAGAGCCTGCCCTCCATTATGAAATTATCTTGTTCGCGTCCAAGCTTGGCTTGATAGTCGTCAACGTCTTTATCAGTAAAGGCCTTTCGTTCTCCGATAGCGTTTAGTTCGTCGATGGTGATCCCTCGTTCAATGGCCATCTTCCCACGCAGGTCGCCCATGGAGTACCACGGTATTTTGAGACGTTGGGATAGCATCGTCGCGACCGTGGACTTACCCGCGCCCGGGACGCCTGTGATTGTAATTATCATACGTTTTGAAGTTTGCGCAGGAGCAGTTGCAGTTCATTGGGGAGTGGTGCCTCAAACGTTTTTTCGTTTCCGTCCAGGAGTCGGATCGTGAGCCTGTGTGAGTGGAGGAACAAGCGGTTCAAGTCGATTGGATGGAATTTCATATGTCTCACTGTGTAGAGTTTGTCGCCAACGATTGGGTAGCCGATTGCTTGCAGGTGCACGCGGATTTGGTGCGTGCGACCCGTGTGAATGCGAACTTTGAGGTAGCTGGTAGTGGGGAGACGCTCGAGAACATCATATTCGGTGATCGCCTCTTTGCCTTCGTCAGGTTCTGAACGCGCGATCATATGTCCTTTGGTTTTTGAACGCTCGATGTTGAGACGTATCACATCGTGATCTTTGGGTATGCTTCCATATACTAGCGCGAGGTATTCTTTGATGATGGTGCGTTCTTGGAATTGACGCTTGAGAGACTCGAACGCCTCTTGCGTCTTCGCGATTACCATGAGTCCCGAAACATCCTTGTCTAACCTGTGTACGATTCCAGGTCTGCGCTTGTCTTCGCCCACCGTACTGATGTCTGGGAAAAGTTCTACCAGCGCGTCTACGGCTGTGGGGCGGCGTTCGTCTTTTAGCGCCTCGTGCACGAGAAGTCCCGCGGGTTTGTTGATAACCAGCAGGTCGTTGTCTTGGTAGACAACGTCGAGGATCGGAGTGGGGCCGTCTTTTTCGTGAGTATCGAGTGCTACTTCTGGGTAAAAGATTACGTCACCCAGCGCGAGGATACGATTTGACTTGGTGGGGGCACGGTTTACGAGGATTGTTTTATCGCGAATGAGTTTTTGGATTTGTGAGCGTGACAAAGCTATGTGCAAAGTTAAAAAGCGGTCAAGCCGCTCTCCAGCGTGTTCGTGCGTGACTTGGATTTCCGGCATAGCTCAAGGGATAGTTATCGAGTAAAACAAACCATAGAACAAAATTAAAATGGAGGCGGCTAAGATTAGCACGTTTAGTCCGAACGCTCCTTCTTTGTCCTTGCGCTTATTAGCCTTGCGTAAAAGTACAACGCTGATGATAATAAGCGCGGTTCCGATAAAGAGGAATGGCATACTCTTGGAAATTATACTACAGTATTGGTTCAAGGGCGCGTAGCTCAATTGGTTAGAGCTCCGAGCTTATACCTCGGTGGTTCCTGGTTCGAGTCCAGGCGCGCCCACCACGTCGTTCGCGAACGAC
>JAGVQB010000014.1 GCA_020051955.1 bacterium | reverse complement strand
TTGCGCCATCTGTCGCGCGCAAGAAGTCGAGGAAAAAACGCGCAACACCATACCAGATCAAAAAGACTATCACGTAGGTTCCTGTCCTTGCGTTGTGTCTTGCCAACCAAACAAACAGAACGAACAAAATCAAACCATTGATCGAATCGTACAAGCCGTGGTCGTGTCTCGCACCACCAGGATATTTAACAGCCAAGACAAAATCCGTCAGCGTGCCTGGATGATCGTGGATAAAAAAGCACCCAATGCGTCCAATAAAAATTCCAAGCGGGAGTCCAAACACAACTGTGTCCGCATACGCCAACACATCAACTTTTCGTCTTTTTAGAAACCAAACGCCAGCAATCACCGCGCCAAGAAACCCTCCCATAATCGAATACCCGCCGTGCCAAATTCGCAGTAGCTCGATCGGATCGTTGAAAAAAACAACCGGCTCGTAGAGACAGTGAAACAATCGCGCCATTACAAACGCCGACACAATCACCCATCCTGCCAGATCCAAAATAATCTGTTTGTCCAAGCCGCGCTGACGCGCCATTCGTAACGCCGCCCACAAGCCCGCGAGTATCCCAAGCGCGACCATAAGACCCCATGCCTGGATGGGAATGGGGCCGAGGTGGATTGTGGTGATTTGGAAGTAAGGGAGCATGGGGAAGGTGTGGAAGGTGTGGAAGGTGATTAAGGACAACGTTTGTGCCAGTCAGTTTTGGATTGATATACAGAGCCGACTTTGAACAATGTGTATTCATCAAAAGCTGGCGCAAATATCTGAAGACCGACTGGCAGATTATTTACAAACCCGCATGGGACAGACATCGCCGGAACCATCGCGAGGTTGGCAGTGACAGTGTAGATGTCAGAAAGATACATTGTGAGAGGGTCGTTGAACTTCTCGCCAAGCGGCCAGGCAACCGATGGAGTCGTCGGCGTAATAAGCGCGTCGACATCCTTAAACACCTCATCAAAGTCGCGCTTGATCAGTGTCCTAACCTTGAGGGCTTTTTTATAATACGCATCACAATACCCAGCGGACAACGTATATGATCCAAGCATGATTCTACGTTTCACTTCAGCACCAAACCCTTCACCGCGCGTTCGTTCGTAGGTGTCCAACAAATTTTCTCCGCCAGAATGGTACCCATAGCGCAATCCATCAAAACGCCCAAGGTTGGAACTCGCCTCTGATGGCTGGATGATGTAGTAGGCCGCAAGCGCGTACTGGGTGTGTGGAAGTGAAACTTCTTTAATGGTCGCGCCCATGCGCTCGAGATTTTCAACCGCTTCCATCACTGACCGTTTAACTTCTGGATCCATCCCCTCAAGAAAATATTCTTTTGGCAGACCAAGTTTCATTCCCTTCAAATCCTTTTCAATCAACTCTGGAATTGTAACCTGCGACAACTCAGCAGACGTGCTATCCATAGGATCTTTCCCCTCGATGACCTGCAACATCAGCGCGGCGTCCTCAACACTGCGCGTGAGCGTGCCAACCTGATCCAAACTCGACGCGAGCGATATGAGACCGCTACGCGAAACTCGACCGTACGTGGGCTTGAGCCCAACCACGCCACACAACGCGGCCGGTTGACGCACAGACCCGCCTGTGTCAGAGCCAAGCGCCGCGCTCACAAACCCAGCAGCAACTGCAACGGCTGATCCACCACTCGAGCCTCCTGGCACGCGAGTCTTGTCCCATGGATTTTTTGTTGGGCCATAGTGCGAGTTCTCGTTTGATGAACCCATCGCGAACTCGTCCATATTTGTGCGCCCAATCAATATCGCTCCAGCGGCTTTCAACCTTTGCACAACGGTCGCGTCGTACGCTCCAATGTGCCCTTCGAGAATCTGCGAACCAGCCGTTACCTCCCAACCCTTCACAAGCATGTTGTCCTTGATCGCGACCGGGATGCCCGCGAGCAAACCAAGATCCTCGCCCGCCGCGCGCCTCTTATCAATCGCCGTGGCCTCTTCAAGAGCTGAATCAGAAACTGAAAGAAACGAGTTCAACTCGTCGTTTGATTCCTTAATTCGATCTAGCGCCTGCGAAACAATCTCACAGGAGGTTAGCTCCCCGCTCGCGAGACAATCCTTCATCTCTTTAATTGTCATGTCTTTCGTATCCATATTATTCAGTCCTGTTCTCAAACACGGCTTGCACCTTCAGCAGGTCGCCTTCTCGATTTGAAAAATTATCTAACGCGCGCTTCCTGGATTCCTCGCTACACTGATTCACCACGTCGTCTCTAAATACATTTTGCAACTGCGCCGCGTGCTGTAATTCTGGTACGTTTTCTGTATCAAGCTCCTGCAACTTCTCAACGTACCCCAAAATCGAACCAAGCTGGTTTCCATATAGCTCAACCTCCTCATCACTTAATCTCAACCGCGCCAGCTTGGCGATTTGGAGAGTTTGTTCATTTGAAAACATAAATCTTTTTTTATTAACACGTGCCCTAATCAAACAAAAAAATTTACGCTTGGATCATAGCCACAAATTCATCTTCCGACAAGACGCGAACACCGAGACGTTTTGCATCGTCGAACTTGGATCCTGGATTCTCGCCAACGATAACATAGTCAGTCTGTTTGCTCACAGAGGATGACGCGACCCCGCCGGCTTTGCGTATCAACTCCTTTGCTTCATCTCGTCCAAGCCCAGCAAGCGTCCCTGTGAGGACAAAAGTTTTCCCAGTGACACCTGCTTTGTTTTGAATGCCATCTGAATCTTTTACACGCACTCCGTTATCGAGATACCTTTTAACAAGCAAGACGTTGTGTTCGCTTTCAAAAAACTCGATGACGCTTCCCGCCACTATCTCTCCAATGCCCTCAACTTTCAATAATCCTTCCTTGCTCGCTTCCAAAATCTTTTTCAGTGAACCAAAGGAGTTCGCGAGATCAATTGCGGTCTGTTCACCAACGTTTCGGATCCCAAGCGCGAGAATAAACTTCGCGAGCGTGATTTCTTTTCGAGATTGAATTTGATCAACAAGTTTGTGAGAGGAAAGATCGGCAAAACCTTCTAGACCCAATAACTCGTCAGGTTTCAGAGTAAACAGATCCGCGGGAGTTTGGACAAGACCTTCTTGCATCAACGAAGCGATAATCTGCGGGCCAAGACCGTCAATCCCAAATGAACGCGCCGCGTGGAGTATTGATTCCTGGTCCTTCACAAAACAATTTCGATTGGAACAATAAATCGCCACTTCGCCTTCGCAACGTTCGACTTTTGAACCACAAACAGGACAAGAGGACGGCGGTTTTGTTTTGCGCGTCCCATCTGGTCGCAGACCCGCGATCACCTGCTTGATTTTTGGAATGATGTCCCCGGCCTTGAAAAGAATTACCGTATCCCCAACGCGAATATCAAGACGCTCGATCTCATCCTGGTTGTGCAAAGACGCGTGCTGAACGGTCGTGCCACCAATCCACGTTGGATCAACAACGGCAACAGGAGTCAGCGCGCCAGTGCGCCCAACAGTCCATTGAATCTCCCTCACGAGAGTTGTTGCTTCTTCCGCGGGAAACTTCCACGCGACAAGACCGCGCGGAGTTTTACCGACAACGCCAAGCTTGTCGTAAAGACGGTTGTCATTCACGCGCACGACCATGCCATCCACCCAATACCCTAGTTTCTCACGCTTAGTTTGCAACCACGTCCAGTGTTTCGCGATTTCATCAACCGAAGTCAGAAGACGTGACTCTGGTGTCGCGCGAAACCCAAGCTCGCGCAGTAACTGCCACTCTTCCTCCATTGTGGTCTGGCCAAAATCCGCGACAAGATCCCAGGCGACAAACGAAAGCTTGCGCAATGCCACGATCGCGCTATCAAGCTGACGCACTGAACCAGCGGCCGCGTTGCGAGGATTTGCGAATGGGTCACCGCCTTTGGCGACTAGCGACTTGTTCATCTTTTCAAACTCCGCAACTGGGAAAAAAATCTCGCCCCGCACTTCGATTCGTTTTTGAAACAACGCGGCGCGATTCTCTCTCAACCTTAACGGAACAGATTCAATCGTTCTTACGTTCTGCGTAACATCCTCCCCCACCCGACCGTCGCCACGAGTAGCGGCGGTCTTTAGCTCGCCGTCCTCGTACACCAAAGACACAGCGAGACCATCAAGTTTTGGCATGCAAAAAAACGCGCCAATGGAATGACCCGCGACTTTCTCGATTCTCTCTTTCCACGTCTCGAACTCCTCACGCGCAAACACGTCTTCCATCGAAAGCATCGGCAGTGCGTGCGTGACTTTAATAAACTTTTCAAGCGGCTTGCCGCCAACGCGCTGTGTTGGCGAATCAGGCGTGATGAGATCTGGATACTGTTGCTCAAGCGTGTACAACTCGTGTTTAAGCGAATCCAAAGACGCCTCCGAGATGGTGGTCTTGTCCAGCACGTGGTACGCGTACCGATGCTCGGCAATAACGTCTTTGAGCTTTTCAATGCGATTTTTGGCTTCGGTTTTTGTCATACAAAAAATCCAAAGTACCAATCAAGTATACTCTGACCGGCAAATAACATTACCAAGGTTCCGACACAGAGAAAAACACCAAACGGAATCGGGGTCTTGCGGCTAGCTTTTCCCACGAGCACAAGTAAAACACTCACAATCGCTCCTAAAACGTACGCAAAAAAAAGCGCGGCAAGTCCGTGCCAAAGCCCCAACATAAACCCCATGAGCGCACCCATGCGTATGTCTCCGCCACCAACCCATGTGCCGCGCGAGACAAAAAATTGAATCCAAAAAAACGCGGCAATCACGAGACCACCCACAAAAATTGACCAGGTGGGTATTATCCCAAGCCAAAGATTCAGGGTGATCGCGATAATCATCGCGGGAATCGTAACACGATCTAAAATAAGCATGTACCGCAAATCGTAAACAAAAATGACGACTAGGTAACCGACGAACACCAAATCACGAATCAAAAAAACGCTCTCGCTGAGACCGTTGAAAAACTCGATGAGATTGCCTTGAACGGGGAAGCCAGCCTCCGAGACGTGGGTAAATCCCACGGTGAGGAGGTGGCGGAGTCCCCGTGAAAGGCAAGATCGCGAGTTTTTCAACGGTCTCTCGCTCACACTATTCTGGACATATCCCAGCCTCCATTCCCTCTGGCGTGGCGCAATTCACACCGCTTTGCAGACCGACAGGCCCAAAATTATTTTCCAATTCAAAATAGATTACATAAGATTCTCCGTCCTGTCGCTTTGAATAACAAAACGCTCGGCGCGCAGGTTCGCCACACGTCACAATACTGTCGAGACCATCCTCATAAGCGCCAGGAACAACGCGCAAAAATGTTGAGTCTGACGTAACACAATCCGCCGCAAATCCACTCGCGCCCAAACACGCGCTTTGCGCGACATCGCCCAACGGCATCATCTCACCGTTTGGATACGCGTTACTCTCATTAAAAAAATCTTCAAGAGCTGATTGCACCTGCCGCACGTTGGAAAGGCGCGTCACGTCACGTTGTTTAGAACGAGCGGAGTCAACCGCGATCGCGGCAAACACGATCACGAGAGCAACAATCGCGATCACTACAAGCAACTCAACTAACGTGAAGCCGCTTTGATCGTTTATTGACTGAACAGATTTTTTTTGCGTGTTCATATCGAGTAACTGTTTGATTTTCCGCACGACCTGCCCAGGGGCAGTGTGCGATTTTAGAAAATAAGCATCAGCGTTGGCAACGACTGCTCGCGCGATCGTGTTTCGATCAACCGCGTTCGTAAGTACAACCTGAACGACAGCGGCGGTCTTTGGATCTTCTCGCAACTCTTTTTGAAAGTCCGCGCCCTCCTGCGTTGGATCTATCATCAACGCGTCTGGAACCAAGCGAGCAATCCGCTTCTTCGCGTCAGCAACTTTTTGCGTCACAAGCACTCGCCATCCAACTTCCTCAAACCTTCCGGCATATATTTTTGCCAAACGAACATCCGCATCCACAATTAACAATGACTTCTTTTTAGGTCTCGGCATATTACTCTAGTTCGCGCATTGCCAGCCCTACCGCGACACTCATCCTTGGACCAATTTCTTCCAGTACGGCAGAAAGCTCCGCGGGATAAACAACGCGAGCCCATGGGTCTCCGCGATAAACGTTCATGTTCAAAACGCTGGCTAAGTATTCTGGTATACGTGGCAAATGCGCCGACCCTCCGGTTATGATAATTTTTTCAACTTTTCTAATTTGCGAAAGCTCCATACCTGAATACAATTGAATCGCGTAACGAATCTCGTTTACAAGTGGGAGCATGATTGGCTCAAGAAGTTTTGGTAATCCGCCAGCTAAATCAGACGCGCTTGTTTCCATAGCTCCAAGATCGCGTTTTGCTCGTTCTGCTTGCGCTTCCTGCGTGCCCATCTGCCGCATGATTAGTCCTGTAATTGTATTACCACCAATCGTCACTGAACGCGACACAAACGGAATTCCTTTTTCAACGATGAGAATGTTAGTACGCTTTCCTCCAATATCCAAAATAAGAATCGCACCCTTGTCTTTGCCAACCAGCGAACGAACAAGCGCCAGCGCTTCAATGTCAATTGCTTGAAGGTTTAGATTCGCCGCCTTGAACGTCTCAATGTATTTCTGGATAAACGTCTTCGCCGCTCCAGTTACGAGTACGCGAAAATTATCACCTTTTTGTTTTAACGGTTCTGACGCGACGACCTTTTCCTTTTTTGACGATTTTTTTTCTTCATCCAGAAACGTCGTCTGCATTATCATCTCAGTAACAGGAAGTGGAGTCAGCTTGCTTACTTCAGTGTTCACTGCCACTTGGCGCGCGCGAGGATCCTTTCCGTTTGGAATCGAGAGAACCGCGGAAAAAATATTTGAGGTGGGCAAAGCGGCCATCGCGGAAGTGGCTTTGACACCTGCTTCTTTACACAAACGAGCAAGCAATTCGCCAGCTACCTTAGGATTATTCAATAGTGTTTCGCCAGCCTCCGCGCCTGGCAATTCCGCGTACCCATATGTAAGTAGCGATGCCTTTCCCCTTACTGACCCAAACTCAACTACTTTCAAACTGCTTTCACCTATATCAACACCCAAAAAGCTTTTTGTTTTTTTCTTTCCAAAAAAATTCATAGTGCTAATCCGTCTAGTCATCAAGTATTACTAACTCAACGACTCAACGACTTTCCCCAATCATACCACAATCATCTCCAATTTTCATCCAAGCACTTGTTCACGATAGCGTCCGCTTGCGCGTTCAATTCGCGCCTGATATGAACGATGCTGAAACGATCAAACCGCGTTAGTAAATTTTTTATCTCAAGAAACCGCTTTGCGATCTCGGGGTTCTTCACTCGATACTCACCTTTAAGCTGTTTAACCGCGAGCTCCGAATCCATTAGCAAATCAACCTGTGTAGCGCCAAGCTCCGCCGCTTTTTTTAGACCCAAAATAATAGCGCAGTATTCGGCTTGATTGTTAGTCGTGACGCCAAGATACTTCGAAATCTCCGCGAGCTTCTCGCCCGATGACGACTTCAAAACCGCTCCTGAAGCCGCGGGTCCTGGATTCCCTCGCGACCCCCCGTCCGTATATATTTTCACGCGCATATTTATTTTGTTTGAAAATCAATATCGATAACTCGTAATTGCTGTTCGCGATTTCCGTTCCATTCGTTTACGTCGATGGTAAACAGCAAATCAATCGGCTGACCAAGGGTAAGACTCGCGCAGTGACTGCCAAGCCCAAAACCAATCGCTTGCATCATTCTACCATTTGGAGACCCAACACGCAGACGCAAATGCTTACCGTCTGCTCCAACAACACTCATCGCAACAACCCGCACGCCACGAGAAACAAACTTCGGTTCTGGATTCCCAGTTCCAAACGGTCGCAATTGCGCGAGACTGTCATAAAGTTCCCAATCAATTTCCTCAAATGTAATCTGCGCGTCAATCTTCGTCGAAGGCAACAATAAATCATCATCAATGTTTTGTTCCGCGAAAAATTGCATTGTTGATATTGCCTGCTCAAACCTCTCAACCCCTGTCGTGGAAAACCCACACGCCTGCGGGTGACCGCCAAACTTATCAAGATACGCGGCGGCGGCGTGTAGCGCACGCGTAATGTCAAAACCTTCGATGCTACGGCCGGAACCGACGTACCGATCCGCGTCTTTGCCCACAACGAGCACTGGTTTGTGGAACTCATGATTCAATTTGCCAGCAACAAGCCCTACCAATCCAGCGCCCCACCCATCTCCAACCGCTACTAAAATTTTATCACTGGATTTTTTTTCAACTTGTTCTCGCGCCGCTAAGTACATTGCCTGCGACGCCTTTTGTCTGTGCGTGTTCGTTTCGTGCAATTGCATCGCGAGCTGTGTCGCGCGCGAATCGTCTTCCTCAAGCAGTAGGTCAAGCGCCGCGCTCGCGTGCGCCATGCGTCCCGCGGCGTTTAACCGCGGGCCGATCTGAAACCCAATCGAAACCGTATCAAGCGCGCCAACTTTTGAGCCAGCAACGTCGAGTAATTTCTGTATCCCCTTTCGTCGCGTCTTGTTGAGCACTAAAAGTCCGTAACGCTCCAACACACGATTCTCTCCGACAAGCGGCACAACATCCGTTACGGTCGCGATCGCGACAAGATCCAAAAGCCACTTTTCGTGTCCATCAGATAATAACCCACCACGCTGTCGTGCCTCTTCCAAAAGCGCGCTCGCGAACTTGAACGCGACACCAGTGCCACATAATTGTTTGTTTGGATATGTCTCGCCTGGAACAAGCGGGTGGATCAGAATCGCGTCAGTGGGAATGTCGTCGGGCATTGTGTGATGGTCGCACACGATCGTATCAATTCCCAACTCGCGAGCGCGATCGATCGCGCTCTTGTTGCTGATCCCACAGTCAACCGTAATAATAAGTCCGCATTTATCGTGAGAGTGTAAATGTTCAACCGTTTCCACTGACATTCCGTAACCTTCCTTCTCTCGATGCGGAATGTAAGAGATGACCAAATTTTCAAAACACAACGCGCGACCAATATCCCGTAACGTCGCAATCATTACCGCGGATCCACACACTCCGTCAGCGTCGTAATCACCGTGCACGACAATGACCTCCCCACTTTTCAGCGCCTCAAAAACACGGGCAACAGCCCGTGGCATATTCAAAAACAAACTCGGTGAGTATGTGTCACGACTCCAGTCTGGCCCCAAGTACACATCCATCTCTCCCCTTGTTCGCACTCCTCGATTCCACAACAACTGCAACAGCACCGGACCAACCTCCGGAAACCGTTGCTTAATTTCATCTGTGATCGGTTCCTCAAGAACCCAACGTGTGTTCATTCCCTTTTCAATACTTTCAAATACGCATCCGTCGGTATGCTCACTCTCC
Organism: bacterium; assembly: GCA_020051955.1. Lineage (GTDB taxonomy): Bacteria > Patescibacteriota > Patescibacteriia > UBA9934 > GWF2-40-263 > JACRJW01. Next base: position 38,169 of record JAGVQB010000014.1, on the reverse strand, counting down.
CCTTGCCCATCTGCGCCATGCGCGCCTTGCCTCTCTTCTGCTTTTCCAAAACCTTGCGCTTGCGAGTCACATCTCCTCCGTACAAACCAGCTGTCACGTCCTTGCGCATTGCTGAGATTCGCTCTGACGCGACAATTTTTCCTCCAATGGCGGCCTGAAGTTTTATAACAAAGTTTTGTTTTGGAATTGAGTCCTTGAGCACATTTGTTATTCTGCGCCCAACCTTCTCTGCCTCATCTGAATACACAAGCGTCGCGAACGCGTCCACAGGATCTTCAGCGACAAGAATATCCATGCGCACAACATCCGCTGGACGGTATCCGATCACGTCGTAGTTCATTGACCCGTATCCAGCCGTAACACTTTTTAACTTGTCGTAGAAATCAATAATGATCATCGAAAGTGGGATCTCATAATGAAGAATCGCGCGCGCGCCGGAAAGATATTCTGTTGTCTGATAAATACCTCGGCGTTCTTGCAGAAGAGTCATTATCGCGCCGATGTATTCTGATGGACTCACAAGATCCAGCTTCACCCACGGCTCTTTGATGTGATCAATACGCGAAAGGTCAGGCAACTCAAGCGGGCTTTTGATTACGATTGAAGATCCCCCCCCTGCCCGAGGGGGGGTTAGGGGGGGTGGGAGTGCGCTTGCGCCGCGAAGATGTACTTCATACGCCACCGACGGCACTGTCACAACGAGATTGATATCAAACTCTCGCTCAAGTCGCTCTTTCAAAATTTCCAAATGCAACATTCCCAACAGCCCGCATCGAAATCCAAACCCAATCGCAGGAGAATGTTCCGGCTCATACATAAGCGCGGAATCGTTCAGTTTCAATCTTCCCATTGCCTCACGCAACTTGTGAAAATCATCTCCCTCCTGCGGAAAAATCCCCGCGAAGACCATCGGTTTCACCTCTTTATAGCCAGGAAGAGAATCAGTCCCACCGTTTACTTGTGTAATCGTATCTCCCACGCGACACCCGCTTATCTCCTTGAGCCCTGTTACAACATACCCAATCTGCCCTGTCTCAAGCACGTCTGTGGCGATAAAACCTCCAGGCGTCACAGCCCCTGTCTCCAACATTTCGATGTCAGCGCGCGTCACCATCATCTTCATCTTCTCACGCTTTGTAATCTTTCCATCCACAACTCGAACGTACGCCATAACACCGCGATAGTCGTCGTAGAACGAATCAAAAATGAGCGCGCGAGTGGGAGCAAGAGGGTTGCCAGACGGCGGTGGAATACGCTCGACAATCGCGTCAAGAAGTTCTGGCACGCCGACGCCAGTTTTTCCACTGACCAAAAGTATGTCCTCTGGTTTACAACCAATTAGTTGAGTCAGCTCCGCGATACGAGCCGGTATATCTGCCGCTAACAGATCAACCTTGTTCAACACTGGAATAATTTCCAAATCCTCCCCAAGCGCCAAATACAAGTTTCCAATCGTTTGCGCCTGCACGCCCTGTGTCGCGTCAACAAGCAGAATCGCGCCTTCAACAGCCGCCAACGACCGCGACACCTCATAAGTAAAATCCACGTGTCCGGGAGTATCAATCAAATTCAAAACGTACTGTCCTCTCTCCTGTTCCCTAATCCCTGTTTCCTGTTCCCTGTTCCCTAAATACTCGTACTTCATCCTCGCCGGCGCGAGCTTGATTGTGATCCCTTTCTCGCGCTCCAAATCCATTGAATCCAAAATTTGTTCCTTCATCTTGCGTTTATCCACCGTGCCAGTTAACTCAAGAAGCCGATCCGCGAGGGTCGACTTTCCATGATCAATGTGCGCGATGATGCAAAAATTTCTAATGTGTGCCTGGTCGGGCATAACGACAACATCCTACCTGAAAATAAAATCGCACGCTAGCAACTATCCCTCATACGTCCCTTGATACTCTGGGATTATCACCTCTGCACCAAGATGATGCCGCAGGTGGGTTGCGAAAACTTCTTCTACTTCCCGATCTCCGTGCACGAGGAAAATCTTTTTTGGAGTCTGCCCATCCTCTGGCGCGAGCCAGCGCGTAAGTTTGTCCTGATCGCCGTGCGCGGAGAACGCGCCGATAGCGGAAACTTTCGCGCGCACCTCAACCTCTTTGCCATAAATGCGCACGCTCTTAGCGCCCTCATAAATCCTGCGTCCAAGCGTACCCGCGGCCTGGTAACCGATAACAAGCACGCGACTCTTTGCGTCGGGGAGGTGGTGTCGCAAGTGATGCATAATGCGCCCGCCAGACATCATCCCCGAGCCAGCGATCACAATGAATGGAGCCTGCGTGTCATTGATCGCTTTTGATTCGTCGGTTGTAAGGGTCTCTCGCAGGTTTGGAAAACTGAAAAAATCCAAGTCAGGTTGCGCGAGGATTGGCGCGTCGAATTTTAAATACGACTTGAAGTGGCGATACAGCTCCGTGGCTCGAATCGCCATTGGGCTGTCGAGAAAAATCGGGATGTGCGTTTTCAACTCCGTCTGTAAAAGCTGATCGATCGCGTAGAGAAGCTCCTGTGTGCGCTCGATTGAAAACGCTGGGATCATCAAAACGCCGCGGTCGCGAATCACCAAATCAATCGCCTCTTTCAAAAGCGACGACCTCTGCTCTGTCCCTTCGTGCGTCCGATCGCCGTATGTTGATTCGCAAATAACAACGTCGGCGCGCGAGATCGGCTCAGTCTCTGGCAGAATCGGCACTCGATCATTTCCTATGTCACCTGAATACACCAAACGTTTTCCTTCGGCGTCAATGGAAATATAAGCCGAGCCGAGTACGTGCCCAGCTTCGTGGAACATCACGCTCACTCCGGGAGCAACATCAATTTCCTGATGGTAGCTCACGGGTTGGATTCGATCGAACACACCTTTGAGATCATCAAGCTCGTAGAGAATTGAACTGCCACAGCGTTTTGCGTCCTCTTTCATTATGTGATACGCGTCCTCCAGCACGAGTTTTGAAAGTCCAATACACGGCTCAACCATATAGATCGACCCTGTGAATCCTCCTGCTATAAGTTTGGGCAGGCGACCTGTGTGATCAGCGTGCGCGTGAGAAATAAAAACCGCTTCAATCAGCTTGGGATCAAAACCAAAAACGTCAGCGTTCTTTGAGCCGCACATCTGCTCACCCTGAAACATTCCGCAGTCAAAAAGAATCTGCCTGACTTTTCCGCTCGTGTCTTTTACTTCAAAGTGATGACACGATCCCGTCACTTCGCGCGCCGCTCCATGAAAAGAAATCCGCATAGAATAAAAATCGCGAGGATTAACAACTGGGAACTTAGACACAAAACACACCAAGCATGAAGAATGAATGCTTCAAGACTAGAAAGATACAAGCTGAACAGAAGCCCGCTAAACGACGCGAGCAAGAGAAAAGTTGTGATACCGCGATCTTGAGGCTCTCGAATCTTCATGCACGACGCTATCGCCAAAAACAAATATCCAATCACGCCAATCAAAGAAACTGGCACACCGAAAATCTGCGAGAACGGCCCTTTGTTCACAATGTCACAATTCACAGTGTCGCTAAGCGTGCAAAACTCGCCTGGTGCGAAACCCTGATTGTGGAGAAAGGAGTAAATCGAAATCAACAAACCAATTATCGAAAACGCTAAAATTGTGCGCGCGATTTTTTTCATAAATCCTGCGTGGGCAATTCGCAACCACTCCTTTGCGATAATGTTTCGAGGCTCTGTTCCCCAGGCGCGAGCGAGCCATCAGCGAACTGCCAAGTTGGGTAACCTTCAACGCCCACGTCCTTACATTCCTGCTTCATGTCACGAGAAGGAATATCAGAACACTCAACGTAATTTATGTATTGAAAAGAGCTACCGAACATGTCCTTCTGCCCTCTGCAATGACCGCACCACCACGTGCCGTACATCTTCACACTATTTTGTGTGATGCATCGCGCGAAATCATCATACGATGATGGCGCCGTGCCTTTTGTAGCCGCGAAAGCAACCAGACCTATCGCGACCAATGTGGCAGCCGCGTAAAGATACTTGCTCGATGAATTCATACGTTGGAAAGTATACAAGAAATAAAAAAGCCTGTCTCGCAAAGACAGGCGCGTCAACGAACTACCAGCGCGACTTCTTTCGTTCCACCAATGCCTCTCGGTAGCGAAGCACGGCATCGGGGATCGGATAGAGCTCAACTTCTTCTGGCAAAAGCCCCACGCCATCAAGCCCATACCCATGAGCAGACAGAGCATTGGCAATCGCGTCAAGCGACCCCTTACCGAACCACTGTTTTCGCAGGTCGCTCCTGGCACAGCGCACGAGCTGACCAACCTTGCTAATTTCCAGCTCACGCATCCGCCTTCTGCAACGAGACGGCAGACCAAGATCCTCAACATCTGTCGCGAGGAAACCGAGCGCCCCACTTCTTGATTCGCGATCAACGATCAGGTTGCGAAGGCGTACGATCTCGGTCTGTGCCTCCACAAGTTTTGTGGAGAGACACGAGAAGTCAGTGAGGTACTCGCGCAGACGATCCCCATGTCTGGAGTCGCGGATTGCCACCAGCGCCTCTTTCTCGATCTGTTCAATCCGCGCGTTCGTTACGCAACCAAGCAAAGCCCCAATCGCCCTCAGCGTCCTCACTTCTGAATCAATGCCGTAACGCATACGCAGTACAGACGCCTGGTTGCTCGCAAGAGCATCAATCGCTTCGCGAACCGCTTGCGCGAATCCGTCCTGAAACGGACCCTGCAGTTTCTCTCGCGAAGCGCGAAGGCGGAACATCTCCGCCAGGTCCGCGATGGCGTTGTCCTTTGACGTGGGTGGATTGCGTTGTCCTCTCACAACCTCCTGGAAGTAGTCCCAGAGCAGGTAGTCCGCGTTTGTCTGAGCGATGCCAGCGCTCTTGGCAATTGAACGAATGTCGAACACGGCGCGCGCAAGCTCCATCTCGCGTTCGAGCCCAGGATGGTCAGCGGGATACTGGAGCGCGAGGTGCGCGCAAAACATGCCAAGCAGAAACGTCTTGATCTCATTCAGACCAATTGATTCTTCAACCAACGATCTGATGGATTCACACGACTGTCTTTCTTCCAACGACCATGCTCTCCTCTCGATATTCGCACAGCGCAGGAACCTCGCACCGTAGATCTCCGCGCCGCTCTTGGGACGGGACGGAATCCATACGTGCAACCCACCTTTGTCAGTGATGTCTTCCCAGACCGTGGAATCGCTCACACCCAGACGACTTGCGATCTCAACGACAGAGACACCGAGGCTGAGAAGATCCTTCTCAATGGGATAACGCTCTTCCGCTCCAGACTTGGGTCCTGGCTTTACCATTCTCGTCTTCTCCTCACAGCAAACGCACGCGTGCCGTCTGCTGACAGACAAAGTTATCACTTTTTTATTATCTGTCCAGTGTTCGACACCACGGGTTCCACCTCCACTGTCATTTCGCCGTTACCCGGTTACGGCAAAGTGGCTTGAACGATCGTTGATTTACCGCTACCCTCCAAGAGATATGTTTCTCAACTGGGCGACGTGCCCGCGTCCAATCATCGCGCTTTCGCCAATGGCTGATATGACAGATTCGGCGTTTTGTCGTGTTGTGCGACTTGTCGCGCAACACAACCCTGAGCCCGCGCAAGCGAGTCGAAGAGTAACCGAGGAATCTTCTCATCAAGTCATCATCTTCCGCGAAATGGTGAGCGCGGAGGCGGTTGTGCGTGACAATGAGAAGACACTGGGCATGACCGCCATCCACGATGATGAACGACCGTTGGTGCAACAACTCTTTGGTTCAAACCCAAACACGATGGCCGAGGCCGCGCGAATCATCGAAGCTCAACATCGCCCCGAAGGTTTTGACATTAACATGGGTTGCCCGGTTTATAAGATCGTTCACAATTTTAACGGCGCGGCGCTTATGCGAGAACCGAAACTCGCAAGCGAGATCGTGAGAGCAATGAAGTCCGCGATCACTGTCCCTCTCTCTGTAAAAATTCGTTCTGGTTGGAGTAACCCACGCGAGTGCTTTGAGTTCGCGCACGTGCTCGAGGAAGCAGGCGCGGATCTAATTACGGTCCATGGGCGCACCAAGTCACAGGGGTATTCTGGAAAATCGGATTGGAATCTAATCGGTGAGTTAGCGAAAACACTCTCGATACCACTGCTCGCTAATGGCGACGCACACACCGCGCCTCTTGCAATCGATGCTTTGAAAACCACTGGCGCCGCTGGCGTCATGATCGCTCGCGGCGCCCTGGGGAACCCCTGGATTTTTTCACATATCAATGATCTGCTCGCTGGGTGCGCACCAACACCAGTCACGAATGAAGAGCGCGTGCGTGTCATTAAACTTCATCTGCGTTACCATCTCGAGCAATATGGCGAGCGGGGCGTAACAACTTTTCGAAAACATCTCTCGTGGTACTTCCGCGGAGTGCCCGGCGCGAAACCTTTCAAAGAGCGTCTCCACACGTCGTGCTCTGCCAACGAAGTCCTCCAAATCCTCGACGAATTCTCTCCGAGCTCCCTCCCCTCCTAACCCTTCCCTGTTCCCTAATCCCTGTTCCCTGTTCACTGTTCCCTAATCCCTGTTCCCTGTTCCCTGTTTCCTGTTCCCTGTTCCCTGTTCCCTCCTCCCTCTCCCCTCACCCCTCCCATATGACCATCGGCATCCTAACCTTCTCCACCTCAACCGAGGATCAGCACACTGGCGCTGACCGACTCGAGGAAGCTATTTTGAAGCGCGGACACGAAGTTGCAAAAATCTTCGAACCGTTTTTGTCATTTCAATCTCCCCCCTTCCCAACCTGTCCGCCGAAGCCTTGGCGAAGGCGGAGGGGGGATAAAGGGGGGTTGCCTGTACTAGTGTCACCGCAAACGATTCTTCACCAATCCAACCCCCTTCCTCCAATGGACGTAATCATCTGCCGCCCGAACTTTATCGAGGAGCCAAGCCTGCGCACGTACGCGCCAGATCTCCTCGCGCAAGCTGGATATCGAGTCATCAATGGTGGCGTGGCAATCATGAATGGGAAAAATAAAATCACCCAGCATGTTTTGTGTTCTGCCAATGGCATCCCCTGTCCGCGCTGGGGCATCATTCAAAAAAGTGAGGATGCGCTGGCGATCGCGCGCGAGATTGGATTCCCTGTGATTTTGAAAGTCGCGTTTGGAACGCATGGGAAAGGAGTGTTCTTTGCGAGAGACCCAGAGACGCTACAGCCAATTGTTGAATACTTGGCCGTACGCGATCGCAATCCAATAATCGTTGAAGAGTTTATCGCGGAGGCGGGGCGAAAAGATTTGCGCGCGTTCCTGCTTGGTGGGGAGATATTGACCGCGATGGAACGCGCGGCTCCAGAGGGAGACGTGCGCGCGAATACTTCCAACGGCGGAATCGGAACCCCTATCGAGTTAAGCCGTGCGGAGGCTGACCTGGCAATGCGCGCGGCAAAATTATTTTCACTGGATATAGCTGGCGTGGATATTATTCGATCGAATCGTGGGCCGTTGCTTTTGGAGGTGAACGCTAACCCTGGTTTCAAAGAGCTCGAACGCGTGACTGGCATGGATGTCGCCGGCGCGATTGTAGATTTTGTTTCGAAGTAATCCTCCCCCTTTTTCTCCTCCCCTTATTCTTGTCAATGATCCCTCTGTTTGGTAATATCACCGCGTCGTTAGTATGAATGAATAACCAAGAAGAAATGGTTGCCCACATAGAAAACATTATAATCAAATAGTTAGTTCGCACGAGACCGTGCAACACCGAAGGTATTGTCTCTGAAAAAAGATGAGATGCGACGCGCTGGAGGCAAGCAAATGCCGAGACGTAGGTCAATCCTACGTTGAGGCTTTTGCGAGCCGAAGCGCAAGCAGATCGCTTTTTTCAGAGACAATACTCTCCGGGATCGTCTAGCGGCAGGACATGTGCCTCTGGAGCACAGAACCGTGGTTCGAATCCACGTCCCGGAACCACAAAACCCCCAAATTTGGCGCCTCACTCGTGCTTCGGCAAAAAATCATCTCAACGTAGGATTGACCTACGCCTCGAAGATTTTTTACCTCCAGCACTTCGCGATGCATCCAAATTTGGGGGTTTTGTTACGAAACTCACAAACTTGGCGCCTCACTCGTGCTTCGGCAAAAAATCATCTCGACGTAGGATTGACCTACGCCTCGATAATTTTTTACCTCCAGCACTTCGTGATACATCGAAGTAAACGAGTTTTTTATACAAGATACAATGGTGGCGATCAAAGGTTGTCGAGGTGGACGAGGTGAGAAAGGTGAAATCGGTCTGAGCGCACTTCTTCCATATGGCGAAAGAGCGTTCAGAATGTTTTTTAAAAGCAAGAATCCTGCCTCCGTGACTTCATTTCCGCTCAACGCAAGAGCGGATTTTAATTTCCCTCGAATCTATCCACACTTGAAACAATTTGGTATTCATGCTATTCTCCTCGTCGCAATCTGAAACCCAAATGTGGGAGCTGACGTGAGAACCATTTGCGCATGGTGCGGAACCAAACTCAAGGAAGACATGGAGGACGATGCCGACGCAGGCGTCTCCCACGGGATCTGTGAGGAGTGTGCCGAACGAGAGTTCGGTCAATACACTCGCAGATCCCACCAGTCACATTTTGATTTCCGTCATAGTGCCCGGGACGGCATGATGGCGGAAACTCAAAGCGCGCCCACCTGAGGACGAGCGCGCTAACCACGAACGCGAGAGCCTAACGCAACGGCTCTCTTTTATATTGCTGACCCACCGAACGCTTCCACTAGCTCATCAACGACTTCATCCTTGTGTGCTTTTTGAACCGCCTTTACGCGCACGCGCTTTCCAAGCACCTTCTCAAGCACGCCCTCGATCACACTACGATTCTTTTCCTGATTAACCGTTTGTACATAAAGATCATAATCAAATCCTATCTCTACTTGGCCTCCTTCTACCCCTGAAACCTCACAATCCTTCATCATCATCGGCAAAGAAGCATTGCAGGATTTAATCTGCTCATAGACCTGCGGCCATTTTTCTTTTACTTCCTCGAGGCTAATGACGGGGATTGTATCAAAAACTGCCGTAGCAACCTCCTGACCATTTGTTGCCTTTATTGCCTTTGTCGCGCCTGCCACTTTTTCTTCTTGCTTCACTCCCACCCCCCCTAGCCCCCCCTCGGGCAGGGGGGAAATTTCTACACGTCCCGAATCAGCCCCCTGTTTCTGAAAATCCCTTAATCCACAAATCTTCACGACTGCTAGCTCGACTGGCAGCTGCGGGATGTGTTCCCCACGAATGTCACGATAGGCTTGCAACAAATTCTCAATGGCACCCTGAAGAAAATCCACACTCATCCCACCCACCTTCCCACCGATCGCCTCAAGCAATCGATCCCGTAGATAATCCACAACGTCTTCAACAAAGTGATGGAGGTCAACTCCTTGTTCAAGATATGTGTTCAACTGCGTTATCGCCGTCTTAGCATCTCTCTCATTCAAACTCTTAACGAAGTCTTCAATCAAAACCTGCTGTGTCGCGGGAAGCACCAAGCTCGCTTCTTTCATCCCAATATTTTTTTCACCAAGTGCCAGGACTTGACCAAGCAAACTCTCCGCGTCGCGCGCGCAACCACCACTATGTTTAGCGATCTCGCGTAAAACTTCCTCATCCACTTTTACCCCCTCTTCCTTCACAATTCTTGAAAGACGCGCGACGAGATCATCAACGGAGATGCGCTTAAAGTCGAAACGCTGGCACCTGCTAATTATCGTTTCTGGAACTTTGTGAATTTCTGTCGTCGCGAGCACAAAAAGCACGTACTCTGGCGGTTCCTCAATCGTCTTCAACAGCGCGTTAAACGCTGAAACAGAAAGCATGTGAACCTCGTCAATAATATAAACCTTCTTTTTTAGTTGGCTTGGCGCGAACCTCACGGCTTGGATTATGGTCTCACGCACATTCTCGACGTCGGTATGAGACGCGGCATCCATCTCATAAACATCCATTGCCTGCCCAGCGGTAATTTGTGTACACGCGCCGCAGGTGTTACACGGCTCATTCCCTTTCGGATCCTCGCAATTCACAAGCTTGGCGAGCAGACGTGCGATCGTCGTCTTTCCAACCCCGCGCGGACCCGTAAATAAATAAGCGTGGGCTAAAGATTTGCCCGCGTATTGATTTTGGATCGTCTTTACAACGTGGTCCTGTCCAGTAACCTCGCTAAACGTGGACGGACGGTATGTGCGGTATAGTACTTGGGACATAAGGGGTACCTATCTACAGATTACAGATTCTTACAGATTTACAGATTTTACAGATAGTCCGAGGGGGGGGAAAAAAATCCAAAGATCCAAACCCTAAAACCCAAACCTAATTATTCCTGATACTTTTCTTTTTGGATTTTGGTTCCTGGATTTTGGATTTTTTTCACGAGCCTTTTCCTCCCCCCAACCTTGATAACCTTGACTCCCTTGATTCCCTTGACCACCTCCCACCTCCCCTATCCCCCAATCCTCTCCACTGCCGCCCAGGCGCACCCACCGCCTGACGGAATAATCACCACGACTTCGTCCCCGGGCATTCCTTTGAAATACGAAACGCTTGCCGCAAGCACTTTATACACGTCCTGCCCGCACACGACAACAGGCTCCTGTGTGGATGGATCTATAGCTAATTTTCCAACAAGACGCTGGCGTTCGATTGGTCCAATCTGTTTAAAAATATGCGTTCCATCTGGATGAATAATCAACTTCAATATGTCTCCCTCAACTAGCTTAGATTTTGACGCGTAATTTTCAGGTACGTTGTAACGCAACCCATCGCCACCAACCATTGACTGCCCATCAAACACACCCTCGAGCGTCCGAGTGCCGGTCTGCTCAAGTTCAACATCTGTTGCCGTGCGTTGGACAGCAAAGCTCACCATCTGATTTATTGCCTGCGCGCTGTCGCCTCCTTCCAAAAGCTGGATAACATGGCTCATATTGTCTCGCGCCTGCTTTAACATTTGTAATGCTAACCTCGCGCGCACGCCACTATTCTCTCGCGCCTGCGCGTGCACGTCAGCCTCTGGTTCGGTTTCAAATTGTAGCTCGTTGATATTGTCCATAGGTACAAAATTAGAATTCCATATTCGGGCGTGGCTGTGTGCCAACAGTCGAACCCAATTGTGCGCGCTCCATTATTTCCGACTCAACAAGTCGTCTGTCACGACCATATTTCAAACTACTCAATTCTTTAATCGCTTCAGCCAGCTCGCGATTCCCTCGTCCAACTGGAGTGACGTTCAGCGTCATTGGCTTGATTGAAGAATTATCAACGATCATCTTCAGGTACCAAGTAAACTTATCTGAGTTCATCAAATCGTATCCGCTCGCGTCAGGAGAATAAACTTTTTCAAGTGTCTCCACGTCCTCTGGTCCAATACGCGACGTAAACATTGTTCCCACGTTTCCAAACACGGCCTCTTTAATTTTTGTGTCATTATTCTTAACCAACTGGCCAATGTACTGGTGAGCGATGATCAGATTCAAGCGGTACTTTCTAGCCTCAGACAAAATAGTCGCGATGGAATCAGTAACGAAGTTTTGAAACTCGTCAATGTAAAGATAAAAATCATTTCGATCCTTCTCTGGCATATCCGCCCGTGAAAGCGCGGCCATCTGTAGTTTTGTAACGATAATCATCCCCAAAAGATCCGCGTTCACGTCCCCAATCCTTCCCTTTGAAAGATTAACGAGCATGATCTTCTTGTTGTCCATTATGTCCCTGAAATTAAAGCTGGAATGCGCCTGACCAATGATGTTGCGCATCATCTCGTTTTCAACGAAACGCCCAACTTTTGAAATCAAATATCCAAACATTTCAGACTTGTGAAAATCAGACGTGTTAGCGACTTCCTTTTCCCAATACGCGCGCACAACGGGATCAGTAACTTTCTCAACCCAGGCTTTTTGATAATCAGGATCAGTGATGAGACGTGGAATCTCCGCGATGGTTCCAGGATTTTCAGTGTCCGACATGAGCGTTAACATCATGTTGCGCATTGTGTGCTCGAACATCGGACCGATCATCTCTGGCGGAAACAATTTGTAAAAAATCGAGATCATTTCCTGCGCCGCCATGTCTTTCTGACTTGGGTCACGCGCCTCCAACATATTCAACCCCATTGGCCGCTCCGCGTCCGCAGGATTAAAAACAACAACGTCGTCAATGCGCTCTTTGGGAATATTACCCAAAATTTGTTCAATCAAATCTCCGTGTGGATCCACAACTGCGACACCGTGTCCAAGACGAATGTCCTGAACAATCATATGCGCCATTGTTTCCGTTTTACCTGATCCAGATTTACCAATGAAATACATGTGACGCTGGCGATCTGGCCCCTTCATCCAAACGTCTGTCTTCACGCCACGATACATATTGTAACCAATCTTGATCTGACCGCCATCCTCCGCGCTCGTTGGCACATTCGCGGCCGCTGGAAGTTTGCGCGCTCCAAGCCATTTGATATTTGGCGTGTCAGTCCACGGCGTTGGCAAATGCCATATACTCGCCATCTCCTCCGCGTTAAGCACGATTGTGTTTCGTTCGTCAAACGCTCGATAGATGAAATTCCTGACAATCTTCTTTTTGCGCCTTGGCACAACGCGCACAAAAGAATTGCCGTATTGATAAATGTTGTATTGAGAAAACGCGTCCAACATGTTCTTCATAAGTGTCTGTGAAGCAGACGCTGACGCGCAAGACGCGACAAGACGAATACACACATCCATTCCTGCCTTGCTTGCCTTCTGTTCAATCCCCTTCACCGTCTGCTCTTCCTGTGGCGAAAGGCGATAATCTTTCTCTGGCTGTTTTTGTTTATCTTCTTCTGAACCAAAACCCATCAGCGCCATCCAATTCGTCTGCTTATGTTTTCTTCCTTTGATTGCCTCATCAAGCTTCATTCCCTGTTGCATGTTTGACGCGATCTTTACACCCTTTTTCCGCCAACTTCCACGAGCTGATCGCACAAGAAACTGAAAAGCCGCGCCTTCATTCTCTGGCACCTTTGAAAGAACGTTGGTAATCGCGTTGAGAGGATCCTTCTCAAGCTCGCGGTATGTCTTAAAAGGAAAAGCGGAGATGCGCTTGAAAACCAAATGACTGCCGACTATTACGCCCTTGGGCTGAAAAATGTTGTAATCCTCAACCTCTTCAAGATACGCGTCTGGATACGCGGCTGAAATTTCCTGTTCAAAATAATGCCGCTTCTCGAGCGGAACCGTTGCGAAAAACTTGATCAGTTTTTTCTCTGAAACAATCTCAAAGGCAAACTCGTCTTTACGACCAAACAACCATGGCTTGAATCCGTGTTGCGCTTTCAGCCCACCCAATGTTGAAAAAAATGTTTCAGCGGACGCGATAACTTCTTGCATTTGTTCCTTTGTTGAGCCTCGCTCGCTCTCCTCTTCACGACGAAACTTCGGAAGCGTGACCAATATCGTTACCTTCTGAAAAGTCGCCTGTCGCGCGCGCGACATACGGCGTAAAAAATACCGCGCCACATAAAGCAATCCAACCACTATCAAAAGCGCGCCTACTCCCCATAAAATCAAACTCGCGATAAACAAATCCCCTTGCGCGAACGCGCGCACTGGTTCTGGCTCAACTGCTAACCCAAATTGGAAAAACGAAATCACATTGGTTCGTTTTGATCGCGTTTACGTTCCTCCTCGCTTATTATCAAAATCTTGTCAGTCTTTATCTTCGCCTCCTGCTCAAGGAAAAAACGATTCACGCCGGGGATTAGCTTTAGCCACTCCCGAATCAATTTAAAAATTTTCTTAGCGTTAATTTTTGTCGCGCGCACCAACTCGCGAATCTTTGACACTGTTTCCTCGCCTTTCTCCTTAAACTTTCGTTGTTCATCTGGGCTCATCGCTTTGTAAAGATCACCAAGGTCTTCCTCAAGCACATCATCAATCTCTTCGCTTAGACGATCCTTAGCTTCCACGCGTTCTTCCTTTCCGACTCCAACGGATATTGGCGTGCTGACCGGCGTTTGTTCGACAACTGGAGAGACTTCTGCCTGTTCTCCTTGTTCACCCGACTCTTGATCAGCCATCTGCTCTGGTGTCTGTTGAGCCGCTTGAATCTCTGGCTCCAACTTTTTCGCGCCCTCCTTCAAATCTAAAACAGCTTCCTTTTCTACAACGGATTCCTTTGCCTGGATTCGATTATCATTTGCCATACAACGACTTTATTCTATCACATTTTCTTAACTTTAGATCCCATATCTGTATCCTCAATCGAAAACCCAAGCTCCTCCACTCGTTTACGAAGCGTGTCAGACAGTGTCCAGTCCTTATCTGCCCTCGCTCGTTCCCTTTCATCAACCAATTTCTGAACCTCGACAGGAACATCAAGCGAACGCCCAACATATTCATCCAAACGCAAACCTAAAACTCGATCCATCCACAAAATCGTCTTTGCCTTGGCGCCTGACGCCTCATCACAATCAAGAAGTTCCCACACAATAGCGAGTGCCTGCGGTGTATTGAGATCATCGTTAAGCGCCGCGACGAATCTCTCTTCGATCTCTTTACAGCTGCCCTGAGGAGAATCCCAAGACCGCACTGCATCGCGTAACTTTTTTAGAGCGTTTTGCGCACCTTCAAGCGCCTCAAAAGTAAAATTCAACTTTGATCGATAGTGCGCGCCCAACACCAAATATCGAAACGCGAGCGGGTCATAACCTTTGGCGATTAAGTCCTCGACCGTGTAAAGATTCCCCAACGACTTAGACATCTTACCGTCGCCGACCGTGAGAAACTCGTTGTGCATCCAGACATTTGCCTCAAGTACGCCAAGCGCGCCTCGTGTCTGCGCGATCTCGTTTTCGTGATGAACCGCGATGTGGTCAATGCCTCCAGTGTGAATATCAAATGGAACATCAAGATACTTAGCTGACATCGCTGAGCACTCAATGTGCCAGCCCGGGAAACCTTTACCCCAGGGAGAATCCCATTCCATCTCGCGTTTACTGCCGACTGGCGAAAACTTCCAAAGCGCAAAATCGGTCGTGTGACGTTTCTCCCCCATCTCCACTCGCGCGCCAGCGAGCTTGTCCTGTGACTTTTGTCCAGACAGACGCCCATAATCCGCGAGCTTGCTCGTGTCAAAATATATTCCATCAGAGGTTCGATATGTAAACCCATTCTTCTCAAGCGCGACAATCATCTCGATCTGATCTTGAATGTGCGCGGTTGCTTTTGGAAAAAGATTCGCGGGCTTAATGTTCAAGCGTTCAAGATCGCGCATGAACGCAGATGTATAAAACTCCGCGATCTCAAGTGCCGTCTTTCCATCCCTCTGCATCGCGACCAACATCTTGTCCTCGCCCTCATCAGTATCACCAGTCAAATGTCCAACGTCAGTAATGTTCATTACCTGCTTGACCTCATACCCATTGAGTTCAAGCGTTCTGCGCAAAATATCTGTAAACAAAAAACTTCGCATGTTGCCCAGGTGCGCGAACCAATAAACCGTTGGTCCGCAGGAGTAAAGTCCGATCTTGCCTTCGTGGATTGGTTTCAGTTCCTCCTTTTTTCGCGAAAGTGTATTATAAAGAAAAATCATATCGGCAATAAGTATAACATAAGCAAGAATCTCTATGAGTGAGCGTGAAAAGACGTGGGGAAAAATTCGCGGTAAGCAAGATGAACAAATGGATAAAGCGATGCGAACAAAAGACGCTAATGTGTTTGGTTTGAGAGATAAACAAAAAGAAATAGGAAGGCGCTTAAGGGCTCTCGAAACCCGACCAGAACGCACGCAAGAAGAAATTGATTTTGAAACAGCAAAAAAATCCGCGCTTGAAATGATAGACGCTGTTTCAGGAATGAGTGTCCTTCAGGATATTTACGGTCCAGAAGACGCTTTGCGTTTTGTAACTGAGTCGGTCTTGGGAAAAAAGAATGACCCCGAAACTCTCAACGCGTTTGTGGTTCGCCTGAAGGCAGAGCCTGAAATAGCCAGCGCGTTGGATCGCTTTGAAAGCCGTCGTGTTCAGGCACAGAAGGATATTCTCCGACACACGCTTAGTGCCTATCTTGAAATGTACCAAGTTGAGGGTAAACCAATCCTGCCAGACGAGTTCGCTCATGATGATTTGATCAAACACATCCAGACAACTTGCTCGCAACACAATATCGGTCCAAAAGTGTGTGAAGAATACCTGGGACAAGAGCTTGAGAAACGTCTGATTGAATTAGCAAAAGAATTGATCCTTGACGAGATCATCAATGAACAAATGCGCCGACATATTGAAAAGCTATTCGCAGCCGAAGATATTTTTGAATTTACGACGCTGTATAAACAAAATCCAGAACTCATCGACAGGGCAATCCAACAAAAGAAAAAATACTTAATCGCGCTCATAATCAACGAGCACCTTCAAAACTTAATCGAGCAACTTCAAGGGGATGAATACAACCTCGCTGAAAAAGAAATGAAGAACATTGCCAACGTGTTACATTTTCTCACGAATGAAAAAAGAGATCTTTTCGACAAAATCGGGTATGAGCTAGAGCTGACGATCAGAACGCTTGAGCTACGTGCTCGAAGTACTTCACTGAACCCTAACTTCGTTCGAAAACAAATTGGCAATGAAATTCAATGGGTTATAAAACGGATTTTGGATCGAGGAAAACCGTTATCAGACGAAAAACAGAAGTTACTTAATCATATTTTGGACTGCTTGTTGGCAGGATATACTACAGGCCCCATTGATGAAGTAGGACTGCGTTCTTTCGTAAATAGTAGCGGAGTACGTCCAAAAAGAATAAAAGTGGACTTACAAACACTGAGGCACATCATTGAATATGATATGCTGAATCATGTCTATATGGGGGGAAGTAATTCAGTCTTTCAGAATAATGAACACCTTATTAAACAACTTCTAGGATCTAGTAGCTCCCCAATTCAACTTAAAAATAAACTGACAGATGATGAATACAAATCATTACTTCAAGCAACAAAACCACAGATTATGGAAGAAAGTTCCGAATTCACTTTTCTCAATAAATATTCACGCCTTACGCCTGACAAACCTGATTCACCACAACCACAAGAAGCATAACAAAAATCGGCCAAAGCGGCCGGTTTTTTGTGAATACTTTTTTTATTGCGCCAATGCGACTGCTGGAGTAGACGATGTGATATACGTTGGCATTTCTGCCTCCACAAACCCCATCATCTTTACTGACCTCGCGACGTGTTCAAGCGACTGTGCCTCGCGCGCGATAACCTCTAGCTGTTGATTTTGAAGTGACAATGTTGAAAGTTGTGTTTCAAGCTCGCGGATTTGATACCCCTTTGTGATATCACCGTTCACCTGGATAATGTAGGCAATTACGATTACCCCAACGACACACAACGATAAGATATTTATAAAAACGAAATGCGAGCAGAGATACGTCCACGCGGAAGTTCTGCGGATAAACGGTTCTGTGTTGCAAGCAACAATTGAGGAGGCGATGGGCATATGTGCGCGGACATCAAGAAAATTAGAGCCGAGACGCTACTCGCAGTTTCGCACTGCGAGCGCGACGGTTCTTTCGCACTTCCTCTTGGGAGGCCACCACCACACGTTTGGTCAAAACTTGCAGATCATTCCGCGCGTTGAAAAATCGTTTGACCAATCGATCCTCAAGCGAATGAAACGTGATAATTGCGATGCGCCCGTCTGGAGCAAGTAGATCGACCAAGTCTGGAAGCGCGCGCGCGAGCTCGCCAAGTTCATCATTCACAGCGATGCGTAGAGCTTGAAATACTTTTGTCGCTGGATGAATTTTCCCATGTCTCTTAACAACACTCTCGATCACTTTAGCAAGCTCAACGGTTGTTGAAATCCTGTGCTCCTCGCGCGCCCTCGCGATCGCCACCGCGATCCGTTGCGCCTGGAGCTCCTCGCCAAACTGACGAAATATCCGCGCGAGTTCCTCTATCGTCCAATCGTTGATGATTGTCTCTGCTGTTAATCCCCGCGATCGATCATAACGCATGTCAAGCGGCCCATCTGACGCAAACGAGAAACCTCGAAGTGGATCATCCACATGCACAGAAGAAAAACCAAGATCCAATAAGATCGCGCCAGCTGAAGTAAAACCAAGATCATAAGCGTACTTTTTTACATTCGCGTAACTATCATGAACGAGCACGACTGACTCTCCAAAACTCGCGAGGCGTTCTTTTGCAATCGCGAGATTTGAATCGTCCCGATCAATGCCCAGCAGACGGCTGCCAGGAAGGGCGCGCGACATGAGTGCGTACGCGTGCCCTCCCAGCCCCACAGTGCCGTCTATAAAAAGCTTGTTCGGCTCTGGTTTGAGGTAATCGCTCACCTCTTCAAGAAGGACTGGTATGTGGTCCATAGTGATCCTCCCTGGAGACCTCTGCAAAAGTCGCGATCTTGCGTTTCACGGGCGCCCGTCGACCCCACTCTACGTAGAATGTCTACGTTTCGTGGGGCTCGACAGCCCGTTCAACGCAATCTCATCGACTTTTGCAAAGGTCTCCTGATACTGGAACGCCGCTGAAGTGGCTATGAACACCAGAGTTAAAGCCACTTTCCTGCCCGCCATAGCCCGAAGGGCGACGGCGAAAGTGGCGTCTCGTTAAATACCGAGCTCGCCAAGTTTTTCAGCGACTGCGTCCGCGTCGCTCTCGACCTGTTTCTTATAAGACGCCCACTTGCTCTCATCCCAAATCTCTATTCGATTGTAGAGACCCGTTACGACAACATTCTTCATGAGCGAAGCATACTCTCGGAGGTATTCCGGCAAAACGACCCTGCCCTGTTTATCCAACGAGACGTCCATTGCGCCAGCAAGCATGAGTCTGGCGAACGCGCGACTATTGGATTGCCCCAGGGGCAAACTTGCAAGCTTCTCTGCCAGCTTGCCCCACTCCTCCTTGGGGAACAGGAACAAAGACGTATCTAGCCCTCGTGTCACCACAGCTCCTTTCGCAAGCGCCTTGCGAAACTTAACTGGAATCGCGAGGCGACCTTTTTCGTCGATCGAATGATTGTATTCGCCGATGAACATACGTGGAGCTTGGGACACGCGATCTATTTAGAGACCTCTTTAATAAAAAGTGAGCATCGATCCACCATCTGGATCAATCCCCACTTTTCTCCACCCATCACCATTCTATTCCACCGTGTGA
Source organism: bacterium (assembly GCA_020051955.1). Taxonomy (GTDB): domain Bacteria; phylum Patescibacteriota; class Patescibacteriia; order UBA9934; family GWF2-40-263; genus JACRJW01. Next base: position 18,983 of record JAGVQB010000014.1, on the reverse strand, counting down.
CACGGGTCAAATACTTTTCCCCACTTAAAACCTCGAAATCAGACTGGATTCGTAATAAAAAAAGACGGTGTGGATAAACCAGACCGCAATCTTCAAAATGATTACCTCGGAGAAGATCGGCTGTGGACAAAGTGACGAGACCCTGATACTTTATCGCGTCGACTCAAAGTCGAAAGGAGGAAACATGTTCTATACAATCACGTTCTCTGTTGCTGTCGTGGCACTCCTCGCGTTTGGCGTCTTCTACGCCTTCGCTCCGCTCACAAGCTACCACCTCAAGATCCTCGAGAGCCAACAGGAACTCGGGAGTAAGGTTCTGGAAAAGGCTTTTAGGACGCTGTCGCGTATTTGTCTCCTTGGAACAGGCGCAATAATGATTTGTAGCGTTGTGGGCTGCGCGATAGTGGTAGCGGATTCTCACACGGGTCGCTGGAGTGAATTTCTCTTCGCTGGGTTCTTTACGGGGCTGGTCTTGCTGAATGTCCTATTCTTCGAGAGCTTCCTCTGCCATCTTCCCTCCCTCCCCGACCTCGGTGGGATAGACAGACTACTGAACGCAAAGAGACGCTCTGGCGTTGCAATGTTCCTACTTGCAGTATTGCTCACGCTTGCCCACGTGCAATTCGTTACCTCGCGCTTCGGGCACGTATCGGTCATCGGGATCATCCTATTCTGGGTTCTGGCAAAGACAACGGTCGAGACGAGGAAGCTGGGAAAGCAGACCGGGGTCAAGACCCCATGGCAAGTCCCGCTCGTGCTCAGCGCCATCGTCCTCACAGGGATCGTTGTCCAGCCGTTCCTGGAGTAGACGACCTCATCGCAAACGAACGCTTCAAAGACCTTACAAGGTCTTTTTTCTTTTGAAATGTTTGGCACGTAAAGCACGATGATACTGAATCGCGAATCTGTGTGCCTCGTCACGCGCACGCTGGAAAAGTTCTTTGCCGCGAGTAATGACGCGTTGGAGTTCAAGATCGTCCCGATCGTACACAAGCCGATCTTGCTTGCGATCAAAACCTTTGGCAATTCCCACGATCGGAATCTTAATACCGAACTCGTCGAGCACAGCCTGCACACGATTTACCTGCGGCTCCCCTCCATCAACTATCATCACCTCTGGATATTCCCACCTCCCACTTGCCCCCGTTCCCTGTTCACTATTCCCCGTTCCCTGTTCACTATTCCCCGTTCCCTGTTCCCTGTTCCCCCCGTCCCCCTTGTTGCCCCTGTCACCCTTGTCGCTTTTCCCCCACCTCCCCCTCGCGATCCTCCTCCTCACAACCTCCTCCAACATTGCCACGTCATTAGCGTCTTTTACTGTCTTGATCTTGAACCGACGATATAAATGCTTCGCGGGTTTCCCATCCTCAAACACAACCATTGATCCAACCGCCGATGTGCCAGAGATGTTGCTGATGTCATAGGCTTCGATTCGACCCAACAGATTGATACCACTAATCGTTCTCGTAAACAGAAGCTCGTAATCCTCTCGAGAGATGAGCGCGATATCGTGAATATGCTTGAGCGCTTGAAGTCGTTTGCACAACAGAGCCGCGTCCTCGAACCGCTGATCGCGAGAAGCGCGTTCCATTTCCCGCTTGAGCGAACGCTCGACACTAGACTTCTTGCCATCAAAAAACATTATCAACTGACGAATGACGCGACGATAATCCGACTGACTTATCGCGCCAATGCAAACGCCTGGGCACTTGCCGATTTGGGAATCAAAACATGGTCGCGCCCGTCCGCCCAAACTCGGAGGTGCACAAGTACTCCAAGGAATACTTCTGCGCACAAGCTCCAGCGCGATCTTGAGCGAACGACTGCTGGTGTATGGTCCAAAAATCCGAACAAATCGTCTTCCCTTCCCAATCCTGTTCCCTAATCCCTGTTTCCTGTTCACCGTTCCCTGTTTTTCCCCCGCCTGCTTCAGCTCGTGACCTCGAACCAACAACGGTCGCGGATACCGCTCGTTGGTAATCGCTAAATACAAAAACGTCTTATCATCGCGCTGAAGAATGTTGTACTTTGGTCGGCGCGCCTTAATCTCGTTTGCCTCCAAAATCAACGCCTCGATCACGGTGCGCGTTTCGATATAATCTATCCTCGCGATCTTGCCAACCATTTCCGCTATCCTCCCATTGTGCGCTTTCACAAAATACGACCCAACCCTCCGCTTCAACGACGTAGCTTTACCAACATACAAAAGACTGCCCGCTCGGTCATAATAAAAATACACGCCAGGCTCATCTGGCAAATCCCCATTTTTGATCTTTATCCGTTCGTTCATCATAATCCCAGGGTACCATTGATTCTCCTCTTCGGTGATGCTAACCTTCCAACAATTCAACAATTTAACCATTTAACAATTTACCTCCTATGCGCTATTCAATTCCATTATTGCTAATCATCGTACTGCTTGGCGCTGGCTGTTCGCAGACCGCGCAGGAAGTTCAGCCACAGGCAGACGTTGAGGTTAATAGCGATGGGACAACAACGATTACTGACGAAGGTGTGGCGATCGAATTTACAACGCAAGAAGATTCGACAACACAAAGTGTTGGTAGTGAAACAACTATTACCGAGGAAAACGGTATTCCTGTTTACGAAATCACGCTGGGCGGGGAGACTGATGTGAAAGTCGATATGGAAGTAAGCAACTTCGCATTCAACCCATCCGTGATCACTACCAAGCCAGGCGACAAGGTCAAGGTCACATTCAGCAAGTCAACGGGTTTCCACACGTTTACCATTGACGAGCTTGATCTCAACTATTCAATCGCGCAGGGCGAGTCACTGACGTTCACAGCACCTTCACAGCCTGGTCAATATCCATATTACTGCGACATTGGATCGAACCGTGAGGCAGGGATGATTGGCACGTTGATAGTGCAATAGTAAAAACCAAAATCCAAAACGCCAAAAATCCAAAAAAAGCAAAAGAAAACCGCACTTAAAATATCGTTACCTGGTAACGATATTTTTTAATACACGCTGGAGGTACTGCCCCGTGTAACTCTTCGAGTGACGCGCGACATCCTCGGGCGTGCCGCAAACAACAACCTCTCCACCGAGATCGCCGCCTTCTGGACCCAAGTCAATGACCCAGTCCGCTGTCTTGATCACATCCAAGTTGTGCTCGATCACAATGACAGAGTTACCCTTATCCACAAGCTCGTGCAAAACCTCAAGTAACTTTTTCACGTCTTCGAAATGTAATCCTGTTGTCGGTTCGTCAAACAAATACAGGGTCTTCCCAGTCTGTCTCTTGGCAAGCTCCGTTGATAACTTCACGCGCTGTGCCTCGCCGCCAGACAACGTTGGCGCCGGCTGTCCAAGTTTCACATACCCGAGCCCCACGCGCTTGAGCGTTTCAAGTTTATCGCTCACTACTGGCACGTCTTTGAAAAACTCGGCCGCCTCGCTTACTTCCATCTCCAACACTTGAAATATATTTTTATCTTTGAACGTGATCTCAAGCGTCTCACGATCAAACCGTCTTCCCTTACAAACGTCACACGTGACAAACACCGTTGGCAAAAAATGCATCTCGATCGCGATCAGACCATGGCCTTCGCAATGCTCGCACCTTCCGCCAGGACGGTTAAAACTGAACCTTCCTTTTTTGTATCCGCGATAACGAGCCTCCGCGGTTGACGCGAAAATTTCTCTAATGGGATCCCAAGCCCCGGTGTATGTTGCTGGGTTAGAACGAGACGTGCGCCCGATCGCGCCTTGATCAATCAAAATCGCCTTGTCCAAATACTCAAGCCCGAGGAGGGAATCGTGCGCGCCTGGTGTGTGCTTTGAGCCGTAGAGACGCTTAGCAATCGTTTTGTACATTGTCTCGTACGCGAGCGTAGATTTTCCAGAACCAGACACGCCGGTTATACACACGAAACGACGCAGTGGGATTTCGACGTTAATATGTTTCAAATTGTTCTGTGAGGCATTGCGGATTTTGAGCGTGTATTTACTTTCGGTGCGACGTTCTTTTGGAACATCAATCTTTTTATCACCTCGCAAGTACGCGGCAGTAAGCGAATGCGGATCATTGTACACGTCCGACAAATCCCCTGCCGCGACAACCTCCCCGCCACGCACGCCAGCGCCGGGTCCAATCTCCACCATATAATCGCTTGCGAGAATCGTGTCCTCGTCATGCTCGACAACGATCACTGTGTTGCCAATGTCACGCAAGTTCTCAAGCGTCTTGATCAGACGATCGTTGTCACGCTGGTGAAGACCAATCGTCGGCTCATCAAGCACGTACATCGCGCCAACGAGTTTTGATCCAACCTGAGACGCCAGACGAATACGTTGTGCCTCACCGCCAGAGAGCGTCCCTGCCATGCGATCCAGCGTGAGATAGTGGAGACCAACGTCAAGCATAAACTGGAGACGATTCTGAATCTCTTTGAGCACTGACCCAGCGATCTGTTGCTGTTTATCAGAGAGTGAAAGATGTTCGAAGTACCCGACAGCCTGCGCAATGGACATTTTCGTAATATCCACGATCGAAACCCCTGCCTTTCTGTCCTGACCACCTCCCCACCTAACCACCTCCCCACCTTCCCACCTCCCCTCCTGACCACCTGACCACCTCCCCACCTGATCACCTCCTCCGGGGAGTCTCACATTCAACGCCTCCTCTCTCAACCTCGCGCCCAGACACTTTCCACATACCTCTTCAGAGAACAACTCCGCTGTTCCCAATCCAGTGCATTGCTGACAAGCGCCGTAGGGAGAATTAAACGAGAAGAGCCGCGGCTCGATCTCGGGAAATGAGAAGCCGTCCTTTGGACAACTGAACTTCGCTGACAGAAGCTGTTCTGTTTTATCTGGATAAACAATCGTCACAACGTCGTTCCCGCGCTCAACCGCGATCTCGAGCGCGTCAGCAAGACGTTGACGAGAGTCCTTAGCGCAGGCAACCTCCCCCTGCCCCTCCTCCACCTTCGCCAAGGCTACGGTGGACAGGTTGGGAAGGAGGGGGGCAAAGCCAACAACAGGAATCGTATCAACAACAACCTCGATCGTATGTTGCTGATAGCGTGCGAGTTTAATCTGCTCGTCCAATCGAAACTCCTTGCCATCGATTCTGACTCGCGCGAACCCAGAATTATATAGATCGTACAAAAGCTGGTAGTACTCACCCTTCCTCCCCCTAACCACCGGCGCGAGAATTTTAATTTCCCCCTTTTCCACCTCAACACCTCCCCGCCTCACCACCTCACCACCTTGCCACCTTTCCACCTTTCCCATCACCACATTCACCATCTCCTCATTCGTTAACTTCTGAATTGCGTCCCCGCACTTCACGCAATACGGCTGGCCAACTCGCGCGAACAAGACGCGTAAGTAATCGTAAATCTCCGTGATCGTGGCAACGGTTGAGCGTGGGTTACTGCCGTGCGCTTTCTGATCAATTGAAATCGCCGGCGACAAACCTTCAATCTCATCAACGTCAGGCTTCTCCATCTGTCCCAAAAACTGACGCGCGTACGCTGACAAACTTTCCACATATCTTCTCTGCCCCTCTGCAAAAATCGTATCAAACGCCAAACTCGACTTCCCTGATCCAGAGACGCCTGTAATGCAAATCAGCTTATTGCGCGGAAGCTCGAGCGAGATGTTTTTTAGGTTGTGCTCGCGCGCCCCGCGGATTGTGATTTTGTTTTGCATGTGCTGGAGGGTTAGGAGGGGAAGGAGGGTGAGGAGGGATGACGTTGTCGGAGAATAACTATCTCGTCCCTCAAAATAGCAGCAGTCTCAAAGTCCAATTTCCGCGCGGCTTCCTTCATCTCGGATTCCTTCTCGCGAATCACCTCTTCGATTTCGTGCGGTTCCGCGGTCAGCTCAAGTTTGAGAACGGCCTCCGTTGACTTCTCACCGCTAAGCATCGCACGAATGTCTTTGATCTGTTTTTCTATTGTCTTTGGAGTTATCCCGTGCGTCTTGTTGTAAGCCAACTGGATCTTGCGGCGGCGTTGCGTTTCATCAATCGCACGCTTGAGCGAACCTGTCATTACATCAGCGTAGAGAATAACTTCGCCGTTTACGTTGCGCGCGGCACGTCCGATTGTCTGAATGATAGAAGTCTCGGATCGCAAAAAACCTTCCTTGTCCGCGTCCAAAATCGCGACGAGCGTCACCTCTGGAAGATCAAGCCCTTCGCGTAAAAGATTCACGCCGATTATCACGTCATATACTCCGCGTCGCAAATCAGAAAGCGTTGTGATGCGGTCGAGCGTCTGGACATCAGAGTGGAGGTATTGAACCTTGATGCCTTTCTCGATCAAAAACTCCGTAAGATTCTCTGCCATTTTTTTGGTAAGGGTCGTAACAAGCGTACGCTCCTTGCGCTCGACACGTTTTTGAATCTCCTGAATCAAATCCTCTACTTGTCCTATATTCTCCCCAACCTGTTCCCTAATCCCTGTTCCCTGTTCCCTGTTCCCTAACTCCGTCACCCTCCTCACACTAATCTTCGGATCCACCAACCCTGTCGGCCTAATAATCTGCTCGACAATCAGTGGTCGGGGGTCGGATGTCTGTTGTCGGTGACACTTTTCGTGCTCATACTTGCCTGGTGTTGCGCTCACAAAAACCACCTGGCCAACGCGATCCTCAAACTCCACGAACTTCAGCGGACGATTATCCTTCGCGCTTGGCAACCTGAACCCGTGTTCCACCAATGTGTCCTTGCGCGCGCGATCTCCGTTATACATTCCTCCAATCTGCGGGACGGTTACATGCGACTCGTCAATAATCGTTAAAAAATCTTTCGGGAAATAATCAATGAGCGTATACGGCGGTGCGCCCGGAACGCGACCGTCAAAATGGCGCGAGTAGTTTTCAATGCCAGAGCAATACCCGACGTTAGCGATCATCTCAAGATCAAAACGCGTCCGACGAGACAAGCGCTCGGCTTCAAGCACTTTTCCCTCTTTATCAAATTGCTCGAGCTGTTCCTTCAGCTCGCTACGGATATCACGCAGAGCTTGTGCCTGGCGAGATTGAGACACGACATAGTGCTTAGCTGGAAATATCCAAACGTCCTTCAGCTCCTCGCGAATTTTTCGCGTAACAGGATCCATTGCCTGAATCGAGACGATCGTTTCATTCTCAAACACAAAACGATACACAACTTCCTCCTGCATTGGCATCACCTCGACAATATCTCCCCGTGCTCGAAAATGTCCGCGCGTGAGATCAGCGGTCGTGCGCTCGAATTGCATTTCGATGAGCTTGCGCAGGAGAGTGTTCCTATCAATTTCGACCCCTTCCCCTCCCTGTTTCCTGTTCCCTAATCCCTGTTCCCTGTTCCCTAATCCCTGTTCCCTGTTCCCTAATCCCTGTTTCCTGTTCCCTAACCTCACACGTAGCACTGTCTTCTCATACTCCTTCGGACTGCCAAGCGCGTAAATGCACGACACGCTCGCGACAATAATTACATCACGACGAGACAACACAGCCTGCGTTGCGGCGTGACGAAGGCGATCAATCTCCTCGTTGATCTGCGACTCTTTTTCGATGTACGTATCAGTGCGCGGGAGGTACGCCTCTGGTTGGTAATAGTCGTAGTAGCTCACAAAGTATTCAACAGCGTTGTTTGGAAAAAACTCGCGGAACTCGTTACACAGCTGGGCGGCGAGGGTTTTGTTGTGAGCGATAACGAGCGTGGGTCGTTGAACATTCGCGATGACGTTGGCTATCGTAAAAGTTTTTCCAGATCCTGTTACGCCCAAGAGCGTCTGGTGCTTTTCGCCAGCTAAAAGATTCGCAGTCAGCTGATTGATCGCGAGGGGCTGGTCGCCAGCGGGTTTATAGATGGAATGGAGAGTGAATGGCATACGTCGGCAAAAAATCCAAAGATCCAAACAGAGGGGGAAAAAATCCAAAACCCAAAGTCCAAAATCCAAACATTACTATTCCTAATCCTTCTTCTTTTTGGATTTTTGGGTTTTGGATCTTTGGATCTTTTCCCTCTCTCCATTTGGATTTTGGTTCCTGTGTTTTGGATTTTTTTCTTCTACCACCATTTGAATTTTTTCCCAAATACTCAATTTCCCCCTAGAACCATCGTCCTAGGGGGTACGTTGACCGATTTAGCCAACGGGGATCTGTGTCTTCACGCCAATGATGGTAACACGAACCACGACAATAGGCCCCCCCCCCCACCCGCACTATCTGTAAAATCTGTAAATCTGTAAGAATCTGTAATCTGTAGATAACCGAATCTCTTGTACTAAAAACCGACCCGTTGCGTTTGGGTCGGAAAGCTACGTAGGCGCCTTGCCGATACACGGTTTCATGATCGGCCGCTCGCGATCTGCCACGCTCATTGCGTCGAGCGCGTCTTCGAGAGCAAGCGCGAACTCGTATCCGTCCTTGAAGCGATCCCTTGGCTTGAGCGAGATTGACCGTCGCAATACATCAACGACCGCCAGATTCCCCAACCGCTCAACCACGATCTCCCAGTACGGGTACTGCGCGCGCCCACACATGCGAAGCGCTCTTTGGACAGTCTGCTCATCCCCCCACACACCAGAGTAACCGCTCACCCACGACAAGAACGTCAGTCCCAGGCAATACACATCAGACGTTGGAAAGATCCGCAGACCACGCACCTGCTCGGGAGAACAGCACGAAGGCGTTGCGGAAAACACGTTACTAAATCTACCAGGATTATCTGACAAGTACTGCCCGATCCTGATAGACATCTCAAAGTCAATGAGCACTGGCACGCCATCACGCAAACACGCGTTGGCAGGCGTGATGTCACCGTGGACGTATCCGTCGCGATGAAGCTCGCCAGCGGCCTGCGCGAGAACGATCGCACTGCACAAATAGGACTCCATTGAAGAAACGAACGCGGGTTCTGCCGCCAGCGATGGCGTATCAAGCCACTCACACAGGAACCCTTCGTCACGCCGCGCGTCCACGACTCTCTCGCCGACACGCAATAGCCCAGGGTGCGTCTTGCCTCGCAAATACCTCCACTCTGCCAAATTGCGAATCCGCCTGTTGCGCGCCCTGATGCTCTCCAGCGTGCGAAGAGTTCTGTCCCCTGAACCCTTCACTATCTTTGCCGCTTGCCCGTCTCGCGTGCGAAGAATCACATGGCGCTCTCTCTCAGTAACAATCCTCGCCGCGATCCTCTCCCCCCTCACTGTCTGCACGAATCCACCATCCTCCTCGCTCTTCTCTTCCGATTCCATTTCAGCGTCCCTCCGCAACTTCAGGTTGAGTCAGACAAATGCACAGGATATACAAAAGTCTCGTCCTTGGCAAGACGAGACTCAATGAATGAATAATCCTCGCGCCCTAACCTTGCCACCCATTCTCCTGCCTAACCAACAATTCACCAGCGCGCAAAGGTTCAGCCATCACATCTTTTACAACTCGTTCCATTCGTGCTGACTGCGACCCCTTAACAAGTACAATATCACCTTTGCGAACCTGGGAATCTAACCAGCGACCAGCGTCCAGAGAAGTATCAAAATGTTGCGTTTGCGCTTCTGGAATCCCAGCCTCAATCGCGGCCCTGCGAGTATTTCTGCTTAACTCCCCAACCGTTACCAACAAATCAACGCCCGCCTCAGCGACTCGCAAACCAAGCATTCGATGTTCCTGTTCGCTTACACTGCCAAGCTCTGCCATTGGTCCAAGCACGGCGACACGACGCGCACCTTGCGCGGTCACAAACTCTTGAAGAACATCCAGCGCCGCGACCATAGAGGCGGGCGCGGCGTTGTAGGAAGAGTCGATGATGAGCGAGCCTTTTACTCCTGGAATAGGATTCATTCGACCAGGTTCAAAGACGATCTCTGAAATCTTGGAAAGAATCTGCTCATGGGTGAGACCCAAGTGCTTGGCGATCGCGATCGCGGGGAGCACAGACGCGACGTTCGCTTGTCCCAACACGTTTTCAAGTTGGATCTCGAATTGATCACCGTCTTGAGTTGTGACTTTGACGCTCGCGAGACTGAAACGTTCGCCTGGCTCAAAAGAAAAATCCGCGCGTGTGTCCAGACGATAGTCAGTGGCGCGCACAACAGCGTTTTGCGAAAAGCCGTATGTGAGAACTGGAGCCTTTGCATGACCACTCACGCCGATTACATGTGGGTCGTCAGCGTTCAAGACACACAAGCCGTCACTCGCGGTGCGCGAAAGCAGGCCCGCCTTTTCTTCAGCGAGCGCTTCCACGGACGCAAAGAACTCCGCGTGCACGCTCGACAGACGCGTGAGAACAGAAATCTTTGGCGCGGCTATGTCGCACAGGTATTCCATGTCGCCTGGCCGATCAATGCCATACTCGAGCACAAAAACTTGTGGGACAGCGCGTGGACTTGCCAACAAAATTTTCAACCACCCAAAAATTGATTTACCAGGTGACTTCGCGCCAAGTACCGTGAGCGGCACGCCAAACTCGTTATTATAATTTTTGATTGTCTCGCGCACGCTAAACTTCGCGCTCAAGACCGTGGCGATCGCGTTGCGCACGCTAGTCTTGCCTACTGACCCAGTCACCGCGATCACCAAGGGCTGGTGCGTGGCAAGAAGTTTTTTGGCTTTAAGAGTGATGAGACGTTGGATAAGTTTTTTCATAGAGTTTTTTATGAATCTCCCCCCTTCCCAACCTGTCCACCGAAGCCTTGGCGAAGGTAGAGGGGGGATAAAGGGGGGTTGCCGATATGAAAGATTCAGGCAACCTCCCCTGACCCCTCCTTGGGAAGGAGGGGGACTTCTCTAATCTCCCCCCTTCCTAACCGGTACCACCTCAAAATACTGTAACAGAAACTCCGCGATCTCCCCAAACAATGGCGCGGCAGTAGACTCCGCCCATACCACGTCCTTGGGATTATCAATTCGCACAACCATCGCGAACTTTGGGTCTTCCACTGGTCCAAAACCAGCGAATGAACCAATCGTATTATCCTGCTCATACCCAATTCCATTTGTGCGCGCCACCTGCGCTGTGCCGGTTTTACCCGCGATGTAATATCCCGACACTGCCGCACGCTTGCCGTGCCCATGCTCGATAACAGACACAAGCATCGCTGAAATAGTGCGCGCGGTTTTGGAATCGATCACCTGCGCGACGTCGCGGCTCACGCGCTTCTCAACCGTACCATCAGCGCGATGTATTTCATCAACAATTATCGGGCTCTTCAAAATCCCGCCGTTCGCGATCGCCGCGTACGCCATTACGATCTGCAATGGCGTGACAGAAATCCCTTGTCCAAACGCCGCGGTCGCGGCATAAATCTCCGCCGCCTCATCAAGCGAGGAAATGTCCCCGTGCGCCTCGGTCTCCAGCTCAATACCAGTGCCAACACCAAAACCAAAACTCTTCACGTACTTTTCAAAAACATCCATCCCCATCTGCCTCATTGAAAAAATCATTCCGGTGTTGATCGACTCTTCCAAAACAGTCGTCATATCAACAGTGCCATAAACTTTTCCTTCCGCGTTACCAATTGGTTTTGGCCACCCATCAACCATCACGGACCCTGTGTCAGTGAAAGTCGTATTAGGTTCAACGGCGGACGCGTCAATCGCCGCGGCCATTGTCATAGGCTTGAAAATCGAACCCGGTTCGTACGCGGCAAAAATCGCTGGGTTGTTAAAAATGTTTATCGAGTCCACTTCGTTGTAAATGTTTGGATCGTAATCAGGCATGCCACACATCGCGAGTATGTGACCCGTCTGCGGAACGACAATGACAACGCTCCCGCCGTCCGCGCCGTGTTTTTGTACGGCGGACTTGAGCGCGGAACAGGCTTTGTACTGAATCGTGCGATCGATCGTAAGCAAGATGTCCGCGCCGTCAACCGCTGGGATCAATTCACTTTGCGCGACAGCAATAAGTCTGCCCGCCACATCTCGCTCAGACATTAGAGACCCGCGCGTGCCAGCAAGATCCCCATCAAAAAAACCTTCAACTCCATATTTACCAGATGTACTCCCGTCCTCGTTAGTTCCAAGAAACCCAACAACATGACCGCCCATTTCTGGCTCTGGATATAAACGGGAGGATTCGCGGACGTAGGAAACGCCGGGAATCTCGAGCGTGAGAATTTGTGAGAGCGTCTCTTCGCTGATCTCACGCGCAATCGGCTCGTACGGATCCGCGGGCTGATCCAAGCGTTCTTTAAGCGCGTCAATGGTCGCCTCGTCATATCCAAGAATCTTACCCAACGCTTGCGACGTATTATCTAGATTAACAACAAGCCGTGGGTCAGCGTACACAAACGCGAGTTTCTGATTCGTGGCGATTGGAAGCGTTGTCTCGTCTTTGTAATCATGCACTAATATGTCCCCACGCTCTGGAATAAGCTCCTCAAAAAGCTCGCGTTGTCCGCTGGCTAACGTGGAATAAAATCCGTGTTGAAAAATCTGAAGGTACGCGAGTTTCAAAATAATAATCGCCGCGAACAAAACCAACCCGTAACGAAATACTTCGAGACGGAGGTCAAGGTTCGAAGATGAACGCCATCTACTTGTTGTCATATTTTCTAATCTCCCCCCTTCCCAAGGGGGGATAAAGGGGGGTTGCCTGCACCTGAATTGCCTGCACCTGGGCTACCAGTATCTCCAGCAAGCGCTTCCATAATCGCTTCTATTACTCCATCCAAATTCTCCCACACGTCCAGGTTAGTAAATCTCATTATCTGGATACCCTGCTCTCTTAAAAACGAACTACGTGTCTCGTCATAAACTAACGCCTCTGGTGTGTAATGAGTGTCTCCGTCAATTTCAACGACAAGTTTCTTTTTTGGACAATAGAAGTCAACTATGAATGGACCAATGCCATGTTGCCGACGAAACTTGTAACCAAGAAGCTGTTTCGACTTAATTCTATTCCATACAAGCCCCTCAAGATTATTCATCTCTTTACGATTTTCACTACGGAGGTGTTTTGTGGCGCGACGACTAAAAATTTTCATAATTTGCAGGCAACCTCCCCTGACCCCTCCTCCACCTTCGCCAAGGCTTCGGTGGACAGGTTGGGAAGGAGGGGGAGTTAATCCAACCCAAACCCGAACAACGAACCACGTCCTCGGGGGTTACTTCCCGCTCGGACTTCATCGCCGTCGTTTATTCCGTCACTGTCAGTGTCAGCCTTTAGGGCAGAGGTTCCGTAAAAAGTTTCGAGGATGTTATCGAGCCCGTCATTGTCTGGATCGTTCGATTCAATCATTTGTACCGAGGGGAGATGAACCAACCCCGCGCGCACAAGTGTTTTGCGTGTCGCAGAAGCAATGTCGCCTGCGGACGGCAGGCTACCGAACGTCGTCCGATAAATACTGGCGAAGTCGATAGCGGATGGTTCAAGGATCGAGACGGGCTCGTCGAATCCTGAAAACTCAATCCTTATTTCAACTGGTACAGATTCGTTGCTTGGCTTCACTCCCACCCCCCCTAGCCCCCCCTCGGGCAGGGGGGGGACAGAAAAATTGCCAGTCGCCCGCACGCAATGCAACAAGTGATCGTTCATCCCAACCCAGAGACGCAAATCCAGACGCGCTAACTGAATGGCCTGCGCGTGCGCGAAAATCCTATCCTCGTCATCTGGCTCATCGCCGTACTTCGCGCGCACAAGATTCAAAAGAAATCCCTCGACCGCATCAATATCGAAACGCCCATCAATAATGCGCGCGACCTCCCCGTCGATAATTTCTGTCAGACCATTGTATTCGACAAGTAAAACATCCATCATCGAAAGCAAAACGCGCAGACGCTTGATTCCATCATCAGTCCATTCACCCTCTGGCGTCACTGATTCGATCGGTACCTCGAGCCCTGGCAAAACCTCACCCCAGGACGCAAGCTCCCCCTCGTCGAACTCCACCCACGTCTCGCCGTCAAAATCTACCCCAGGCACATCAGGCCCTGGCGGGGAATAGGTCAGAAACGTCGTATCGCCGACATTCCGTATCTCACCCGCGAGATCGTTGTAATCTCGCGCGCGCGAAAGTCGCACTACTCGAAACTTAGTTGCGTGATCAACATCTCCTGACTCACTCGCCAAAACCTTCCCGCTGGCGTAAAGCGTGGTGCTCACACTCTCGCCATCCGATCCCGCGCTCCATCCAAACCCAGCGTCATACGCGAAGCTCGTCAACCGCGCCATCTTCCCCATCATCACACCAACCTCCCTCTCCGGTCGGAATTGCGTAAACACAATGTAAGACGCAAACGTAATCGCCATTACCACGACCACACCTGTGATGAGAAAAAAAAGAATCTTTCGCATAAGACCTGTTGCCAAATAAGCTTATAGCCGAAAAATGTCAGATTCGAGCGAAAGCCGTTTGAGGAAACCGAAGAATAGCACAGCTATTTTGAGGTTTTCGAAAATGGCTTGTAGCCGAGTATGACGTTTTGCAGGCATAAGATTATTTGGCAACAGGTCTAATATCAAAAAGGCAGTTTTTCACTGCCCTTATTTTACCAAATTGTCCCCTCCTTTCCTACTCTCCCTACACCTCCGCCACATCATCCTCTGAAACATACTTTCCCTTATACGCCATCTTCTCACCCGTGGTCTCATTGCTCACAAGACGCAAAAGCTCCCCATCAGCCGCCTGATAGTCTGAATATATATACCGATCATCTTCCTCACCAACTGCTTCTCCCTCGACGTTTACGATTGTGCCCATATCCTCAAAGCTAAACTCAAACTCTTTTGTGCCAAACGAAATGGTGTCATCTTCTGGTTCGATCTCTTCGTCGAGTTCGTTGAAAAAAATAATCTCCTCGTCCTCGCGAGAGACAGAAAGCATGCTTCCCTCGTCGTCATAAAGCCAACGGATCGTCTGGCCGTCATCCAGATCAATCTGTGTGTGGCCAACGTGGATGAAAGGTTTGTTTGAAATGCGTACTGCGTCTCCAAGATGGAGTTTCAAAAGATCTTTGATGATCATAGTACTGCGGATTAAAACACAAGTGCCTCCACGTGTAAACCCCGCGTTTTCCCCACCCTTTTCAGCCCTTTAAGCCCTATAAGCCTTTTCAGCCCTCCTCACCGATTGACAATCGCCCGATTTTAGGGTATATTTTTGCGTCAGACTGTGGCTGGTGATAGCGTTTCTCGTCCTCACGAGCACCGCTCTCACCCGCTGCATCTGCAGCATTTTCGGGCGCAAGCCCGTATTTAGAAAGGGGGCCAGAGATGGCCGACGAGGGAACCAAGAGCAAGACGACCGCGCGGGGCGAGAAGATCCTCCTCAGGTACAGGCTCAGTCGAGCCGAAGTCATGGAGTTCGAGAGGGCGGGGATCCACGTGGCGGAGCGCAGACTCGGCCGCGAGCTGGAGCTCAACCAGAAGCGTGCGGAAGAGCTCACTGCTGACGGCAGGGACATCCAGCTTCCGCGGAGGAACAAGCAGGGCGAACCGCGCGTGGACACGGGCAACTGTTTCATGGAGTTCAACTCCGACACTTCGGACGACTTCTCGAAGTCGCGGGCGACCCGCTCCCAGGAACTCGTGGACGACCTCGAGCAGGCCGAGTACGTGTTCGTGGAAGCACACGTCCTGCAGACCCAGAACGAACGGAGGAGCGGGCGTGGCACGCTCGTGATCACCATGAAGAAGGGTGTCGCGCTCGGGGACGTCCCCCGGGCCGCGATCAACTTGATCCTCCGGCTGATGGTCAAGTTCTTCCACAGCTGCTACTTGTGGGAGAACAAGAAGAACGGAACGGTGACCGTAAATTTTCAAGGAGCCTGCGGCTCCAAGGATACCGTCACCGACATCCGCCCTCTCCGCTTCTACGCGGACGAGGACGGAGCCCACTGGTCCACGCCACCCGCGCCCGAGGCGCCCGCGGCCTCGATCTGAACCAACGCCCCCATCCCCTCCGTTCCCCCGCTACCCTCCTCCTCACGGGTGAACGGAACGGGTAGTGCGACCAGTAGGTGCTTCTCCTGGTCGCGCGCCGCACGAGCTAGCCCCGTGCGAAGAAGAGTCCCCGAGTGAACAGCTCGGCAACGAGACTCGACTTCGCTCGGGGCTCTTCTTTTAGTACAGGAGTTGCCTCGATCTACAGATTACAGATTCTTACAGATTTACAGATTTTACAGATAGATCGAGGAATGAGGAGAAGAGGAATTTTACAGATAGTTCGAGGAGTGAGAGGGGAGGTTGACGAGACGTTTTATTTTGACGCCGTTGTTTGAAAAATTTGCCAGGATGGCGAGGTGTAGTCCGCTTAGTTTTAGGTATTCGCAAGTTTGATCCATGTGTTGGCGGGAAAATAATCTGCCAGACTTTAGCTCAAGAACAATTTTTTCATCCACAACAAAATCGAGATATCTTGTTCCGACCTTCATACCCTGATACATAATTGGAATATGCGCCTGCTCCCTAAATCCAATTCCATTTTTCTTAAACTCCAACACAACCGCCTTCTGATAAACCTGTTCCTTCAAACCAGCTCCAAGCTGATTAAAGACCTCAAACAAACATCCGATAATCCGATAACTCTCCTCCTCAAAAATAAATTCCTCATTCATAGAACTAATCGATCTATCTGTAAAATCTGTAAAATCTGTAAATCTGTAAGAATCTGTAATCTGTAGATAACCGAATGCCTTACTCACCTACACCATCCACATCCTCATTCTTCCTCGCCATTATCCTTTCAATATCCTCCCCCAATTTTTCTTTCACCTCGCGCAATGAGCCTGTGCCTAGCAATTCTTTTGCGTCAATATATTTTGTGTTCACCCACTCTGGCACTGGGTAGCCCGTAACCGAGTCAATCAAGTACATCAACATCGTTGTCGCGTACGCGCCCTTGGAGAGACTGAAGCTGAGCGCTAGACCCTCGGGGATAATTTTGTACGAATGAATGTCTGGATGTATGACAGGCACAAAAGTTGGATTGCGCCCAACGCGGATAAACGGATAACTCTTGAGCGCGCTCATTGGGTTGCGCAGGTTGTCACGCTCGAGAATGTTTTTGTAAACGGACAAAGCTTTAGGGTCTGGATTCAGAAGTTGGGGCATTGGATCAGGAAGCTCGGCACCACTGACTTCAGCGTCAGACAAAACTTCGTTCGCGGCATAACTCGCGTACGCACGAACCCACATTCCAGCCTGTTGTTGAACCGCCTCGATTGCCGCGCTAAACATTCCACCAGTTTTGATAAGGGAAGAAAGCGTATCCATCTCGTGGCGGAACGAATACGGTAAATCAGCAATAGCATTTTTCATCGCTACCCAATCTCCCCACAGCTCAAGCAGACGCGCACGACGTTCAGTGAAAAACGGAAGTTCGAATGGACTTGCTTTTGTGATGTACGTTTTAACGCTCGCCTGCGCGCCCTCAACAAGCATCGCGCGCCCGACATCGTGAGCGATAAACCGCGGAGTCCCAAATCGCTGTACACCAAAATAATTCATTATGCCGTGGGTTTTGATATGAGCCATACGCTCATCAACCCAATCTTGTGTGAGCGGATTATGCGTGCGCAGAAGCAACGTGAATCTGTTTCCCAAAAGCGCGCCAATCTGTACAACGCCTTTTGCCTCGTGAACGTTGCGAATAATCATGCCTGGGATATTGAGCAATAAAATCTCGTTCAAGATTCCAGCGCGAATACTCATTCGCTGAGACGTGAGCGCGACAGCGTCTTTGATGCCAGCATAACCAATGCTCTTGCTGTCGTATCCCGTAACCTCCGCGATTCTATTGCCAGCATCCATGGTTGAAACACCAACCTTAGTTAGATCAAAATACACTGTCCCCTCCCCGTCCTCGACGTCGGGCTTCGCGCTCTGCCCATCAACAGTGATGAGCGTGCCGTCAGGTCTAATCTCTTCAACGATGAAATCCTCAGGGCGATATTTGAAATACCCTTTTGGCAAATCACGCGGCGCGTTCTTGATACCAATAAACTCGAACAATGTGTGCGGAGGTTTTTGCGGAACAAGAAATTTTTCAGGCGATGCTGTACGCGCGACATCTAGCGTGCGCTGTTCAATATCAAAAGACGTTTGATCGTTTGGCATAAAAATTTATCGTTGATACAAAAATATTTTTTGCGACCCGTCCGCTTCGTCGATTTTAAGCGGCTTCCATCCTTGAATCGGCCAAGCGTAAGTGACAACGCGCGCGCCTGGCTTGAGTTCGCTTTCAAGTTTGGGACGAATCTTGGAATAGGTCGCGGGCATGAGAAACATATAAAGCGCGTCATAGCCACGGAGGTCACGCGAGAAAACATTTCCAAACTTTGTGCGCGCCGGGCTTTTTGAAAGTCGGTTCTGTATCCACCCAACGACGAATTGCACGATTGAAAGTTCAACGCCTTCGATCGTCGCGCCAGGTTGTGCTTGTTGTAAGTGGCGACACACCCGCGCGTTACCACATCCAAGCTCAACAAAACGTTCGCCTGGTTTTAGATCGAGTAAGCGTTCAATCCGTTTCAAATCGCGTTTCCATGTTGGCACCCACGGCGCGCCCTTTAATCCAGCGTACGCGGCAGAGCCAAGCAGAACGATCGCGACAAGCAGAAATAACTGGTACATACGCGCATATTATAATCGAATAAGCTAGAATTAACCAAAATACCGTCACCTGGTAACGATGAAAAAATTGAAGTATCATCTTTTCGTGATCGGGCCGTAGCGCAGGTGGTAGCGCGCTTCGTTCGGGACGAAGAGGTCGTGGGTTCAAATCCCGCCGGCCCGACCACTTAATTTCACTCGGGCCATAGCGCAGAGGTAGCGCGCTTGCATGGGGTGCAAGAGGCCGTGGGTTCAAATCCCACTGGCCCGACCATACAAAAAATCGACGATCGTCGATTTTTTTGCACAAGAAAAACACGCCGCAGAGCGACGTGCACGTTGAACTTCACGATGAGACTAGCGACCCCCTCCGCGCTACCCACCGCTGGGACCGCCGCCGCCGTCTCCCTTCTCGTGCCCGCCCCAGCTTCCGCCGCCGTAGTGCGACCCACCGCTGGGA
>JAGVQB010000031.1 GCA_020051955.1 bacterium | reverse complement strand
GATGTAACAAAAAGGAAAATGATTACACTATTACTCGCTCAACCTTCGTTGCCGAAACGGAGAAAAAACCAACTGGAAAATGTCGTTTAAACCGAAATTCATAAAATTATTTTTAGATGAATAAGTTATTTTTTACTTTCCACTTTCTGCCTTGCAACGATCCCCAAACCCTTTGATCGCATTGAGTACTTCCATTGGAATTGCGAAGACGACGGTGTTTGATTGGTCAGATGAAATGTCATTGATTGAATTGAGCGTGCGTAAGTGTAAAGCCCCATTTGAATGAGACAAAATCTCCGCCGCTTTAGCGAGATTCTGTGCGGCAGATACCTCACCCTCTGAATTGATTATAACGGCACGACGCTCACGCTCTGCCTCTGCTTGCTTAGCGATTGTGCGCACCATTGAATCTGGAAGATTAATGTCTTTGAGTTCGACTGTGGTCACTTCAACTCCCCAGCCTCCTGTTGCCACGTCAACAAGTTGTTCAATCCGCTGTGAAAGAGTCCCGCGCTGGCTCAACAATTCATCCAAAGTCACTTCACCAACGACATTCCGCATTGTTGTCTGCGCGAGCTGTAACACCGCGTAATCAACTTGCGCCACTTCAATGACAGCCTTTTCAGGATCATTAACACGGTAATAAATAACAGCGTTGATCTTTGCCGAGACGTTATCTTTTGTGATCGCGTCCTGCGCTGGCACGTCAACGGTCCGGATGCGCATATCAACCTTGCGCATCATTTGAAACACCGGGATCACCACGCGCCAACCAGGGTTTGCGATGCCTGTGTAGCGCCCCATTGTAAATTTCACTCCGCGTTCGTATTGATTAACCTGTCGCAATGTCGCGAGAAAAAGAATTACGAGGAAAACTATCAGAGAAATATATCCTTCCATAAGGTTTTTTAAGTTAGCTCAAGAATTAGTTTCTCAAGTCTCTTTACATAATTATCAATGGAATAATCTTTTGACTTCTCCCGAATCGCCCCAGCCTTTTCATGCCAAGCAACTCTTTCATTATGAATCCGTTTCATTGCCTCAATGATTGACTGGCGATCCCCAGCGGTAACAAGCAGTCCGGTTTCGCCATCTTGAACAATCTCTGGTACGCCACCAACGCGCGAAGCAATAACAGGCACGCCAACCAACATACTTTCATAAATTACGGTTGGTGAATTCTCGTAACAAATAGATGGCACCAAAACGCAATCAGACATCTTAAGCAAATCCAACACGTGCTCGAACGATACAAACCCGTAATAACGCACGCGCCCATCATTTTCCGCGCGATGAGCAATAACCTCCGCGAGAGATCCCTCTCCTGCCACGTGCAACTCAACGCCGTCACCAAGCTCATCAAACGCGTCAAGCATGACTGACACGCCTTTGTGATCCTCAAGCTGTCCAACGTATAAAAATCTTGTTATGCCATCAATCCTTTCCCTTGGTAAAATCGCGTTGTTGTGACACGGAAGCGGGTTTGGAATTACCTCCAGACGAGAATCACAAAACATTCCACGCTCGCGATAAAAATCAGCGAGATACTTCGACGGCGAAATTATCAAATCTGGTTTATCAATTTCTTTTAACACCAACCGTTCATACAATCTTCGCAAAAACGACCTGTTGACCCAACCGTTCTCGTTACCAACCATTAGCAATCCGCTTGGCACAGAAAGCTGAACATCGTGAAGAGTGTGAACGTGCAAAACGTCGCGACGTTGAATCTCTGAACCGATGGACACTCCAATCCCTTTAAGATTGTGTGTGATTATCACGTCGGGATTTTCATTTTGTATAACCTGACGCACTGCTGATCTTGAAAAAGGATTTACTAAATCCATCAAATGCCACAAGGCGCGGATTGGAAAAGGTACGCCGTGATCCTGACGTAAGTAATAAAAATTCATCGGATAAAAACGATAGATCGCTTCAACTGTTCTCTCTTTAATATGTGGCGACAAGCTGTGCAGACCGTTGTACGGCTGGGTTGTAAGAACAAAAACTTTATGCCCACGCTCATATAAAGCGCACGCGACGCGCTGTGCTACAAGCTCTGCCCCGCCACGAGCGTCAGGAGGATAAAGGTTTGATACAACACCGATTTTCATAGGTGGGAAGGTGGTTAGGTGGGGAGGTGGGGAGGTGTAGGAGGGTTAGGAGGGGAAGGAGGGTTAGGAGGGGAGGTGGGGAGGGGGTGAACCATATTCCCGTTTGCTCTGCTGACCCAACACTGATTCGTACGTCCGTTCTAGACGATCAATAAGCGGATCCCAAGCGAACGTTTGCTCCCCGCGGACGCGCGCTGAAAAACCTAACCGAGCGCGCAAATCCTCTTGGGTCAAAAGCAACGTGATCGCGTCGCGCAACGAACTGACGTCACCAGGGGTCACAAGCAGTCCAGTGTCACCATCGCGCACAATTGTTCGCACGCCTGGCATATCAGAGGCAATAGACGGCACGCCGCTTGCTGACGCCTCAAGCGCGACAAGACCGAATGCTTCGGCGCGCTTTGTTGATGGGAACAGGTGGACATCAGCAAGTCTGTAATAGCGCGGCAAGTCTTCTGACGACACATTACCAGCGAACGTCACGCGCGAATCAATTCCAAGAAGTTGTGTTTGCGCGCGATATGTTTCCTTCAGGTTTCCATCTCCAACCAAAACCGCGTGCCAACCCGATGACTGAATTTGTTTTAGCGACTCAAACAAAGTCGGCAAACCTTTGAACGCGTGCGCGTCATCCATTCCACCAACAAACAACAAAATCTTTTTACCTCGCGCGATTTTTAATTCCTCGCGTAGTTGTAACTCCTCGCCTGGGTGAAACCGTTCAAGGTCAATTCCAAAAGGATGTTCCTCAACGCGATCCATCACGTCGTATTGCGCAAGCGCGCAGTGTTTTGCGTAATCAAGCGAGCTTACCAGGATTCTATCAACGCGATTCACAAGCCAAGGAAAAAGTATACGACGATGCGCGCTAAAAATTGCACCCTTCACGCCAGAGGCAGTCGCGTCCATATGATACGTCATAACAAGTCCCTGATCTTGGGTCATTGCCTTGCGAACAATCACTGGTTCAGCGCCGCCAAAAAAAGGGTAGTGCAGATGCACAAGATCAAATCCAGCGAGACGATGAAACAACGATGGTAGTACGCTAGCATTTCCGATTTGCACAAGGCTTGGAATGCGGTGGATGTAACGAGGATCGTTATCTTTTTTCTCCGATTCTCCTTCTTCCTGTCCCTTCTGACCTCCGACTCCCGACTTCCGACTACCGACTTCCGACTTCCAACTACCGACTTCCGACTTCCGACTACCGACTACCGACTTCCGACTACCGCTTGTCGTGAACACGTGTACGTTGTACCCACGCTTCCGCAAGCGCTCAACATATTCATACGCAACATTCCCCATTCCACCGCGATAAGGAGGGTACGTGCAAACAACGTGCGCGATGTTGATTTTTGTGCGATCCATAATGGTTTACTATATCATACTCAAAGATAGAAAACTCTCGTTGACAGGCAATTTTACGCATACTACCATTGCCTCATTATGAAGATTCTCGTCACAGGAGGCTGTGGGTTTATTGGCAGTAATTTTATTCGAGCCGTTCTTACGGATCGGCCGGATTGGGACATCGTCAATCTGGACGCGCTCACTTACGCTGGGAACCTGACAACCACGCTGGATTTTCAAACCTATCCACACTATCGATTTGTTTATGGATCAGTAACTGACCGCGAACTTGTTAATACGCTGGTTCAAAATTCGGACGCCGTCGTTCACTTCGCCGCGGAAACGCATGTTGACAGATCAATAAACGATATCGAGCCGTTCATCATGACCAACATCTTGGGAACGAGCAGGCTTGTTGACGCGTGTCGAAAATACAACAAGCGATTCCACCACGTTAGCACTGATGAAGTGTTTGGATCCCTCGGTCCAATGGATCCAAAGTTCAACGAAGCAACTCCTTACCGCCCCCTCAATCCATACTCCGCGACAAAAGCCGCGGCAGATCATATCGTGCGCGCCGCTGTTCACACTCACCAAGTCCGCGCGACAATTTCTAACTGCACAAACAACTACGGTCCGTATCTCTACCCTGAAAAATTTCTTTCCATTGCCATAACAAATCTCTTGGAGGGTAGACCAATGATAGTACACGGCGATGGCTCACAAGTGCGTGACTGGATTCACGCCACTGACCACGCGCGCGGCGTATTAAGCATTCTCGAGCGCGGGCTGATCGGGGAAACATATCTAATGGGCGGCGGGTGCGAGTTTTCAATTCTTCAAACCGCGAAACTCCTGTTACAACTAATGGGTCTCAACGACAACATGCTTGTGTTTGTAAACGACAGGCCTGGACAAGACATGCGCTATGCCATTGACTACGGAAAAATCCAGCGCGAGCTTGGGTGGCAACCAGAGACGAGTTTGGAAAATGGACTGCGTGACATGATCGCTTGGTACCGCAACAACCCCCAATGGTGGAAGCCAATCAAACAGAGCGCTGGTTACGCGGAGTGGTATCACAAGCAGGTTGAGCGAAACGGAAAATCGTTTTGACTTATGCAAAAAAAAGAAACAAAGATTAAGGACTGCGTCATTATTCAACCCGATGTGTATGAAGACCGTCGGGGACTTTTTTTTGAATCTTACAATCGCGAAAAATTTGTCGCGCTTGGTATTGCGGACGAATTCGTACAAGACAATCAATCAACATCAAGCGCGGGCGTTTTGCGAGGAATGCACTTCCAGGCAGAGCCAAAACAAATGACAAAGTTAGTGCGTTGCTCACGTGGCAAAGTGTTCGACGTTGCTGTTGACATGCGCAAGGACTCGCCATCATTCAAGCAGTGGATTGGCGTGGAACTTTCAGAAGAAAACCACAGCATGCTTTACGTTCCAGCAGGATGCGCCCATGGCTTCTATGCCATTACCGACTGCGACCTCTTATATAAATGCACGGCTCTCTTTGATAAATTACTCGACGGCGGATTCGCGTGGAATGATCCTGAAATCGCGGTGGAATGGCCACTGACTGGTGAGCCGATTCTGTCGGATCGCGACAAACAACAGCCGTCATTCGCATCAATATGCGCGTACTCGTAACTGGCGCCAGCGGAATGCTGGGACAAGACATCTGCAAAACTTTCTCAAGCGCTGGGCATGAAGTTATTGCCACTGACCGCGATAGTCTTGATATTACGAATCGCCAAGCGGTTGATGAAGCGATCATCGCGCGACAACCAGACGCCATTATCAACACGGCGGCATACAACTTCGTTGACAAGGTTGAAGACCCAGCAGTGTATCCGATTGCATACGCGATCAACGCGACAGGTCCGGGAAATCTGGCGCAAGCCACCAGCACGCGCAATATTCCCTTTGTTCACTACAGCACGGATTATGTTTTCGCCGGCAACAAACCAAAGGGTTATGTCGAATCCGACGAACCGGATCCGATCTCGAAATATGGCGAGACAAAAGCTTTTGGCGAAGCGGCAGTAAAAAAAGCTGGTGGGCGGTGGTACATTCTGCGTCTCTCAAAAATCTTCGGGAACCCTGGCACGAGCGAGGCATCGAAGGAAAGTTTTGTTCAACTAATGTTGCGTCTCGCGAAAGAAAAACCATCACTGCAGATTGTTGATGAAGAGGTTGGATGTAACAGTTATACAAAAGACATCGCGCAAGCAACACTGAAACTTTTGACAGAGCGCGCGCCTGGCGGCATATACCATTTAGTTAATGAAGGACACGGCGTGACGTGGTTTGGATTCGCGCAAGAAATTTTCCGCGTCGCTGGAATTACCACGCCGCGTACACCAGTTGGCGCGAACGCATTCCCCCCAAGACCAGCCGCTCGACCAAAATTCGCGAAGTTGATAAACACACTTGGTCCAAAACTGCGCTCACGCGAGGAGGCGTTGAAAGATTTTTTAGCGTCTAACATTGATAACCCATCCGCCCCATTGGTCCCATTCGACCTATCCGTCATAGTTGTCTCATGGAACGTGCGTGAGCTGTTAAAACAAAACCTCACTCGGATATTCGAAATCAAACCCAAGCACCCATTTGAAGTGATCGTGGTTGATAATGGATCAAGCGACAATAGCGCGCGCATGGTGCGCGAAGAATTCCCAAACGTGCATCTCATCCAAAATGACACAAACCGCGGATTCGCGTTCGCGTGCAACCAAGGATTACGAATGGCGCGCGGCTCTGTCTTAGTGCTGTTTAATCCTGACATGATTATTGGTGATGACGCGCTCGACCACGCGTACGAGACGCTTATGGCGCGCAAGGATATCGGCGTAATGGGAGTTAAGCTCCTGCGTCCGGACGGGACAATCGTCGAGTCAGTAAGGCGCGACCCTGGACTTCGTGACCAAGTCGCGATCTTGCTCAAGCTCCCCCATCTTTTTCCCAATGTCACCGATCGCTATCTCGCTCGCGGATTCGATTATTCAACCTCGCAAGAAGTCGAGCAGGTGCGCGGTTCCTTTTTTGCTTTTAGAAAAGACACGCTAGACAGGATCGGCGCGTTGGACGACAAACGTTTTTTTGTCTGGTTTGAAGAAGTGGATTTTTGCCGTCGAGTACGTCAAGCGGGTTATCGCGTTTGGTACAGCGCACAGGCGCAGTGCGTGGATCTTGTTGGCCAGGGATTCAAGCAACAGTCAGTGCGTTTGAAGCAGGCACGAATGTCGCTAAGCATGGCGCGGTATTTCAAAAAATGGCATCCCGCTTGGCAAGCGTGGATCATTTACGCGTTGCGACCATTGGCGATTTTGATGGGTGTTATCGCTGACGTGGTCGGTGTGAAAACATCGCTTTGGAAATAATGAGCGCGTGTAACGAATACGAATCTCGTGCGAATATGCAAATAGCATCGTCCTATTAGTATATTCGCACGACATTCGCATTCGTTCCATTAGTATATTCGCACGACATTCGCATTCGTTCCATTAGTATATTCGCACGACATTCGCATTCGT
>JAGVQB010000061.1 GCA_020051955.1 bacterium | reverse complement strand
CACATAACCTTTATCAAACTGCATACCCTCTACAAACTCCACGTCCACGCCAAAAGTCTGCGACTCCTCAACGGTGATGACTCCATCCTGTCCAACTTTCTCCATTGCCTTTGCGATCATGCTACCGATCTCGCTATCATTCGCGGAAATACTCGCGACCTTCTCAATCTCGCTTCCTTTAATTGGTGTCGCGATTTTTTCCTTTATCTCGCGCACGATTGCTTCGACTCCTTTCTCAATCCCGCGACGCAACGATTGTGGGTTGGTTCCAGCAGTTACGTTTCGCAACCCCTCCGCGATCATTGCCTGCGCGAGTACCGTAGCGGTCGTAGTTCCGTCCCCGGCAACGTCATTTGTCTTGCTTGCGACCTCCTTCACAAGTTCTGCTCCGAGATTTTCGAGTTTGTCCTCAAGCTCAATCTCCTTTGCAACCGTAACACCGTCTTTTGTAATTGTCGGCGCGCCGTACCCGCGGTCAAGCACAACGTTGCGACCCTTGGGACCCAACGTAACTTTTACCGCGTTGGCGAGTTTATCTACGCCGCGTTTGATCGCGGAACGAGCCTCCTCGTTGAAAGTAATTTGTTTGGACATATGGGAAGGTGGTTAGGTGGGAAGGTGGTTAGGTGGTTAGTCAATGATGGCCATCACGTCTTCCATGCGAATTATTAGGTACTCCTCCTTGTCAATTTTGACCTCGTCTGGCGCGTACTTTTTGAAAAGAACCTTTTGACCGACCACCACATCCATGCTGGATCGCTTGCCCGTTTCCATCTCACGGCCTGGACCAACGGCGATTACCTCGCCGCGCTCTGGCCGATCCTTGTCCACTGTCTCTGGGATAATAATACCGAACGTTGAAGTTTCCTCCTTTGAAAGTGGCTTCACAATAATGTGATCACCCACTGGGGTAAGTTTCATAAACTCGAAGAATTAATGAGTAAAAAACACGCTAGCAATCCTCCTGGCAGAGTGCTAACGGGCTCATTTTGCCAAGTTCTACAAGGCTGTCAAGCAACCTCGGGAAACTCCTGCAATAACGCCAAAGTCTTATCAACATCCTTACGCCCAATTTGCGCGCCAAGTGCGCGAAGATGACCATCGAGTTCGCGGACAAATTTGTCATCATTCAGAAACGCAACTTCCAATTCCCTTCCATCTCTATCTTGCTCCCATGCCCATAACTCTGATGGAATCTGATCAACAGGAAGTTTCCTAGTAATTCCTGATCTTTGCCAAGCATCTCTCCGACTTTCAATATCATCTTTTGGACGCAAAAAATTATACATCCATTTCAGAAAACTCTTTTGCGCTTCAGACAAACCATATTTCTTAAAAAACGCATCAGCCTTAATTTGATTATCAAATTCCGGAGCCACATACTTTTTCCCTTTTTGTAAGCGATCAAAACAATCAGCAATGGTATTTTCCCCTATATCAGAAACAAGCCCAATTTCTAACGCCGCAGTGATCATAACCCCCCAATAATCTCTGATGCGTAAATCCATATCAGCATTCATCGTCGCTTCAGGAAGCGAAAACCTGGGAGAACCTACAAAAAACTCCTCGACTTCTTTGCGTACGTTACCAGCGCGTTTTGCAATGCCAAAATCAATCAGGCGCGACAAAGACTCCTCCCCTTCATCAGTGTTAAAAATTATATTTCCAGGCTTTACATCACGATGAATCCAACCCGCTGAATGCATTCTCCTAAGTGTGTGGACCACGCTCCTAATCATTACGGCAACTTGAAACATCGCCTTAGGGTCTGAAATAAATTCATTAAGCTCTTCAAACCCTTCTTTCGCCTGAATATGATCCCAAGCTGTTTTGCCTTTATGCCGTTCAAGCACCAAAGCCGCCCATGTTTCTCCGTTCTGTTGCATTATCTCAGACCCAACAAAATCTCCAGTAAACATTGTTGCCGCAATCTCGTTCCAGAATGAACCTCGTCTTTCTTTGTTATCTGGCACGCACATTATTTTCACAATCCGTTTCTGTTGCTCGCGTCCGTTTCTGTGACTTACCTCAAAAACTTTCCCAGACACACCCTTGCCAATCTGACACCCGACTGTCCACATCAAACCATTTGAATAAATATGTTCGGGGATAACTACCCCATCATCATCAACCAACGGAGGCGGAGGAGCGTCCTCGCCTCTTGCGTGCCGCATTCCCTCTGGCGGAACACTCGCGAGCTCCTCCATAAGAGACTGGCTGAAATTATAACCTTCAGGCGCCTCAACTGGCAGGTTACCATCGCGCACAATTCGCTTGACCCATTCCTCGTCAGTCATTTGCGCGTGCTCGTCTCTTACAACATCAACAGAGCGTCCAATCAGTGGCCTAAAGTCAGGAATCCGTCGAAAAAAATCCATTACGTTTCCAATCATATTGGGGGGTGTAGATAAGTCGCTTACGACAATTTTCCTCTATCATTATATGACCACTTAACAATCACTGCCAGCGCCAGCGCGCATAAAACAAGACCTGGCCACAACGACCATAAGTAGTGATCAAGAAGCGCGATTATGAGAAGCGTCGTTCCAAGCGCGAGCGCGTATATTCCATTTGGCTCTCGCCAAAGCGTGTGCGCGAGTTTATCTATTCGATAAATCCAGTGGGCAAAGAAGACAAAACCGACCACGCCCAGTTCCAAGAGTATGAGCAGAAGTGTGTTGTGGATGGGCTGATAATCCCAAGCTGGTTGTCCTGGGTTTTGCGACGCGAGCGCAAATGTGTACGCGCCAGGGCCAACACCAAGCATAGGAGCAGAGGAAAAAACCGGCACAAATGTTTGATACTGGGACGCGCGTTCTTCAATCGAAATAGCTTCCACACGCAACGATGGATTGAAGCGAGCAAAAACTTGGGTGTGAAAAAAAATCAACGCCGCGAGCAAACATACCAATCCGAGAGCCATAATCGGAATAACGCGACGAGAAAGAACCCGTCCTTGGTACAGCGCGAGAGTAACTAGTGTGATAAACGCGACCACCAGCGCGAGCCAAGCAGAACGCGAGAACGTAATGATGATGGACGCGCTAAGAACCGCGGATGAAGCAATGGCCAGGACGAGGCGCTGTCTGGTTGTTACAAACTGCGTGATCCACGCAAACATCACAATCCCAACGGCGAGAAATCCGCCAAAAATGTTTGGGTGAGGGAGCGTACCGTAAGCACGCAATGTCCTGCCATCAAGCGTCTCAACAACCGCGGTACCAGCGATCTGGGATCGTTTTTCCGCAATTCCAAATACCGTTGAAGCAAAACTCGATCCAGTTAAAACCTGCTCCCAACCAATGACTATCGGCACAACGAGCCCTGCAAGAAAAGCAATAACGACTTGCTTAACGTGAGTGCGCTCGTCAATCAATAGAAGAAAAAACAAACCAGCGCAAACAACGTGAACTAAATGGAACCAGCCGACTGTATCCCATTTACTAAACGCCAGTGAAAAAAACGCAGCCGCGAGAAAAAGGAAAAATGCTTTAACGATTGGACGAATCGTTTGTGATACTTGCGGCCGCCCACGCAGAAAAAAAGCAACGATCAAAATTACTTCGACCGCGTAAACCCCACACACGCCATACACCGAAGTCTCTCCAGCGATTGTCTCGCCGCCTAAAATCAAAAGTGTTTGCCAGGGCAGAAAAAAAGCGGCGAGTACAACAAGTAAATTTGAAACACGTGGGCTCATAAAAATTTCGCGAGACTCCGTTCAAACGAATCTCGAAACTCAGCACGTCTATCATTGTTGTGAAACTTGAGCATCTCAGATGTGATTATAACGCGGGTGTCAAGATTAGCCATATCGCGCAATTCAGCAGGGAGACGGTTGTGTTGCAGGCGACGTAAGATAGGTTCGAAAAAACTATTTTGAATCGGAAGCGACAAAAATTTGAAAGCGTGATGGCGATGATGTTGCGCGCGGTTCCTCGCGTTTGGGAGGTGTTTCGATGACCATTTATTCAATCGATCTACTTCGCCAAACCAATCTTCTCGATCCAAAATTGGCACGATTGATTTTATCCAAAACGACATGTAATAATCGCGCGGTAAACATACGCCTTCAAGCTGGAGGGCGTTGCTTGTGGAGAAAAAACTAAAACAGAAACTGTCGAGCGCCGTTGTCTCGTCGACGCTGTTCTTTGGTGGTCTGCACCCGAGAAGCGCAAAAGGCAACACAAGCCAAAATCTCGAAGACCAAATGCACCCAGGTCGAGTGATAATGTACAGATCAATGTCACTATGATTATTTGTCGCCCACCACGCGAGAGTATTTACGGCGCCCACAGCGCACACGCAGGGAAGTAAAGAAAAAAACTTCGCAACACGCTTGAGTGCGCGATACTTCCGCTCCGCGTCTAAAAACTTTTTTCGCCTTTCACGCGCGCACGCCTGAACATCCATCTCACCTCGCAAAACGTATAGTCCGTTGAAGTGTTCCAGCCTGCCAGCAAGCCACTCGCTCTTCTCAAGCACCGCGTACACCTCGCCCAATCCATAAGCGCGCGAAGGGGAAAGCAACCACTTCCACAACTCAAAAGCCGTTAGTGGATGCGAAAAAAGAGAAAACCATACCGCTGTTCTCAAAATAGACTTCTCAAGATCTGTAGACTCCAATCCCATATGAGTGCATCTTATAGAGATACACACGGATTGTCCTGTGGAAAAACAAAACCGAGGTCTTAACCCTCGGTTTTGGCTTGCTTCACTTTTGAAAAGACGAACTGCTGTTGAAGGATTGAAACGATGTTGATTGTCACCCAGTAGAGTGTGAGTCCGCCAGGAAGGCTCGCGCCGATCACCACAGTAATCACAGGCATGAACATAAGCATTGATTTGTTCATTGAGGCAAGCATTGTCTCGTCCATCGCGCCCTTTTTGCCAGCCACCTGCTTCGGTGGTTTCTTAGAAATGAGCATGCGAGTTTGCATGAACTGGAAATAACCCGCGAGAATCGCTAGATACAAACTTTTTTGCGAAAGGTTGATGACACCTAAAAAGATATGGTTTATGACGCCTGGGTTTGGAATAAAGTCGTAGAGCTGACTCATTGTCGCTGGACCAAACCCGCCCAAGAGCACGCGATAAAGCGCGATAAGAATCGGCAACTGGATTAAGAGAGGCAAGCACGAAGAAAGCGGGTTCACTTTCTCGTGCTGATAAAGCTCCATCATCCCTTTTGCCAGCGCTTCTTTATTATCCTTATGAGTCTCCTTCAGCGCGTCAATTTTGGGCTGAAGCTCCTGCAAAACTTTTTGGCTCTTAAGCGACTGGCTCATGAATGGCCAGAGAATCATCTTGATGATGACGGTAAGCGCGATAATCGCAAAACCAATGTCCCCGCCTGGCAAAATCTCGTAGAGAAATACCAGCAGGTTGAAAATCGGAACCGATAGCACTGTGTGAAAAAATTCTCCCATAGACTAGGCTGTCGCCTCCTTCTCAATCTCTTTTTCCACTTCCTGTTCTGTCGGCTCAAGCACAGGAGATTCCTCGCCTTCGCTCGGGGTGACGGTGACAGTTGCCTCTGGTGCGGAAATGTTAATCTTCCACCCAGTCAACTTCGCCGCCAAACGCACATTTTGCCCACCCTTGCCAATCGCAAGAGACAGCTGATCATCATTGACTTTCACGAACGCTGATTTTTCCTCATCCTTCAACTCAACACTCAACACCTTGGCTGGTGATAGCGCGTTAACAATAAACGATTTTGGTTCCGCGCTCCATTCAACGATATCAACCTTCTCACCTCCGAGTTCCGAGATGATCGTCTGAATACGCGATCCGCGCTGGCCAATACACGCGCCGATTGGATCTATCGAATTGTCTTGTGTGGCAACAGCAACCTTTGATCGCGACCCTGCCTCGCGCGCGATTCCCTTGAGCTCCACCAACCCTTCTCCAACTTCAGGCACTTCGATCTCAAACAAACTGCGTACCATTTCCTCTGCCGTTCTCGACACCAAAATCTCTGGCCCTTTTGTCGTGAGACTCACCTGGCGCACATACACTTTGATACGGTCGCCTGGATTGTAGCGTTCGTTTTGATTCTGATCCTCTGGACGCATAACGCCTGCTGTGCGACCCAAGTCAACAAGCACGATCCGCCCCTCGCGACGTTGGACAGTTCCGTTCATAACTGTTCCCTCACACTCCTTAAACTCACTGAAGATAACCTCACGCTCTGCCTCACGCAACTTTTGCGTGATGACCTGCTTTGCTGTCATAGCGGCCATACGACCAAACTCTCCAGCCTGTGGCATTTCAGTACGAATTATTTCTCCGATCTGTGAACCCATCTTTAACACTTGCGCTTCGGAAAACATAATATCGGTCTTTGGATTGAAACGCTGACCCATATCCTCATCAATAGAAATAGCCGAAATCGCTTCACCTTTCTTACGCGCCTCCTCGATCTTCAATGCGATAGCCTCGGTTCGCGCCCTGCGTTCTTCCTCAAGTTTCTCAAGCTCTTCCAAATCCATATCCTCCACAACAGTCTTCACATCAAAAATACGCGACTCGCCTGTTGAGGGTTCAAACTCAACTTCAATGTTGCTGTTCTTGTCGCCAAAATCCTTGCGATAGGCGGCCGCAAGCGCGGACTGGATGGCATCAACTACGGACTCAAATGCAAGACCTTTTTCTTCACAAATCTGACGGATGGCTTGTTCAATGGGAGAGGACATAGGAAGGTGGGGAGGTGGTTAGGTGGGGAGGTGGGGAGGTGTGGGAGGCAGGTCGGACTATCTGTAAAATCTGTAAATCTGTAAGAATCTGTAATCTGTAGATCAGTAGCTCTTATTAAAGAAAAACCCGTCAATCCGACAGGTTCCAGCACCAACAGGCTACCAATACCTCTCTGGTATGTCAATGCCTTCGATGTGGGTAATTCTTGGCGGCTCATACGCGAACTCAATCGCGACAACATCAATACGCCACGGCCGCTCTTGTGGCAGTGAAGCCAGATATCCTTCACTTACCATAAGGATGTGTCGAATCTTATTTGGTGTAACAGCGTCCTCTGGATAACCATAAGAATCAGATTCTCGCGATTTCACTTCAACAAAAACAATCTCATCGCCGTCCTGGCAAATGAGATCGATTTCCCCAAACTGATTTTTGTATTGTCGCTGAATCACTCGTAAACCTTTCGCGGTCAAAGCCTCTGCGGCAAGATCCTCTCCCCTATTACCAAAAATCTTACGCTCGTCCATATTATTTTTTTCGACCTGGAAGATATTGATCTCGCGTCTGGTGTTGCAATGCCATCTTCCGCATCAAGGGCACATCGTGCTTGATGAAACGCAGAACGAAGAATGCCCACACGAGTGTCGCAATCACCCACAGCGGATACCAGAAGCGCGCGCCGAATAATTGAACACTCTCAAAACTGAAAAAGAAAAGAATAATGCCCGCAAGCCCCATCGTAACAAACAAGGTTGAAATTTTTCCACCCATTTTTTTAGCAAGCCTATCGCCACCTCGACGGTCAGTGACAATTCGACCAACGATTCCAAGGACAAATATCAGCAGGAAAATTATAAACACGATCGTGCCAAGAGCGCCATTGACCTCTGGTGGTTGCATGGTGAACCAATATGACGGTTGAAGAAAAAGGGACATAGATGCGCTATTTACAATTCGTTAAGAAACAAGCGGCTGAACCAAGGATATCAGAAATAACATTCGTTGCAACGAAGATACCAATGAAGGTGATAAGAATCCCCATGATTTTGTAAAAAAACCGCGACATCCCTGTTCCAAGCTTGTCCTCCGCGAACTGTATATCACCAAACCAGGTGTAGACGGTCTCGGTTTTGAGAACGATCAAAAACCCAATGACCATGATAACGAGCCCAAGCGGGATACGTAATAAAAGAGGCATACGAGAATAGTTTATCACATTTCAATTTGCGAGCTATACGAAAACTCGATAAGATGCCTGAGCATTCGGGCGTTTAGCTCAGTTGGTTAGAGCGTCTCGTTTACACCGAGAAGGTCGGGGGTTCGAGCCCCTCAACGCCCACCATTCTTCGCGCCAGCGAAGAATGCCCTTCGTAGCCTTGGCGAAGAAGGGCTGTAGAGTAACGAAGTTTGTGCTATTAACATGTGCTGGCGCTTCGAATGGCACGGCCATCAATTATCAAAACATGTTTTACGTCTACATAATCCAAAGCGTAAATTTTCCAAAACGGTTATATACTGGTTTTTCTGAAAATATTAACGACAGATTAGATGAACACAATAAAGGAAAATCCGTTCATACAAACAAATTCAAACCTTGGGAAATGATTTATTTTTGTGTTTTTAATGAAAAAAAGAAGGCTCTGGATTTCGAAAAATATTTGAAAACAGCATCTGGAATAGCTTTTAGAAACAAACGATTAATATGAACGAAAAAATTCAACCATTTGGTCAACGATTCCAATCGCATTAATAACCCCCACCTCCACATAAAACACACCAGACAACTGGTGTATTTTATAAGGGTATATGCTTTCTCTAACCCGACACATCTTTATCAAGTCACTTGTAACAGTCCCTTTTGTTCTGCTCGCGATTTTTTATTTAGTACCAATAAGTAACGACAGGCCACAAACTGACAAGCCGATGGAACCTGTAACGAATCCCTCAAACCTTTCCTGGAGCCAGATTGAAATCTCAAAAGTCGAAGGCGTCTCCGAGCTTGGGAAGATTAGTAACATCCATTACTACCAGCCAACCGAATCCTTGTTCATGAGTGTCATTGAACCAGACGGCGCGCGCTGTGTATGGCGCAGGTCAAAAAATGGTGATCTCAAAAAAGTCTTTTCCGTCGATGATTCACTTAACCCAGGCGATCTAACAATCTTATCCACACAAAACAATTTTCTATTTGTTCAACACACAAATCCCGATCGTGTTTTCCGCTCTTCTGATAATGGAGAGTCCTGGACACTGATTCCAAATGGCAGTGGAATTTTTTGGGACATCGCGCAAGACCAAACAGGGAACCTGTTCGCGACAAGCTGGGCATACAACGAAGCAAAACTTTATCAAAGCAGAGACAATGGGGTGACATGGAAATTATTCAAAGACTTCCAAGTTCTTTTTCCAGAATACGCTGTCCAATACGACGAAAAAGATCCGCGGTTCAAACTTCGTCATCTACACGGAGTGTTCCTCAAAGACGGCGCGATATATATTGGCACTGGAGACGTGGCAAGATTCACGTTTGTTTCCGAAGACAAAGGAGAAACGTGGAAACAAATTTGGAACGAAGGTTTTACGGCGGCTGTCTCGTCAAAGGAAGACAACGACATCCTTTTTGGCCCAGACAAACTTCGGTCAAGCGGGATCGCGTTATTCGACACTCAAACTCAAACACTTCGCGAAACCTGGCATCCAAAACCAAACGGCTATGCCGGCTATACCTACAGTATGACCCAGGTTGATGGGGTGTATTACGTTGCCATCCACACTGAAGCAAACGAGATTTCTGACTACCATCCTAAATACGGTCTCCTTGCCTCACTCGATGGTGAACGATGGTATCCCCTACTCGAGTATGGCCCAGTCGAAAACACAATCAGCTCAACGATGTATGTTGCCGATGGAATAAATGAAATTTTTTTGAGCGTCGATGGCGAGCTCTACTCATTTGCGCCTTTGAAAGAAACCGACTTCGATCGAATGAAAAATTTCGCGAGTTATTGAAGCGGCGTAAACAACATCAGACCATCATAATAGTTGACCTTCAAACCGTCGCTATTTTTTGTGGCATTGATTGCCCTCAAAATTAACTTCGCCTTAAATCCAGTCGCTTCACTGACAACTGTCATGTCTTCAAGTGTGGCTTCTTCGTAGGAAAGTTCCGCGTCAACGGCGACATCCAATAAAGGAATGGACCCAAGCGCTTCTCCATCACATTTCACAATAATACTTTGCGAACCACGATCGAAAACAAACGAGTAAGTTCTACTTTCAAGGATATACTTCCGAGATTCTGTCAGGTTAGTCTCAAAGACATACTTAAACCCTTCTGATTCAATAGCATCTTTATATTGATCTCGATAACGATCAACACCCGTTTCTTGAATTTGCTCATACGTATTGTAATACTTAATTTCGAAAAAGTGGCTAACAACATATTCTGGCACCTGCCACTTTGGAATTGCCGAATACGCAAACTCATCACCAAACCAAGGTTTAATTCCATCAAGGTCGTGATTCTCATGCAAGTAACGAATGATCGAACTAACCTGCGAAACATCTTCGTTTGAAACAAGCTCGTTTGGTTTCACGTACTTACCATTAGCAAACAGACCTAGGCCGATCAGCATATTCTCAAGCCGATTGACCTGCGAACGTTCCGAAACGGAAAACGCACCCCATGGTCCAAACGAAGTAAGGATCGCGAGAATACAAATCGTGATTGGGATGAGACGAATGTCCTTTGAGCGGCTCACGATAAAATAAACCGCCATTCCCAAAAGCCACCATCCAAAAACGAACACGAGATAACGATTCTCCGTAATTCCATACTCCCCCACGCGCATCTTCAACGCCCAAAACAACATCCCCACTTGTGGAATCATCGCGGCAAACAAAACCGTCCCCGCGTGCTTGACCCAAACAGCGTGAGAGCGCAACGGGTAAAGCGCGATGTAAGTCACAACACCCAAAAGCGAGAAGCCGAGAATCATGTAAGCCAACTGTCCATCTGGCCAATCGCTAGTGATCCAAACGCGAATCGTGTAAGCGTACAGAATCAAAAAATAAACGCACACGAGCGGCACCAGCACGAACTGGGAAAAAAGTCTGACCTCTTTTGGGTAACTTGGAATCTCCTCAAGGCTGGAGGGGTCGCGAGCGAGACGAGAAAGAAAAAACAAAGGGGAAAAAATTCCCAACAACGTAATCCAAATCTCCGCGTAACGGGCTTCGTTGATTGTGAAGTCAAACAGGAAACCAACCGACGCGAGCGCGATAAATAATCCTGCTTGAAACGCGACCGCCCATATTCCTGTTAACACGAACGCGACAACAAGAGCGCGACAGTACTCCCAAAAACGCGCGACTGCGTGAGTGCCGCGTTGAAGGACAAAAGGGATGAATGTGACAATCAGCACAAACCCAACCCCCCACATCAGATGGCGGATGTAATAATGCGCTGGCGCGAGATCAGGATCTGGCAATAGTAGATAGTAGGCAACGAGGAAAACTATAATGGCGGCGTGCAAGATAATCTGATACTTGGCTACCAACTTCTTTGCCTCACCAAACAAAACAGCCGCGATAAAAAGCGGCGCCGCGAAAGTGAGCGCCAGTTCCTCGTTCATCCATTTGTTTGGATCGTCCGCGTGGATCATCAAGTACCCTATAACCGTACCTGCCAGACACGCGAGCAACACTGCTGGGAAACGACGTATCGTGCTTAAAACTCCTTGGAAAATTGAATGAATCGAGAAGATGTTCCGCATATGGTTTGTATCTTATCTCAATTCCGTAAAACAAAAAACCTCCGCAAAAGTCGATCGCCGCAAATAACTTTCGCAAAGGTCTCTTGAAAGTTCCCACCGCTTTGTCTATAGTATTGAAACCTGGAATAAATGCGCGGGTGGTGAAATGGTAGACACGCCAGCTTGAGGGGCTGGTGGTCGCAAGATCGTGGAGGTTCGAGTCCTCTCCCGCGCACCACATAAAAATCGCTCATCGAGCGATTTTTATATTTAATCAAACATCCCTACTCGAACTCTTTTGAAACGAAACCGACAAACTTTATAAAGTTAGTCAAAATACGGACAACTTTATAAAGTTAGCGAGCCAACAAAAAAGACCGACCAGCGTCCGTCTTACTTGTATCTTGCTCATTCAAAACACCCTTGCCTTTCCAGTAATCACTTTCAGCATCATCGGCTCGATCCCGATGTCAAAACGAGTCGCTATCATCTCCTCTCCATCAACGAATAATGAAATCGGTTTCTCGCTTCTGATCGCCAGTGACCTCATCGGCAGAACACTCTCCCTCAACTTCTCACTCCCAAAAATCCACCATCCAGTTTTAACAGCGGCGCGGATGATAGCCTCAAACATTCCATCGCATGGATTGGTAACGCCTGTCAGGTTTCGAATCTCGAGATCAGCGTAACGCGCGGTTGGCGTGATGCGAAAACGATCCTCGCAATTAAGTTCAGCGCGAAAGTTAGGAACAGTCACTCCTGTCACAAACTTGCGTCCGTTTACTGTGCCAACGTCAACTGTCTCAATACGACGCGCGGAAAGCACGTCGCAAGCCGCGACACCTTCAGGAATCCCCATCATCCGAGCAAGCTCGTTTTTTGGTCCGATTGGAATAAGCCCAAGCACAACGTCTGACTCTGCCACAACATCAATCACCTTTCGAATTGTCTCATCATTCCCAAGTACCACTACTGTTGTCACGCCGCGTTCGATCTCGTCGCGGATCATTTCCTCCGCGTTACGAAAAAGCGCCAGGCGAGTTATCTTGCCTGCAATTCCCAAGTCAGTAAGACGGTTCTCAATTTTTAAGAGCTCCCTCTCGTACCGCTTGTTCTCTTGAATAAATTCGTCGTAGAGGTAACAGTACATTTTATTCTTCGTTCTTCTTACGTTCAGTTGAGGACCCGTCCATTGTTATCTTACCGTTGACCTGCGCGCCTTCCGCGATTGAAATTCGTTTTGTCGTGATGTCTCCTTTCACGCACGAAGTCGCGAGAAGCTCTATCATCTCTCCCGCTAAAATGTTTCCCTGCACCTCGCCCGCGATCACCGCGCTGTGCGCCTTCACATCAGCCTTAATCATCGCGGTCTCCCCAATGCGTAAAAACTTCTCCGTCGCGACTGACCCTGACACCTCCCCATCAATCACAACGTCTCCATCCGCGCTAAAATCTCCTTCGACCTTTACCCCCTGCGCAATTATTGTCTCCGCACTGCTTGGACTTGGCATAGCTGGTTTTTTATCTTTAAACATAGATTTTTCCTCCCAGATGATCTTAGAGAAGCCTATTAACAAGGTCAAGCTACGTTACATCTCCTCAACCGGTTTTATTCCAAGTAGCCCCAGCCCGTTCTTCAAAACCTCACCCACCGCGTTGGCGAGCGCGAGACGTTCACCCTTCTCGATTTCTGGAGCTTGCAAAACGGGAACGTGCTCATAAAACCCAGAAAACGATTTCGCGAGATCAAAAAGATACTGC
This sequence comes from bacterium, assembly GCA_020051955.1. Classification (GTDB taxonomy): domain Bacteria; phylum Patescibacteriota; class Patescibacteriia; order UBA9934; family GWF2-40-263; genus JACRJW01. Next base: position 10,967 of record JAGVQB010000061.1, on the reverse strand, counting down.
GCCAACTGTGCTGGCTCGAGGTTCTGTGTCGCGTGAAAAAGAACCTCCGGATACATCGCGAGCTTTACAATCAGGTCGTGGCTATGATTATCAACAAGAGTTTCTGCTTTTTTGGTGAGATGTTTTTTGTTCGCCTTCTTCAACAAACTCTGTATTCGAGCGTATGTGTAAAGAAGATATGGACCAGTGAAGCCGTCGAAAGACAACGCATCCTTCATGTTAAAAATAATCTTCTTGGTTGAGTCCTGTTTGAGCATTCCAAACCGCGTTGCCGAGCTCGCGACAGCTTTGGAAATTCTTTCAACATCTTTTTCCGCCATCTTCTCATGACGCACTAATGTTTGCGCTCGCGCCTCATCGATCATCTCATCACGCAGTGCCTCAAAGCGAATCACGTTGCCTTTTCGCGATGCCATTGCCCCTTCCTCAAGCGTCACAAAGTCGTAAGACAAGTGCGTCAGCTCGCGCTCAAAACCCATACGCTTCAAGGTCGCGAACAATTGCGCGATCGCGTGCGACTGCCTGGCGTCCACAACATAAATCGAGCGCGCACAGTGATAATCCTCTTCCTTTTTCAACGCGAGTCCGAGATCCTTCGCGTTGTAAAGCAGTGTGCCATCAGATTTAATGAGCAGATTCACACCCAGACCCTCATCTTGAAGATCAACAATCCACGCGCCTTGCGACTGAACAACAATTCCTTTCTTAATGAGACCATCAATAATTTTCTTTGTCTTCGTAATGAGCTCGCTTTCAAAATACCAATGGTCAATTGTCAACTCAAGTTCGTCGTAAACTTTTCTCAAATAATCAAGCGACCACTTCCGTGTTTTTTTCCACAGCGCGATTTCTGATCCGCGCAATGTTTCAAGAGCGCGAAACACTTCCGAAATCTGTTGCTTCACTTCCGGATTTTTTTCTATCGCCTCATTTGCTTCAACATACACTCTCCTCAAAAAATCAATCCGATCGTTTAGCGCGACTTCCTCGCCATCATGTTTCATTTTAATTGCCCACACAGATTGAGCAACGTGCAGTCCAAGATCGTTGATATAAGCAACTGGGATAACATCAAAACCGCTGTTCTTCAGCAAGTTCACCACCGCCTGCCCGAGAAAAAGATTCCGCAGGTGCCCAATGTGCACATCCTTGTGCGTGTTGAGATTCGCGAACTCAACCATCACTCGAATGTCTTTACCAATTTTTGTTGAACCATACCCAGCATCAATCTTCGCGAGCACACTCTCACCAAGCCGCACAGTATCAAAACGAAAATTCACGTACGGCCCAACGTCTTTAACAGAAGCAATATATCCCTTTGGGCCGATCTTTGCCGCGATTTCACAAGCAATCTCCGCTGGATTCCGTTTTAACTTTTTTCCCAATGAAAAACACGCGAATGAAACATCTCCCATTGACGCGTCCGGTGGCGCGACCAACTCGTCTGGAGAAGGAACAAACCCATTCCCCACTGCTGTCTTGAGCGCTTGGATGACTTGAGTTTTAGCTTGTTGGATGGGATACATATCAGACTTTCATTTGAGATTCAATCGCTTGTAGCTTCGCTTTCGCCTCGTCTTGTTTTTGTTTCATCGAAGCAATTACATTGGCTGGAGCTTTCGCGGAAAATTCTTCATCGGCAAGCTTCAAAGCAAGACTCTGAATATACTTCTCCAAATCTTCTTTTTCCGCTTCAAGCTTCGCGCTCTCTTTCTGTTTATCGACAAGACCCACGAGAGAAACAAACACCTGCCTGCCTCCTGCCACAGTGGACGCGTAGTCATCTCCTCGCGGAGCGTTTTGTACTACCGCCATCTCGCCAACACCGGCAAGCGACTTGATTACTTCGATCTGTTCTTCAACAACCTCGCCGACAACCATAACACTCACGCGAGTCTTGGGCGACACTTTGTATTGTGAACGAATGTTACGAATCGCGACCACGATTTCTTGAACGGACGAAAAAATTTCCTCAGCGTTACGATCAAGGTGATTAAGAGAAGGAACTGGCCAGGGGTGGATCATTAACGGCGAGGCCACTCCCACCCCCCCTGGCCCCCCCTCGGGCAGGGGGGGGACTGAAAATTGTTTCCAAATTTCCTCTGTTACAAACGGCATGAATGGGTGCCAGAGAACGAGGATACGCTCAAGCACGTAAAGAAGGATTGCCGATGTTTGGATTTTGGATTTTGTGTTTTGGATTTTCGCGATCTCTAAGTACCAATCCGCGAACTCTCCCCAAGTAAAATCTCGCAACTTCTCTCCGGCTTGAGAAAACTCAAACGCTTCGAGGTGATCTGTTACCTCGCGCTGGAGGGACTGAAACCGTGACAGAATCCAGCGGTCAGCAAGAGTTTGAGGAGAGAGGGGTGAGGAAGGGAGGAGGGAGGAGGTGTCAACGCTTGAGAGGATAAAACGGGAAATGTTCCAAAGTTTGTTTGTGAAGTTTCGCCCGCTTTGAATCTTCTCAAGAAAAAATTTCGTATCATTCCCTGGTGACACTCCAAGCAACAGGCTCATACGCAACGCGTCGCAACCATATTTTTCAATCACCTCGATTGGATCAATGCCATTCCCAGAAGACTTTGAAAACTTTTTCCCATTTTCATCACACACCATTCCGTGGATGTACACATCCTTGAAAGGAATCTGATCCAAAGCGTAAGCGCTCATAAGCACCATGCGCATCAACCAAAGATACAAAATCTCGTAGCCCATTTGCATCCAGCTGGTTGGGTGGAATGTCTCGAGGTCTTTTGTCTGCTCTGGCCATCCAAGCGTTGAGAATGTCCAAGAACCTGAACTAAACCACGTGTCCAACGTGTCCTCATCCTGCGTCCATCCTTCACCTTCTGGTTGTGAACCAACTACCATCTCTGACCCCTTATACCAAACGGGAATCCGATGCCCCCACCAAATCTGGCGAGACAAGCACCAGTCGCGCAAATGTTCCACTCGATCCAAATATGATTTTGTAAAACGATCGGGGGTGATTGTGACTTTCTTGTCCTCCACTCCATTCAGCCCCGTTGTCACTGCCTCGCGCATCAAATCCTTCAGGCTCTTTCCACGCCCGGAAATGGACTTATTCACATCCAACCACCACTGCGTCATTGGAATTGATTCGACAACATCTCCGAATCTATCTGACGTGCCAACGCTCTGCACGAGATCTTCTTCCTTCTCCAGTAACCCCCGCGACCCAAGCCATGCGACAAACTTCGCGCGCGCGTCCTCAACGGACATCCCCGCGTACTCCCCTGCCTCAGGCGTCATGAGACCGTCTCCTCCTATAACAGGAATGATGTCGATTGGGTCGCCTTTCGCTTTTTGAGTTTCATACATCGCGAAATCAACCATGCTGTGCGCTGGAGTAACGCCGACCGCTCCTGTCCCAAACGTAGGATCAACTTCGTCGTTGCTAATTATTTTTATCGAGGGTGGTTTCGCGGATCCAACATCAACGACAAACGTCTGCCCAATAAACTTCTTGTATCTCTCATCTTCAGGATGAACAGCGACAGCGGTATCCCCTAACTTTGTTTCAGGACGAGTAGTCGCGATCGTGATTGGAAAATCTTTTGAATACTTCATCGTGTAAAGTTTCGTCGCGCGTTCGACGTAAACAAGCTCATCGTCAGAACACGTTGACTGGCCTTTAACCGACCAGTTAACAACACGGTAGCCGCGATAAATTAACCCGTCCTTATACATCCTGCTAAAAAGCTCGTTAACAGCCGCGCTACGTTTTTCATCAAACGTATAAGCGAGCCGCGACCAGTCGCAACTCGTCCCCATCTTTTTGATTTGATTCAAAATCGTCGACCTGGACTGATCCGCGAACTCACGAATCTTCTCAACCAAACCCTCGCGCCCAAGCTCAAGACGCGGGTTTTTCATCCCCTGCTGTATCAGCATCTTTTCAACCTTAGCTTGCGTTGGCAGAGCCGCGTGATCGGTTCCTGGCACAAGCAGTGTCTTCTTTCCACGCATCCGCTGGAAACGAATCATCGTGTCCATGATAGAGTTCTCAAGCGCGTGTCCAAGGTGCAAAACCCCTGTCACGTTGGGCGGAGGCATCATCACGGCGTAAGGCTCGCCAGTTAGATTGTCTGGATTAAAAAACCCGGACTTGTCCCAGGTGTCGTAGATAGCATCCTCGTATTTCGCGGCTTCGTAGGCTTTTGGCATTTCTTGTTTACCCATATAACACCAGCAAGTGTATTGAAAAACGTGCTGTTTTGCAACCGAAAATACACACAGGTCCAATCCTTGACGCTATATTAGAACCACTGTAAATTGCCACATTCTAACTGATTAAAGAAAGCCCCTCCTAACCTACCAGTGTTTAGAAGCTACTGAACAAAGGTCTGGCATTGGATGCCCGACCTTTTGAACGGGAGGACTACTAGTACATGGCTCTTAAGGAAACACAACAGACACTCGAAACAATCAAGCGGAGTACCCACCCGCTGATTTGTATTCCGTCAGGAGGAGGAGCGGATGCGTACGCAACAGCGCTTGGATTGGCAAAAGTGTTAGTGAAGCTCGGGAAGGAGGTGGTGATTGTTGCGGCAGATGGTGCCGCACCAAAGAACCTAGAATTCCTCCCTGGCGTTGATAAAATCACCTCGCGCCTGGATAACCTGCGGAGGTTTGTAATCGAGCTGGATGCCAGCAAGACAAAAGTCGAGGAACTAACCTACGAGCTGAAGAACGACAAACTCCTTGTGTACCTCTCCCCAAAAAAAGGTTTCTGGGCGGAAAAAGACGTGCGCACATCCTCAAGTGGCTACAAATTCGACCTCATCATCTGCATTGGCTCGCCTGACTATGAATCTTGCGCGCAACTCTACTCCGAAAATACCGACTTCTTTTTTCGCACGCCTGTCATCAACATTGACCACGCGCCAGAAAATGAACACTACGGGCAAATCAACGTGGTAGACATAACAGCCAGCGCGTGCGCGGAAGTATGTCACGACCTAATTGACGCGATCGAGCCAGGACTTATTGACGAAGAAGTCGCGACCGCGTTTCTCACAGGAATGATCGCGAAGACAAGAAGCTTTAAGACAAAAAACGTAACTCCAAAAACATTACAAACCGCGAGCAAACTTATTGCCAAAGGCGCCAGACGAGAAGAAATCGTGCAGAGACTCTACAGAACCAGGTCAATTCAAACACTACGGCTCTGGGGTCGCGCCCTTGCTCGCCTAAAAGCGGACGAGGATGCCCCAATCGTCTGGTCGTTGCTTTCACAACAAGACTTTATGCACGCGGGCGCGGAGGAAAAAGATCTCCCCGATGTAATTGACGAGCTCATTGCGTCTTCGCCTGAAGCGAAAATCGTTGTGCTTATGTACGAAATGACGAACCGTAACATCTGCGCGATCGTGCGGACAGAACGACCCCTGGACGCAATCACACTCTGCCGCGGATTCAGCACCGCAGGCACAAGGGACGAAGTGTGGCTGTGCATCATCAACAAAACAATCGTGCAGGTAGAAAAGGAGCTCATCAGCGCAATCAAAGAACAAATAAAATAAACGGGCTCGATTGAGCCCGTTTATTATTTATTCTTCTGTTTCTGTTTCTGTCTCTTCCTCCACTATCTCACCCTCATCAACCTCTGTCGCGCCTTCTTGCCCTGCCTGGATTGGTTCGGGAAGCACTGTCGTTGATTCTCCTTCCTCCATACGATCCAGCCGCGTTTTTGCAAATTCGTTATTTGGGTTTAAATCAACGACTCGCTCAACAAGACTAATCGCTTCCTCTTGCCTGTCCGAAATTTCATACATTGATGCCAAATACCAAAGAGCATTTGAGTAATTCTCATTTATCCCGACAATGCGCTCAAGCTCTTGAGTGGCGAGATCATACTTTTGCAAACGAATCAACATCTGCGAAAGCTGAAACGCAAGACCAATATCAGCTGGATTATTGTTTCTCAACGCTACCAAACGCGCTGTTGCCTGCTCAAGCTTGCCTTGCCGCTCGTAAACCGCGGCTAAATAATAATGCGCTGGAAGGTAATCGCTCTTGAGTTGAACTGCTGATGTAAATGCCTGTTCAGCTGTCGCGAGCAGACTTACTTCCTGCTCTGTTGCCTGTTTTGCAGTCTGTTCATCTTCCGAGGACTTCAACGCTCGCGCGCGATCAGCCACAACCATATACACGCGCCCTAAATTGGTGCGATGTAGAGGGCTCATAGGCTCAAGCTGGATCGTATTGAGGTACATCTGCGCCGCAAGATCCTCCGCGCCTTGAGCAAACCCCATCACATCGCGATACACTGACCCACGCACTGTCCAGTTAGACACATTGTTTGGTTCAATCTCTGTCGCGCGCGCCGCGGCTGTCAAAGACGCTGACACAACATCCACTATCTCCTGTGTTTGTTCTGGTGTTCGCTCCGCTCCAGCAGTAGCCGTAATCTTCTCACGAGCCTGCTGTAAATACGCTGAACTCAAGTTGCGCTGATAAACATCACTTAACCCATTGAAACGCACAGCGCGATTCAATTCATCAATCACCTGATCCACTGTTCCATCTTCTGATTGGTCAATCGCGACCGCCTTGGCAAACGCGACCTCCGCGGTGTACCGAGTGCCCGTGATAAAAAGCGAGGCGATCACTCCAACCGCAACAACCACAAACGCGAATGAAGTAGCAAGACCGAGCTTTGGTGAACGACTGAAATCGCTGTTCCACATCTTGAGCACGACTTGAGAAGCCAAAAGCCCTGTGAATCCCCAAAGCAAGAATTGCATTGTGAGGTTTGACGAATACAAGACGTGCGAAAGGAACAAGATCGTCCAACCCACAAATAGCACATAAGTCATTTTCCATTCCTCATGATCGCGCTCAAACACAAGCCTGCCAAGCGCTTTCACAGCGACCCAGACCATCAGAACCAGCCACAACAAAGTTCCAACAAGCCCAAGGTGCGCGAGGCTTGTCATAACATCGCTCTTGGCGCGATCAAAACGCAAAGACCAGAACTGTGAAGCGTTCACTGCTTGTGGTTTGTACGCAAGAAAATCATACAAGTATGTCCCTGGACCTGAACCAAGCAACATCTGCTTCACGCTAACCGAAAGAGTATCCTTTGTAACCTCCATGCTCGCGCCGTAACTTGGCGAAACAACGATTGGCAGACCGAGGTGCAATGGGGTTGGAAGAAAGAGCAATAAAATGCTCACGAGAAACACAACGAGTGGCAAAGCGAACCTGCGTGGATTTGGAAACTCTTGCGATTGGATAAACACGAACCCGCCAAGAAGCAAGACACCAACGATATTGATGAGCCAAAACGTCCAAAAATCAATCGCGATGAGAGTTGCCATATTCACAATCGTCACAACCACAATGAGAGTCCGCAGATATTTCCCCATTCCACCCAATGGGATAAGGCGATCACGTCCTTGTTGAGAGACAAGCCACAGCGCGAGCCCCACAAACATTGCCAATGTCATCAACGTTGCGAAACCATTTATTGTGCCAATAGTGTTGAATCCGTTTGATTGCGCAAAATCGAATGGAAGATGCAGAAGATTAAACATCCCAAGAAACGTAACAACGCCTGACAATGCCGCGGACAAAAGAAACGAGGACAAAATACCGCGTTGCATTGCTGTGCCGCTAGCATTGTTCATTAGCAAAAAGAACAGAATAATAAACATCGTTGTCGAAAGAAAACTCACATACTCTTGCGAAGCCTGACCAACCCATGTCTGGTACCCTGCGATTGAAAAAATCGAGGATGCCAACACTGCCAAAAAGAAAAGTCCTGCCACAAGATTCAACCAACCCGCCTTAAACGTCAGTTGCTTGCTCATCACCATTTGACCAAGCCAAGCCACAAGACCAACCACTGTTAAAATCACAAGCAACATTTGCTTGTTGACTTCCAAGACGTCAGATGTCCAAGGAAGAAAAAAGATCGGAACGAGAAAGAACAAAAGATTCATTGCCCAATGGACGATCTTCCCAAAAAGACCGTCCCATTTTACCGCTTTATCAAGAGATATAGTTGACATACGCGATCCTCCAGACATTACGAATTATTTTGATGATTTATATTGTTGAATAGCTTGAACGACTTTTGAATCATTTTTCATATCTTCGATGAACAGGATATGTGAAACGTTTATTTCCATCCTATCTTCTGGCCCGTGTGCTTCTTGCCCGAGCTTGGTGAGGGCTATGCTGACCGTCTGATCAATGCCAGCGGCACCAGCCTGAAGATAATACACATCAGTCAACGAATAAAAGTCCCCGCGTCCACTTTCAAGCTTTCCAAAATATACCTGCCCGTTATCAAGAAACACCGCTTGATACTCACCCGAGGCGATTGCCTCATCCTCACCGTCATTTGCCCAACCTCCAAAATAGACCCCTATTGCGACAGCAACCACGGCGAGTATCGCAATCACAACCCACCACCATCCCTTCTTCTTATCCTCCTGCATTGGTCGCGCACCGATTGGTCCACGCGCCATTTTTGATTCAATTGCCATAGTAAATATAGCTTATTTCGCTTGCCATCTTACCCCTATCTAGCTGAATGAGACAAGTTACAGGATGTGGGTAAAACTACTACGGGAGTTACCTATCTACAGATTACAGATTCTTACAGATTTACAGATTTTACAGATAGTTCGACTTTAATCTCCCCCCTTCCCAAGGGGGGATAAAGGGGGGTTGCCGGGATGAAAGATTCAGGCAACCTCCCCTGGCCCCTCCTTGGGAAGGAGGGGATTTAACAAAATAGGCGAGGTATTTCTACCCCGCCTATTGTTTTCATCTAGATTTAGAGTTCTGGCTCGCCAACCACTGGCTCCTCGACCACTGGCTCTTCAACAACAGGTGCCTCTGGAGCTGGCTCCTCGACCACTGGCTCCTCGACCACTGGCTCTTCAACAACAGGTGCCTCTGGAGCTGGTTCCTCAACCACTGGCTCCTCGACCACCTCGACAACTTCTTCCACCACCTCCTCAACCGGGGCTGGGGCTGATGGGCTATATGTGTCAGTTACTGAAACCGACACTCCGTCAGAGTAGTCGTCAGAGACTGTAACCTGCGCGTTCTCCACTCCGATCGCGATCCAGTTGAACTCAACCTGCGCTTCAGAGTTTGGTCGGTTGATTGTGAATCCTGTAACGCTTTCATCGCTGATCCAAGCTCCCTGAGCTGAAATCGAGTTGTTTCGTGAGCTGAATGTGATGATCGGCAAGTATGCGTACTCGGTTTCGAAACTCACGCTCACTTTGTCTTTTCCAGATGCCAAGCGTACTCGGCCGGCCATATCTTGTGAGCCATAGAGATGCTCAGCGACTGTTACGGAACCGGCGAAAGAAGCATCGCTTGCTGTAACGCTTTCTGCTGTTACAACTGCTGCTGCGTTTCCGCCTTGCAACACGTCCACCGAAGGCGCATACCACATACTGTCAACCTTCACTGTGATCATACCTACTCCACCGCTCCAGTTCTCCATTGCCATACCAATGACTGGACCCGCTGTTGTTGCTTTCATCGCATATCCAGACATTGTCGCGGAACTTGTAAGGTAATCACCTATCTCGATCGCACCGTTTTCATCTGACACCTTAACTGGCACGCGTCCAGCAAGGGCTACCATCGCAGAGTATGTTGATTCTCCTTGTTCACCCAAGATCAAACCTGGTTGGGTTGTAACAACTCCCATTAGACCCTTCTGATAAGAACCAGTGCCCTTTTCTACATGAACAGGTGTACCACTTGCGACAAGCACATCGCCTGCTTCAACTGTTTCTGTCGCTGGGAACCACTCGGCTAAGTCAGCGCCGGTTTGTTGTGTTGACACATCGACGAAACTAAGAAGGTGCCATAACCCTGCGTCACCACCATTATTAATCCACATGGTGATGTCATTATCTGCGGTAGTAATATTTTCGGCATCATCTCCACAGACAAGCGGTCCAGCCGTTGCACAATCAAATACTGTTGCATCAGTACTTTCGATGATGATAATTTGACCATCTGTACTGTCATCGAAGTCAGTAAGAGTCTGCCCTGTTCCGTCAGTTCTGAACCAAGAAGCACCTGCGACTGAAGGAGTTGTATCAGTGGCTGGGAGGGCATCGTCGGTTCCGATATCCACAATACCTTCCACCGAGAAGTCATCGGTAACAGCGAGGTCATCGCCTACTGACATGCTATCGTCTGTCTTTAATGTGTCATTCGCACTTCTGTAAAGGCTGACGGAGTTGGCATCATTTCCAAACTGAATTCCTGCTGCAACCGTTGAAGCTGTCCATGTACCGTCACAATCGAAACAGATACCAACATTCGTATCAGCCCCTGAAGCATCAGCTACATATAGGCTGACCGCGGAACTTGCACCGCTTGCATCACCGTCCGCGTCAAAGTAACCACCATAAGTTTTTACTGTTCCCACATCTGTTCGACCTGTGTTTGAAACGGTCGAATACACGCCATACAACTTATAAGTTCCAGTTGCGTCATCTGCTCCAGTCTTTGCCATTGTGTTATACAAACCGTAAGCCGTTTGTCCAATTCCGCCACCAGTAACAACGGCATTTGACAACCAGTTATTTGAAATGGCAGTTGATGTTGAAGTTGTTATTGAAGTGTGGGTTGTGTCAACATCCACCGAGATTGAGCCGTCTGTTGCTGATTTTGCGTCGACGTCCAAAATACCAGTCGTTGTTGTATTCACGTTCGTAAAGCCATCAATCAAAGCGCCCTCTCCTGCATCCAAAACAACATTTAAGTCCCCACCGTTTAGGTTAATATCGCCATCGGTAACTTTAATATCACCTGCGGTAATTGTGAGCACATCATTGCTGGCCAAACCAGCGATGATTGTGGCACCTGTTGTTGCGGCAACATCGAATCCATCGAAGTTGATAACTGCGGCTCCACCAAGAATGGTATTGTCACCGACGTTAATTGCGTTTGTG
>JAGVQB010000039.1 GCA_020051955.1 bacterium | reverse complement strand
GAGGTGGGGAGGTGGGGAGGTGGGGAGGTGGGGAAAATAAAAAAACCGGACGGGTCGTACCGTCCGGAAGCGTAAGCTACCCAAACATAGGTTCCTCCTAGTGATGGGACGTTTCTGTCCTTGTCACTGGCGCCCTAGTTGGCGCACTTGGGGAGGAACCTTGAAACGGAACCTCCCTCGTTTACAGCTGACTATTGTCTGTGTATCCGTTGCCGTTCATTGTCAGTCCGTTCATAGGATCCCAGGCAAGAGCAAGAAGCCACTCTTCCCAGGGAACTCCGTTGTCCACGAGCTCGCACAGGTATGACCCGCGCGAGCAGAATGGCGCGTCCTGCCACCAGTACCAGTTGCTCATGGTTGTGGTTGGCGGATTGCCGTCGATCCCCACTGACGAGATGGCCTGCATCAACGTCTCGCAGTAGAACGCTCGAGTCGAGAAGTCAATCTCGTAGTAGCCGTCAGCATTGCTGTAGAACATGTCGATTGCCGTAAGCAACCCGTCAAAGCAATTGCCGTAGCCCCAGGCATAGACAGGAAGCCCGTAGATAGCGCTCGTGAGCCACCTCTCATCGATCAGGAGAAGTGTCTCGTCCATCCCATCGTTGTCCATGTCGGCGATGCACGCGTCCTCTCCGTTGCACAGCGAGGAAGGCGCGGGCGTCGTGTCGTCGTCGTCCGCGATCGTATCGTCGTCGTCAACGACAACGTCATCATCGTCCTGCGCCACGTCATCATCGTCTTGCGATGGCGTGGTGTCGTCATCATCCGCGACGGTGTCATCGTCGTCCTGCTCGACATCGTCGTCGTCCTGCGCCACGTCATCGTCGTCCGATGGATCGCCGCCGTGTCCACTGCCTCCAAGCTCGAGTCCGCCACCGCACGTGGTGACAGCCTCGCTGTCCAGGCACCACACGTCAGCGGCGCAGTTGCCCATCTGGAGAGATGCTTCCACAACCCCAGGATCAACCGTGATGATCGTGCGATTGCGGAACCACATCAGCAAGTACACGTCCCAGTTCTTGATCGGGAGCGCGCGTCCATCCATGACTACGTAGGTATCCGACGCGTCGGTTTCCTTCACAAGGTCGCCCTCGCGGAAACCGCCGTACATCGGGACGTCGATCGCGGAGAGGATATCCTCCCCTGCTCCAAGGCACGCAAGTTCCTCTCGCGAGACAAGCGCGAGCTCGCCAAAGGAATATCCCATGCCCCAGAACACCTCCTCGTTTTCGATCCAGCGCGCGCGACCGTCGTCGATGACGTACACGCGGTCGTTGTCTGGCTCCTTCACCAGTGTGCCGTCCGGATGCCAAAGCGCGGTTGCAAGCTGTGAGCCGTAGTAATCACCATCGCGAGGGTCGCCTTCTGAAGCGATGCCACAGGAGAAATCCTCCGATGCGATGTTGCTCGCGCCCTCGCCAGTGCTCTGGTTGCTCGCGAAGTAGAACGTGGGGATGGACACGCCGTGTTCGGCAGTCTGCCCCGCGTCTCCCTGGTGCAGGCCGATGTGCACGTGATCTCCAGTAGAGGATCCTGTGTTGCCCTCGTAGCCGAGAAGTTCTCCCACGACGACCTCGTCACCATCGGAGACAAAGATCTCCGAGAGATGGCCAAGCACCACGTAAGTGCCGTTGCCAAGGTCAATGTTCACGTGGTAGCCAAACCCCGAAGCGGCAGACTCCATGTGAACACGCACGATACCGGAGACCGGAGCGTAGAGCTCCTCGCACGAATCGTTGCTCGTGTCCAGGTCGATATCGTAGAGCGTGGAAGTGCTCGAGTGGCTGTGCGATCCGCGCGCGCCCTGCGAGCACATCTTCTCTACGCCTCGCGCGAAGGGCAATTGCAGAGAGACTTCACCGCCGCCCTGGTTGGAAATGCTCGCGTCGTCTGGGACACTGATGAAGCATCCACACAGACCCAGGATTGCCAGGTTGATGATGCCTCGGATGACGCGGTTGTGGTTGCGGTTCTTGGACATGACGCTTTCCCTTTGTAACGGAACCTTGCTTGGGGAAAGCTGACGAAATGATCAACTACCCCGGGCGGCACACCAGGCCTGGGTGTTCCGACCCGTGTAAGTCGACCGCTGCGGGTCTGTTTCAGAATTCGCGATCTTGCAACTTGCGGGGACCCCGCGACCGCCTCACCGTAGGATTAACCTACGCTTCGGCGGCTCGCTTCCCCGCGCGTTGCAATCCCTGGCCGCCAAAGCCCGTAGGGCGACGGCGGCTCATCGAATTTTGAAGCATGCCCATTCGAGACCGCTGAAAATCGATCTCTCGCGCAAGATCCCGTCCCCCCTTCAGGATTAACTTGGCGTTGCTCGAGTCATCCAAAGCGTCGCCCAATCTGACATGTGAGATACGTGCCGTTCATGCCAGAGGTCGAACGTGTCAGAAAACTTGAGGTGCGATCTACATCTATCACATCAAAAAACCGCTTGCGGGTCAAACGGTTTTTGGCTAAAATTAGACGTTTTTCTGTTAACTTCTTACTGACACACGCGAGAGCTTACAACAATCTTCATCAAATAATTCGCCACGAAATCATGTCGTGAAAAAGTTTTTTCTCTCTTGTTAATAATCCTATTTTTTCGCGACAGCGTTGATGCGATCACGTCCAACAAACGCGCGCAGAACCTCTGGCACAATGATGGAACCATCTTCCTGTTGATAATTTTCCATAATCGCGATCAGTGTGCGGCCAATCGCGAAGGCTGTCCCGTTCAGCGCGTGCGCGAAAACATTTTTTCCATCCTGCTTCACGCGAATGTTCAAACGACGCGTTTGGAAATCGGTCGTGTTGGAAGTTGAATGTGTCTCACGATAAGTTTTCTGCGATGGTATCCAAGTTTCAATGTCGTACGTGCGAGCGGAGGGAGCGCCAGTGTCACCCGAACACAATTTCATTACGCGGTATGGAAGCCTCAAGCCTTGCATAAGACGCTCTTGGATTGAAAGAAGGAGTTCTTGCTCGGCATCAGACTTATCAGGCGTTGTGAAGCTGAACATCTCGACCTTATCAAACTGGTGAACACGCAGGATTCCGCGCGTGTCGCGACCATATGAGCCTGCCTCACGACGATAACACGCAGAAAAACCCACGTAACGCATTGGAAGCGCGCCCACGTCCAAAACTTCGCCTGTGTGCATTGGACCAATCGCTTGTTCAGACGTACCAATGAGAACAAGGTCGTCGTTTTTGAGATGGTATATTTCATCCTCCCCGCCGTGTTCTAGATACCCCATTGATCCCATTGCCTGCGTCGCAATTAAGTGAGGAGGAATTACAGGGACGAAGTTTTCTTTAGCGGTAACTGAAAGCGCGTATTGGATCAGCGCGAACTCGAGCAGAACACCATCACCTTTAAGATATACAAAGCGCGCGCCCGCGACTTTGGCGGCGCGGTCCATATCAATGATGCCAAGCGTCTCGCCAAGAACGAGATGATCCTTCGGTTCAAAGTTAAAAACCGTTGGGTCAAGGTGCGTGCGAATGGTTTGGTTGCTTGTTTCATCCTTTCCGATTGGCACATCAGCGCGCAAAAGATTTGGGTACTTGCGCAATTCATTTTCAAGATCAGATTCAACCTGCGCGAGCTTTGTTTCCGCGGTTTTCGCCGTCTCTTTCACAGCTCGCCCTTCATCAACAAGTGGTTTGCGTTCTTCCTGCGAAACCGCGTTAGCAATAAGGCTAGCGATTTCGTTTGCGCGCGTGCGAGCTGTTTGGACTTGTACTAGAAGCTCTGAGCGCTCCTGCGCAAGACTGGTCGCAAGCGAGATGTCAATGGTTTTACCGCGGTTTTGGTTGTTTTTTTGAACAACGTCAGGAGTCTCGAGAAGCGTTTTGATATCAATCATACGCGATAATGATGCCCGAACCTTAAAAAAAATGCCAGGACAGCGGACGAACGGAACAACACAAACTGCTTTTATCACTATTCAATTTCTTAAATCAGCTCATGCCCAGCAAACTTACGTTTCTCATTGAACGAGGTTGACTGGTTGTTGATGCGGATTGTGCCGAATGGATGATAGTCAAGAAGCTGGATCTGAGAACCCACACTGTTTGTTACAACAGCAGAACCTGTGAGGTGATCTGTGTGGATGTAAGAGACAGTCGCGGAGGTGTTGCTTCCTTCAACCGTTGCAAGCATTTCACCGTCAGGAAGGAGGATATGCTTTGTGGGGATTGTACCAGTTTCATGACACTAAGTCGTGAAAATTTTCGCCCGTAGTAAACCTATTCGTCATCAGGAAAAATCTTTCCTCTTTGAATATGTATAACGCCTCCTTCTATAAACGGCGCCTCATTGATGTTGTGAATCAAGGCAGGTTCTCCTATTTTCTTCTTTGAAAAGAGGGCGTCCATAATTTTTCCCATATTTTCACCTACGTTTTGTTTGTAATCAGAAGATACGACATAACTTATCAACCAATATGGTTTGGCGTCTTCCATGGTTGGATGTTCGTCGAAGTAAGCTGTAAGAAAACCAATTTCTCTACTAATGTTTGGTTCCTTTAAATCCTGCATAAGCACTTCTGCAATATATACTTTGTCAGTTCTTAGCTTTGTCTCAAGGATGATGTTATCACCAACCTCAATTCGTTCATGGACGTATAAAGAAAATTTTTTCATATTTTTCTCACTTACTATATTTTATGCTACTAACACCCTTGGATGACAAGTTTATAATGGTCTGGGAAATCTAGACAGGTATAATGAGGCAACTACCCCATCATCTGTCTATGAAAAAAGTATTCACACCCGACCAAAAAGCTGACGTTG
>JAGVQB010000042.1 GCA_020051955.1 bacterium | reverse complement strand
TGGGGCCGCCGCCGCCGTCTCCCTTGTACGAACCGCTTCCTCGTGGCATTGCTGCCTCCTTTCGTGCGAAATTAGTATCACACCAAAAATAGCTTGTCAATAATCCAGCCCCTCGCGCGCTTTCACGCCAGAATAAAAATAGTGCTTGCACATGCGCATCTCCGTCACGAGATGCGCGCGATCCAAGAATTCTTGTGGGGCATTGCGACCGGTCAGGATGATTTCTGTGCGAGCTGGTTTGAGGTCTAAGACAGATAGGACCAATTGGACAGATAAAATCCCAAGGTCAGTTGCGGAGTTAACTTCGTCTAAGACCAATAGGTCATATTGGTCGGATTGAAGGAGGCTTCTGGCTTTATCTAATCCACACGCGCCCAACCGTCTATCCTCATCGGTCACGGAAAAATCAAACCTTCCCGTTTGCGCGTCAACACGGTCTCGGCCAAACGCATGCCACTCCACTCCCAATTTCTCAAGCGCGACGCGCTCTGAATAATGTTCCCCGCCCTTATCGAAAAAAATAATCGCGACTTTTTTCCCAACCCCCACACTGCGCAAAACCTCACCCAATGCCGCTGTTGTCTTTCCCTTTCCATTTCCAGTGAACACCTGAATCAATCCGTAGCCCTGACGACCCTTGATCGCCTCGTCACAAGTAGCAACGCACTCACTCTTGCGATATGCCTCAATCGCGTTACGAGTAAACGAATGAGATGGTTCTGGGATTGGTGTGTGTGGGTCATACCACAAAAACTCTATGTGCTCGTGTGATAACGTCACTTCGCACTCTCCAACATCAACCACGTAAAACATCCCAACCACTGGCTCGTTGAGGATGTCTCCATTAACTCCCCACAAATCCACAAAAAACCTCTTTGCTTTCTTGGGGTCAATCACGATCCCCGTTTCCTCAATGACCTCTCTCGCGAGTCCATCCAAAATGTTTTCTCCCCTATCCATTCTTCCACCAGGAACATCCCAAAGATGTACTGAATTACTTTGTTTAGAATCGCGCACCAGAAGAATCTTCCCGCTTGGATTCACCAAGAACGCTTTGTTGGCAACGTACTTTTTTTCCATATGGCAGAGAAAATCCAAAACCCAGAAACCAAATGTCCAAAAAGATAAATTAGGAATAATAAGGTTTGGGTTTTGGATTTTTGGATTTTTTTCCCTCATCAACTACATCCACTCGTTGCCCCGCAATTCAAACACTTATAACACGAGGCGTTTCTCACCATGATTGACCCACACGTGTCGCACGCAGGCGCGTCTGATTGATTATCAAAAGTCTGCGTGTGCTTTGTTTCAAATAGGTTTGATTGGTTCACCGTCCCATCACCCACGACAACCTCCGTCTCTGTTTTCTCTTTCACCTCTTCGACAATCACGCCAACATTGATCCCAACAGCAAGCTGACTTTCGCGCGGCAAAAACTTTATCGCGAGCCAGCGGAAAATATAATCGATAATGGACTTGGCAATGCGAATCTTTGGATTGTTCGTGTAGCCTGATGGCTCAAAGCGCATATGCACAAACTTGTTGACGAGAACTTCAAGCGGCACACCATATTGCAAACCAATTGAAACAGACGTCGCGAACGAATCCATAAGCCCTGAAATAACCGAGCCCTCTTTTGACATTGTGACAAACAGCTCGCCCGGTGTCCCTTCATCATATAATCCAACCGTGATATACCCTTCTGTATTTCCAACAGAAAACTTGTGCGTAATACTCCTGCGTTCATCCGGCAATCTGCGCCTACGCAATCTGCGATCCTCTTTGATAACAACCGTCTCCACTTCCCCTGCCACTCCTGCTCCCTGTTCCCTGTTCCCTACTCCCTGTTCCCTGTTCCCTGCTCCCTGTTCCCTGTTCCCTGCTCCCTGTTCCCTGTTCCCTGTTCCCCCTGTCACCCCTGTCACCCCTGTCACCTCTTCCCCATCCCTCCCCTGATTCTGCTTCTTCGCGTCCGATTCCTTCGATGTCGTCAACGCCTGCTGACGCTTTGAACCATCTCGATAAATCGCGATCGCCTTGATCCCAAGTCTCCATCCTTCCATGTAAACATCCGCGATCTCTTTTGCGGTTGCCTCATGGGGCATGTTAACAGTCTTGGAAATAGCACCCGAGATAAACGGTTGCACAGCGGCCATCATTCGCACGTGACCCATGTAATGAATTGTTCGCGTGCCGTTTGCGGCTTTGAATGCACAATCAAAAACCGACAGATGTTCAGGTTTAAGATGCGGCGCGTTCTCAATCGTGTCTGTCTTTTCGATGTGCGCGAGTATTTCATCACATTGTGTTTGAGTATAACCAAGACGCGTGAGTGCTTCTGGAACTGTTTGATTCACGATCTTTATCATTCCCCCACCCACCAACCATTTGTATTTGACCAAAGCAATATCAGGCTCAACACCTGTGGTATCGCAATCCATAAGGAATGAAATCGTGCCCGTTGGCGCGATCACGGAAATCTGCGCGTTGCGCAAACCAAACTTGCTTCCATATTCCACAACGTTGTCCCATGCCTTGCGCGATTCTGTCACAAGCTCTGGCGGCACGCCTTTTTGATCCATTTTGTAAGACGCGTCCCTGTGCATTCGCATTACGTTGAGACAAGGTTCTTCGTTCATTTTGTATCCCGCGAACGGCCCCAATTTTTCAGCGATCTTCGCTGACTGAAAATAACAATGACCGCTTTGCAAACTTGTGATAGCGCCCGCCAAGTTCCGTCCTTCATCAGAATCATACGCAAGCCCTCTGCTCATCAACAACGCGCCAAGGTTCGCGTATCCAATTCCAAGCGCGCGATAATCAAAACTATTTTGCTCAATGGCTGGAGTTGGATAAACAGACGAACCAACAATTATCTCCATCGCTGTGATGATAATTTCATTCGCGCTCTTGAAAGCATCCACATCGAAAACCAATTCTCCATCCGCTTGTTTGCGAAACTTCATCAGATTCAATGACGCGAGGTTGCACGCGCTATCATTGAGAAACATATATTCGGAACACGGGTTGGACGCGTAGATGCGATCCGTATTCTTGCACGTGTGCCACTTGTTGATTTCCGTGTCGTACTGCACGCCAGGATCCCCACACTGCCACGATGCCTGCGACATCATGTCCATAAGCTCACGAGCCTTCCATGTTTTGACAGGCGCGCCAGTTATGACAGCGTGCGTTGTCCAGTCCGCGTCGGTTTCCACAGCCCTCATAAACTCGTCTGTCACGCGCACCGAGTTATTGGCATTTTGGAATGAAATTGAACCATAAGCTGGACCATCAATGGATCCATCGTACCCAGCGTCCATCAGCGCCCACGCCTTCTTCTCTTCCTCGACCTTGCACATTATAAACTCGTCAATGTCAGGATGATCAATATCCAAAATAACCATCTTGGCCGCGCGCCTTGTCTTGCCTCCGCTTTTGATAACACCGGCAAACGCGTCCAAGCCTTTCATAAACGAAACCGGTCCAGACGCTTTTCCATTGCTTCCACCAAGGTACTCGTGCCGCGAGCGGAGCTTTGAAAGATTCGATCCAGTTCCAGACCCGCCCTTGAACAACATTCCTTCTGTAACACAAAGATTCAAAATCGAACGCATGTCATCATCAACCGAGTTGATAAAACACGCGGAACATTGTTGAGGACGAGACGTGCCGACGTTAAACCAAACAGGCGAATTAAACGCGGCCTTTTGATTCACCAAAATATGACAAAGTTCCTCATTAAAGACCTGCGCGTCTTGCGCTGTTTGAAAATATCCTTCCTTGCGCCCCCAGTTTGTAATTGTATTAGCAACGCGATCAACCAACTGCTTCACTGAATACTCGCGGTCGTCCTTGCCGACTGTTCCATAAAAATATTTTGAAACAACAATGTTGGTCGCGGTCTGGCTGTAAAACGCTGGCACCTCAACTCCCTTTTGCTCAAACACGACATTACCCTTTGAGTCCGAAATAACAGCGTCGCGCGTTTCCCATTTAATCTCATCGTAAGGATGAACACCCTCTTTAGTAAAAAACCGCTGGACAGTAATTCCATTGTCATACACCTCCGCGCGCGCGTCCTTTGTATTTTGTGTACGAAACTGCGCGTACTTCTTCGCGACGTGTGGAAGATTGTTATCAATAAGTGTTACGCACACTAGCTCACGAATATCAGTCACGGTTGGAATTGTGTGCCCATCAAACTGTCTTGTTAAACGAGAAACAACCTGCCCCATTACTTTCTCTGCCCTGCCTTTGCCGTTTACTCCGCACGCCACCATCGCGTTGCGAATTGACGCGAGAAGTTTTTCTTTATCAAACACTTGCTCATCACCACTACGCTTCTTTACGCCTTTGACAGATGTCATAAAAAACCACACGGCTTCAGATATTGCCAAATCATCCTGCACTTTAGTTTGCGTTAGAAGATTTGGCGTGGACATAAGTCGTTGGGTGGTTATAAATTAAACGGCTGGTTTAAATATCAATCAGACAAAAAGAGGATCCTGACTGGGATCATCTTTCCTCCTGGGAAGGGTCAATGGGCGTTGAGGTTATAAAAACTCCTTTAGAATCCTTATCCCCACTCACCACTATATATTGTGGTCTTGAGTCATTTTAGACCGCTATATATGGTGTGTCAAAGGTGGGTTATCCACTGTTTTTTACGACACCGAAACCTGCCACGCTCAAAAACCCATGCTTAAATTGATAGCGGAAACCGACTGTTTTTGCTTGAAATCTACGGGTATGGCTTTGCGCCCTCCCAACCGATCCTCATAGGCAAGCGCGCCATACTTGAGACCATACGCGTACACCTCGCGTGTAACCTTAACATCCTGCAAGCAGTAGTCTTTGATTTTCTGAATTTCCCCTTGTTTCCACCACTCCACAGCCTGAAGTCCGTGCGCGCTTTTACGATGACCCACTGTTGCCGCCGCGACATCATCGAGCTTCAAACGAAAACCCAAAGCTTTGTGAATCTCTTCCAAAATATCTAGCTGTGGAATCAAGAGCAGGTCGCCGGGGTAATACCGATTGAGAATCGGGATGTCAAAACCCTTCGAGTTGTAGCCGATAATACGATCGGCTTGTTCCAAGCGCTTAAACAAACTACCAAGTTGATTCTCCTCGAATGACTCAAACTGATCTGTCTCATAAAAATACGCGCCAACAATAGACACGCGCATTTGGCGCAAGTCATTGAGCGCGGCCGACTGTGTTTCGATATCCAATACAATCTCTTTTGACATACAACGGCAAAATTATAACACATCACCATTTCGGAAAAATAATACGAAACACAGGTCGTGGATAAAGTATTTCGTACAGATGAAACTGGCGCTTGAAGTTTGTGTACCCCTTCCAAGAACGTGGGTCACAGGGTCGACGAAGCAAGCCAAACATCAGGAACTTCAAACCAAGACGCGATGCTCGCTGATGCCAGTGGTCAATAAGCCCAACACCTAGCGAACTATTTTGAGCGTCTGGGTGGATAAACGCGATGACGTGATCAGACTGGGAGATGTCTGGATAGTCGATTGTGGCAAGGCCAGAAAGAACGCGACCATCAGATACACGTCTGGCAACTGTCAGATGTACGTGCTGGGGATGAATCTTGAGATGATGGCGCAGTACGCTTACAAACGATCTCCTCGTCAAAGGATCCAAAAACTTTGTCGCGTGATAAGCCCGCGCGAATGTTTCAAGATCAACCTGCGCGATCTCACAGGTTCGGTCGCGCAAAAACCTCTCCCTATGCCGCCTCGCGTGGCTTGACCACTCTTTCCAGTATTCCGAATTCTCAAGAATGACCACTCCCCTTTTGAAATGAATCGTGAATAAACTCGGGGTTCTCCACCAACCAGGAAACTTCGTCCCTTTGTATGGTTGCCAAGATACTACGCGCAGACGCCTCGTTGGGGAACAATCCGGTTCGGTTTCATTCACAAACCGCTCAAAAATTAAAAACCCAAGATCCAGCCGCGCGCCCAAACCATCTCTTCCCTCAAAAACCTGACTGCGTGAATTCTGTGGAACAGTGGCCTTCAGATACGTGCGCGACTGCTCCCGATCCTGAAACCCAGACGGAACCCCCTCGCCCATTTTTCCCATGCCATAGTGGCGATACATTCCGATCTCGTTGAACCTAACACGCTTGAGCGCGTGCAAAGACAAAAAATTTTCAATTGAACCAGAAACGCTCTCTCGCTCCTTAAACAGATTCACGAACACGTACCCCTGCCACGACAAGAGTCTTCGCAGTTCAGACAAAACTTCTCGCGAAGTAAGCACGGGAGCCACTTTTCTCCCGCAAAAAACATCGACCAAGATCAGATCAAACTCTGTAGCAAGTCGCGGAAGCGTTTCACGAATATCCCCAAAAATAATTTCAACGCTCCCTGCGTTTGATTGTGAAAGATAAGTCTGTTTTGCAAGATCAACCATCGCCTGGTCGTATTCTAACGCGACAATATGCGCGCCCTTAAAACGTCGCGCAATAACAGGCAAGCAACTCCCAGCTCCCAAACCAACAAGCAAAATCTTTTTTGTATGAAACGATCCTGGCAACATTCCCAGCATCCCTCTAAACACCCTCTGCATATACCTCCCAGACTGAAAAACGCCGTCTCCTATGACAGCGGTTTTCCCAAACTTTGTAATGATTTGCAGAGAGCCGTTCTGCTCCGATTCTATCGCTCTTTTCCCATATATTGGTAGCCAGCCCATACTCTAAAATACCTCCCCAGCCTTATCCCACAAACGGCTATCCCCTTCCTGCTTGAGCGCGTACCACCATTCTGCTCCCCAAAGATAGGCTTCGGAGAGCCCAGCCTCCTTCACGAACTCAACATTTTTCTCAAGCATTTCCGCAGTAAAATAATTGTACCAATCTTTTGGCGCGCGAGATTCGCGTGGTTCTGGAAACCACGGCTCGGCTTGAAGCTCGGAAACGATAACTCGATCAACAGAATCTCGCATCATGTTCGCGCGAAAATAATAAAAGCTCGGCGTGAGCGGGTAAATAAAGTAGCCAAACAAATCATTCCAGGTTTCTCGATACATCGAGATCCCCAACACATCAGCCGACTTTGCCGACAAAAGCCACGGCTGAATCTCGCCACTAACGGTAACCTGAATCGGACGATCATCAAGGTCGCGCACTAAATCAACACGCCCCTGAAACTGCGCGGTTGTAATTGTCGGACACTCGCCGTATGGAAAAAACGGTTCGTTCTCAACCTGCCAACGAATCACAGAAGTTGAATCTTGATACCGCTTGACTGTCTCCTCGATAAAACCCAGAACCGCTTTCTGAAGATCGTTATCATCCAATGACCGCGCCCAATCAGGTATGTAGCACTCTGGCCATCGCGGCACTTTCATTCCAATGACAAGCGTTAGCTCGACTTCGCGGTCTTCTGACGTTTTAATTAAACGATCCGGAATCTCCCATTGATACACACCCTTGTTTGTCTCAACCTCTGACCAATAAATCGGCAGGCGAACTTTTTTTACACCAAGCTCGTCCAAAATCGCCGAGTACATTTCCTCCGGCTCAAACCCAAGGTCTCGCGCGTAAACCCACGAGAATGTCACGCCAAGCTCTGGCTCAATTTTCTCGCGATCATTCACCCACCCCCAGGCGAACGCAAAGACTACGGAGATCGCGACCACCGTGAGGGTGAACCAAGCGGCTATGCGGGGGTGATGAGACATAAATGTTCAACTGAATAAAATCCAAAACCCAAAGTCCAAAACCCAAACCTTATTATTTCGAATTCTTCCTCTCTCCTTTTGGATTTTGGTTCCTGGATTTTGGATTTTTGTTTTTTTTCTTCATACCTCTTCCCTCTTCTCTTTCAAAAATGCCAACCAGCTTTCAATGATTCCAATCGCGGCCTTGAACGGCGCTTCAATTATGAAGTCGAAAAAGAAAAGAAAAATGTTAATCTTTGGCGCGCGCAGGGCTACCCAACGACCAGCACGTACGATTGGCAAAATGACAATGTCAGAAATCGTTCCAAAGAATCCGCGCGCTGGGTCTGTCACAACTAGCTCGCGGCGCGAATTGCGGATGTGAAGACCGAAGTACGTGACAAGCGAGAGGAAAAAAATGAAAAAGAAAATTGAGAGCGCGTTGAAGTGCAAACTCAGTAGCCCCCACACAATGAGGCCAACTGAGATGACAAGAACCGCCGAATACAATCCATTGAAAATCCACCACATCGCGCCCTTCTCCCATGGTCGCCTGCGCTTGAACACAAGGCTGAAATCCTCTCCCACTCCCAAAAGCGCGTGAAGTTCGTTCAAAACTTTCGTTGTGTTATCCTTTTTTGGCACCTTGACTGTGACACCAATGAACGCCAACAAAATCGGCGGGAAGAGAATGTTTACTGTGAGAGGAAGATAATCCGTCGTGTGGAGAACCAAAAGCTCGTATGGATATTCCACGAGAATGGCCAGGATCGACTTGGTCAACAAAAGGAAGAAGGCCGCGCGAACCACTGTGCGTTTTAACTTCGCGCGAAACTCTGTGTAACGTTCTTCAGCGGCTTTGCCAATGGCAGTATCAATCATCGCGGTGTCGCCCATCGCGAGCGCCTTCGCGCAAGCCTCTGGGCTGTCTTTCGCAATGTCAGCGAGCAAATGGAATACAACCGCGTGACGCCGCACAAACCGATATACAGCGTCCTGCATTGGATGATTGATTTGCGCCTCGACAGAATCCACAACCTTGACCAAACTCATCGCGATTTCTTTCACAACAGCGTCCCCCAAGCCAGCCTTTCGCCAAAGGGGGTAATACAACGTAAGCACGCGGTAGCGCAAAGTGGCACGGTTTGATTTGAGCACAGCGCGGTGGAGCGCGATGTACAACTGAAGATCACGATCTTCCTCGCGAATCACTCGTGTCTGCCAATCAACTCGTTTTTTTAACTCTTGATACGCGTAGCTCGCGAGCGCCTCGTCAATACAAGCGGGTCCAAGCACGTATTCGATTTCAACCGAGAGAACGTCCAACAGCCACGCGTAAACCTTTTGACCTTCTTGAGTGTCAGGAGTCAACGTGCCAAAAAGATACGTATACTTCTCCAGCACGTCCGCGACCTTACCAATCATCCGCGTGTGTACTTTGCCATTGGGAAGATAACGCGCCCAAATAAGTTCTTGAAGAAGTTTTGTCGAGAGATCAACTGATGTCTGTTCGCCCAAACGTCGCTTCAAGACGCGACGAATCGCGTTGCGTCGCAATAAATGTTCCTCGTCATACTCAAGCGTGTTGCGCACATTTTCATACGCCGAAGCCGCCACGGAAACAGTGTCAGATACTTTAATCACGTCCTCCTCCTTTTCTGCTACTTCTCCCTCACGCCGCATTTGAATAATAGTCGCGAGTAAATGTTCAAGAGATTTGTCCATAGTTACACGATTAGTGGCAGAGGATGAATTTCGCTTGGTCTGCCAAGCACTAAGTCTTCAATACGATACGTCCCGTGCGTTGGGGCTTCAACGTATCCGTTCCAAGCCATACGCGCCATACCGCCGGAGGCAATCCAATCAAACAACCACTCGTCAGTGTGCGCTGGATCGTTTTGCGAAACACCACCTCCGACGTATCCCAACCATACTCGATTGAACTCTTCCTGCGAACCAATCGGCGGAGCCATAATTATCGCGATCCCCAACCCGCAATAAAACGACAACTCGCTGGGTTTTGTCCAAAGGATGTCCGTGGTCTTGAGAACCTCGTTGAAGCCCGCGAAGTACGCGCTACGACTTTCAAACTCTGGAACGCATACCCACTTTCCCAACTCTTCTTTGAGTCCTGCCTCAACAACCGCGTTCTTATAAAAGACGAGCATGTCTTTGCGCACGCCGGCGATTAGGTTCAAACGAATTTCATGATGCACAATTCGTTTTGCGAGGCTATTCAATATCTTCACTCCAAGCGTTCTTTGCGCGCCAGCACCACCGACAGAATAAGTCAGCGTGAGCGGATGTGATGCCTTAGTCGCGCGACAGTGCATTGGGCCAAGCTCTCCTTTGATTGTGCGAATGTACCGATTATGAAAAATGCCATTTGGATCCAAATTGCACAAACGCTCTGATAACAACGCTTTGATTGCTCTCACATTTAGTCCACCGATCAACTCCTTTGGAAGTGGAAACCCTGTAAGATAAATTTGTTCGCTCCTGACTCCGTATAATTTTAGACGCTCCACAACACGTCCGTTGCTCGCGAGATATTTGATGCGACTCTTTTTTGGATCAAGCGGCGCCCATGATCTTGAGATGTCAGCGTCCGTTGTAACGCACCAAATGTCTCCAGGATAATTGTGATAGTCCGCGCAAAAAGCTGGGATAAAAAAAGTCGTAACTAGTGGGATCGGATTTTGCGCCAACTTCTCAATTAGGTGTTTCCCAAGCCCCTTTTCGATCATCTTGTAAACCTGCCGCAACTGAATGTTGGACACGGAAAGGTCGCGCCGTGGATAAAATGATGGTATCTCCTGCCAACGATCTAACATCTCAAATAAAATATCCCCAACGATCGGGACGGGTTTCATCCGAGAAATCGCTTCATAAAGCTCACGACTCTCGCGCCAAAGTTTGCGATCGTGCGCCGGGATCCCACGATAATCATTCGCTGAAATAACTTCGCCGCCTGACAAGTCCTTCAACGCGTAAGCCGCGCGGCTATGCCCATAGCCCATGTTCACGTCAACCACCCAAGCAGATTTTGATTTTTTTTTCAGCATAGTCCTTACAAGCACAGACATGTCTCTTTTATTAACCCAACTTTTATGCATCGGTTACTTCAACTAACACATCAAATACTTCATCCTTCGTTAACGCGCGCCCAAGCTCATACACTTTTTCAAAAACCTTTTCCTCAATCTGCATTTCTTGATTCCTGCTCAAAACAACCCCGCTCTCAAAGGCAACTGCGGCTCTATGCCCGATGCTTTCGCTCACGAACGTCGGAAATCTTTCTATGAATTTTTTCCCTGATACCCTTGCGACTTCTAAACCAATTTGCCTCCACTCACTTGAAATATCATTTGTCTGTTGAAGCAAATCACTCACATCAAGCCCGTCGTTTTTTTCTTCTCCAATCTTTCCCCACAAACTATCAGAGCGCTGAATGAGTTTCTCTAATCTGCCCGTGAGACGTTCGTGTACTTTCCTTTCATCTCGATTTGTCTTAGGAATACCGCCTACCAGTGCCCGGACATGCCAAATGCCAATTCTCACCATACCTAAAGACTGCTGAAATGCCATAAGCTGTTCTGATGTTGGCGGAACTTTTTCTTTCTCTATCTTAACTGCGGGCACGACATCTGGTCTTGATTCGTCTGCCGCCTCTTTTCTACCGCGCAAAACAGGTGCCTCAACTGACTTGGGTCTTGTTTTTGCTGCAAACGCCTCATGCCCCTCTCCAGCTTCATACTTTCTCAAACAAACATTGATATGTTGGCGCCCACTGTATTTATATTTGAAAAAATCAAGAACCCCGAACGACGTCTTAACAGAACCAACTAAGTACGCCTGATTATTTGTGACCGATTGTTTATTGAATACTTTATCTGTCGCTGTACCAGTGCGATCAGGAAAAATTTTTCCTACCAATTCTTTAATTCTTTTGTCAGATTCTCTTTCGTCAAGAATATTTTCTTGTTGCCAAACATAATCTCGCACAGTGTTCTCATCCACTATTTCCAACCCCTCGTACGCTTCGAAAGGCGCTTTAGTTTGTACCCTTTCTAAAATTATATCCACCAACTTCGCGGGTATTTTTTCGAAAAATCTTGAATCTCTAATCACGCCCCTAAAACATTCTAGCGCTTCTTCATTTCCCTTTTCGTTTTCTTTATCAAAACCAAATGTTCCTCTTGGAACCCCATGCTCAATTTCCAATCTACGGATGCAAGCTATTTGTTCATCACTTAGCCCTTCTTTAATTTTTTTTATTACTTCCAAAAGCTGAGGCTTATCATCACCACTACCTTGCCAAAATAAACCTAATTCATCTTCCTTTATTTTATCCCATCGTTTCTCCCCCTCTCTTCTATCACCAGACCTTGAAAAACCTCTACCGTATTCGACTGCATCTTCCTGTCTTAATGTGCCATCTGGCGAAACAACAAGATAATCAGAACCTTTCGTGTCGTGAATAAGCCTAAACCCGCCACCAAAATGATATTTTACCTCTCCTCCTTCTTCTTCTTGCGTTTCTTTGTCAAGCCTTTCCGCCCATTCTTGCGCACGTTGCCGCACAAAACCAATTTCTTTATCTAAAGCGTTTAAATCAAAATAATACTTTCCACCATCTACGGAAAAAAGTGTTTCTTTTGCGACTTTAATTTTCTCTTGCAATTTCTCTACTCCGAAATCGTCATCAACCAAACGCGCAATGTCCGCAAAATCTCGATTATCAATTCTTGGAAGACGTTTAAAAGAAGCAATCCGCCCTGATAATTCCCTAGCCGCCTCATAAAGCCCACTTATCGTATCTCGATTCTTTTCCAATTTGCTTTTTCCCGCCCTAAGATCATCTTGATACATTGACTCATTGAGAGACTCCAAAGCAGAGATCCTCTCTTTTTTTATATCATCGAGTGGCTCGCCAAGTTTGTCTAACCCCTCAATAATCTTTCCAACCCTAACTAAAGACCGCTTTACAAATTCATACCTCTCATCTATGGAAAGTTCATAATGACCGACCTTGTCTTTCACTCGTTGTGGGATACCCCCCTCTTCTACCATGTCATATTGACCTTCTCTAGCTCTAAAATCACTTGGGTCAGCTATTTCTCTTGGAACTAAAACACCATAATAATGCTGGCCCCCAGTTTGAAAATTTTCACCTAATGCATCTACACCTCTCGATCCCTTTGTCACGCTGTGGAATATAATAATCGGCTCTTTAGTTCTTGTTGTGTACGCCGTACATATCTTCAACAAATCCTTTGCTTCACTTCGAAATTTACGCTTTAAAGTCGCGTCTCTTCTTTCAGCTTGCGTTCGTTCAATTGAACCGCCATCATGATTTCCTTTCATAATAATATTGTGCCTTTGGCCCTAGAAAAAATTACGCTCAGTCGAAGTCGAAATTATTTCATACGCTTCCTCCGCGGTATCCACAACCGAAAAAAGCGGCAAATCTTTCTCGCTAACAGTTCTTTGGTGTTCGACTAATTCTTTTTTAATCCACGACATAAGCCCATCCCAATACTCGCTACCAATGCATACAACTGGAATTTTCTGCATCTTGCCAGTTTGAATCAACACGACTATTTCAAAAAATTCATCCAGCGTGCCAAATCCCCCGGGGAAATATACATATGCCTGCGCGGAAGCGGCAAGCATAACTTTGCGCGTAAAGAAATAATGGAACGCGCGACCGCGAGTAACGTATTTGTTAATGCGCTGTTCGTTTGGTAATTGAATGTTTAGACCAAGAGACTGTGCTCCTGCCAAAAATGCGCCCTTATTGGCGGCTTCCATTATCCCGGGTCCTCCTCCAGTTATTACAGTGTACCCATTCTTGCCAAGCATATTTCCAAGTTTCTGTGCCTCCTTGTACCACTTGTCGCTCGACTTTGTGCGTGCTGATCCAAAAAATGTAACCTCACGGCTTGATTCAGAAAGAAACTGAAACCCCTCTACAAACTCGGCCATAATACGAAAAATGCGCCAAGTAATCTCATACAAACGCGCTGGGTCTTTACGACGCTCGCCCGGTGAAAGAGGAAGGCGACAAATGTTTTTTCCATCAGGCGATTGTGTAAAAGCAAATTGTGAATTATCAACTTGAGCGTGTATTTTTTTAGATAACATAGATGATGATATTCTACCACGGAAGCGCAGATAGCCAGACTGAAATTGAGGATAACAGTACCCAATCGGCTGGACAAAAAAAACAGGGGTAGATATACTCCCCGCGTCATTAAAAAACTACATATGTCAAAATCCTGCGTTATCACTGGCAAAAAGACAACGGTCGGTCAAAATGTTTCTCACTCAAACCAAAAAACCAAGCGCAAGCTGTACCCAAACCTACAGAAACGCCGCCTTAAGAATCCAAAGACTGGACGAATTGTGACTGTCACAATTTCCACTCGCGGGCTTAAGACTTTGCGCAAATGGGATCGCGAGGGGAAAGCATACGACCTAGACGAACTCAAAAAGATAAGCCTCGCGAGTCATTAACAAAAAAAACGACCTCACATCCGAGGTTGTTTTTTTGTCTCTAGCCTTCCGAAATCATTTGGTTACGTTTTTTCACGATCGTGAATATTTGTATACGTTCTATCTGTGAGGATTAAGTAGCTGATCGATTTTTTCAAGAAGTTTCTCGATCCCCTCTCCCTTTTCCGCGGAGACCCAAAAGTGTGGCTGGTCAACCAGGTGTCTATCGATTTTTCCCTTCTGTGCCCCAGACAGACGATCTGCTTTGTTAAAAACCGTAATTCGCGGAGTTGACGCGACTCCTAGATGCTCGAGAATCTCCTCAACGACTCGGGTGTGCTTGGAAAAGTTCGGGTCGCTACCATCCACGACATGCAACAAGAGATCAGCCTCAACAGCCTCTGACAAAGTCGACGCAAAAGCATTAAGAAGTTCTGGCGGCAAGTCTTTGATAAACCCAATCGTGTCTGTGAGCAGAGCCATTGAATGACTCGAGGGTAGATAAAGCTGACCAACTCGCGTGTCTAATGTCGCGAAAAGTTTGTTTGCCGCGTACTCTTTTCGCCCTGTAAGCGCGTTCAGAAGCGTGGTCTTTCCTACGTTCGTATACCCAACAATTGATACAGTCTTTAGCCCATGGCGCCTGCGATTCTCTCTCTGGATCACGCGACCCTTTTGGTATGTCTCGAGTTTTTCTTTGATCTTTCTCTCTTTCTCTTTCAAGTGACGCTTCATGCGTTCGATGTTGGTCTCTCCGATTCCGACCGTCCCAATTCCACCTCCTTGTCTTGAAAGCTCCATCCCCATTCCAAAAATTCGCGGCCCCATATGCCTCACGCTCGCAAGCTCAATCTCGAGCTTTGCCTCTGTTGTGCGCGCGTGTTTGGCAAAAATCTTCAGAATCAAATCAATGCGATCCCACACTTCTACTTTTTGTGGACGCAACATCTCTGAAAGATCGTAAACTTGCCGCGACTTGAGCTCCGCGTTAACAATCAAAAGCCGCGCGCCTAACTTTGACGCCTCCTCACCAATCATCGCAACCTTGCCAGTGCCGATGTACGTCTTTGGATGCGGCGCGAATCGCTTTTGCCATGTCTTTACAATCACAATTCCGCCGTATGTATTCACCAGCTCCTCAAGCTCAACCAACCGTTCCATCGCATGGCGCTTGAGCATATGT
The DNA here is from genome assembly GCA_020051955.1 of bacterium. Classification (GTDB taxonomy): domain Bacteria; phylum Patescibacteriota; class Patescibacteriia; order UBA9934; family GWF2-40-263; genus JACRJW01. The sequence goes on along the minus strand of JAGVQB010000042.1, from coordinate 3,058 downwards.
GGATGAATGAGATCAACCAAAATTGCTTTTTGTTTTTCTTGAGACATATAGTCATCACATCATATCATCATTCAAATCAAAAACCGCCTTGATTGCTCACGGCGGCTTTTTTGATTTATAGCACTGCGTCCTTTACGGACTTTGCAACACGGAACTTCACGACTGTCTTTGCTGGGATGCTGATGGACGCGCCCGTCATTGGGTTGCGACCCATTCGAGCGGCTCGCGCTTTCTTGATGAGCTTCCCAAGCCCTGGGAGGTTAAACTCACCGCCCGAACGCACTTCGCGCAGGGCCATCTCAACGAACTTATCCCACTTTTCTGTTGCCTCTTTCTTCGAAATGCCGAGCATTTCGCCCATGGAAGCCATAAATTGGCTCTTGGTCATTTTTGCCATATGAGTTTTCGGGTGGCCATTATGCGGCGACCCTGTGGAAAACTTAGTTATTACGCGGATTATATTAGCACGAGGTCAAATTTTTGGAAATATAGCTATATCTGCGCCTGTGTAGAACGCTTGGCAAACCACTCATCGGCCTTCACCAAATCATCCTTCATAATTTCTGCCATTCTTTCTTCCCCAGGAAAAGGAATCACCTCTCGAATCTTCTCTAACAGATAAACCCTGAGATGCTTTCCAAATAAATCCATATTTTCTCCAAGCAAATGCACTTCCATCTTTAGATTCTGACCCGTTCTTCCATCACTGATATAAATAAGTGATGGATATCTTTTGCCTTCTGTTTGAGTTCCACCAACATACACACCAAGCCCAGGGATAATCGCGCCTTGTTCAATCGCGAGATTAGCAGTTGGGCAACCAAGACCTGTTGCCAACCCCTCGCCTTTTTCAACGTGCCCTTGGAATGAAAGTTGCATACCTATCCACAATAGTCACCTATTCACAAAATGGCAAGCATTTCGTCTTATAATCTCTTCACGCGCTCAAGCGCGGCCTTCACAATTGGAATCATATCAGTGTAGTTTGAAGTCTTTTCAACCTTGGATATCGGTACCCATTTCGCTTCAAACGCGTGTTCGATTGGGTCGGGGAACAACTCGGCGTCTTTAGGCGCTTCAAAAAGATAATAATGGATGTCCTTGTGTACAAGCCGCCCCCTTGTCTGGAACTGATCACGAAACCAAATATCAATCTGCCCAAGATATTCAAAGAGGCGTATCTCACCCAATCCAAGCTCTTCAAGCGTCTCACGAGCGGCCGCCTCTTCGATATCTTCCCCCGCTTCCACATGGCCCTTTGGGAATGTCCACTTGTCATATGAATCCTTCATCATCGCGAACTCAATTCCGCGAGGTGTGCGACGAAAAACAACTCCGCCAGCTGAAAGCTCACGCTGGACTCGTTCTTTTTCCGTGCGTTGTTTGAGACGCGATTTAGTTTTAGTTGCTAACCGTGGCTTCATATGTGCCAAGAAGAATTTCTCTCGCTGTATCAAGCTGTGGATCAACCTTGTCTTTATATTGCTCAACAGAATATTCAACAACAACATCTGGCGTGATTCCTTCCTCATGAATCGTACGACCCTTTGGTGTGTACCATTCAGCGGTCGTAATCTTCACTGCCGAACCATCCTCGAGCGATTGATAATCTTGCACTGATCCTTTCCCATAAGTTTGCGTGCCAACCAAAGTCGCGTATCCATAATCCTGCAGGGCGCCAGAAACAATCTCGGAAGCTGACGCGCTCCCGCCGTTTACGAGCACAACGGTCGGAACCCCTTGCAGACGCGCTGTCGTAACGCCCTTGTACGTCTTTGCGTTATCCTGCGCGCGCTCAATCACAACTGGATCATATCCAACCCAAGCAGAGGCAATATCAATAGCGGTCGTAAGAAGTCCGCCTGGATTACTACGCATATCCAAAATAATGCCACGCACGTCCGACACAAGTGCCTCTTGAATCGCGTCATTAAAAAGTTCCGAGGTGTCATGATTGAAAGTGGACAAAGATATGGTCATGATATTGTCGTCATCAACAGACCACTTCACGCTATCAATGACTATCTTCTCGCGAGTGATGGATACCTCCAAAAGCGCGTCCTCGCCTTCACGTCCGATCGTCAATACCACTTGGGTACCCCCCTCACCGCGGATATGAGTTACGGCTTCCTCCACACTCATTCCAGTTGTTTCCACGCCGTCGATCATCACAATCCAGTCGCCAGGCATAAGACCTGCTTTCTGCGCTGGAGCACCATCAATGGGCGCGACAATTTGCAAACGATCTTCTTTGATACCTATCTCCGCGCCAATACCCTCGAATGACCCCTCAAGGTTTGCCGCGAACTCAGTCGCCTCTTCAGGATCCAAATAAACGGTGTACGGATCCCCTGTGCCAGCAACCATCCCCTTTAGCGCGCCGTAGTAGAGTTGTTTCTCAGAAACGGGCTGGCGGTAAAACTCGTCTTTCACAAGATTCCAAATCTCCCAAAACTGTTTGAAGTCAACATCCTCTGCCAGATACTCGGGAATCTCACCCTGCCCGTCCACTTTGCCCTCGCCTTGAGGAACAACAGATCGCACTCCGCGCGACTCGCCAACAAAAAAACCAGTGCTGAACGCAACGGTCGCGGCAAGTACGATTACGAGTAAACAAATCGAACGTGGCATCCGATGAACAGAAGAAGAAATGGACATATGTGGGAGAAAGGATACCGCGCAAAAGTCGGTGAGTCAAAATAGCAGTGGTCAGTAGTCGGTAGTCGGTAGTCGGAAGTCGGTAGTCAGTGGTTGGTAGTCGGTAGTCGGTAGTCGGTAGTCGGAAGTCGGTAGTCAGTAGTTGGTAGTCGGTAGTCGGAAGTCGGAAGTCGGTAGTCAGTAGTTGGTAGTCGGCAGTTGGAGAGACAACGCGATCTAAAGTGCTACAATTCATCCAGCCACGTTTTGCTCCCCTCCCTCCCCCCTGTTCCCTATTCACTGTTCACTGTTCCCCCCTCCCTTATAATGGTCTGGGAAATCTAGACAGGTATAATGAGGCAACTACCCCATCATCTGTCTATGAAAAAAGTATTCACACCCGACCAAAAAGCTGACGTTG
>JAGVQB010000040.1 GCA_020051955.1 bacterium | reverse complement strand
GGAGGTAATACAACCTTCTAGTTGGTAAATGTTTCGTTTCTCTTCTGGCTTTAGCGACGTTCTGGAAAACTTATGGGTCTATGACCATAAGTGAGTCACTTAGCTAGTATCTAGCGCATCTGAAATGCATTAAACACCTTATAAAATAATCATACAGCGCCTTAGGACGAGGGCAAAAACCAACTAAGAAGTTGTATTAACTCTCGAAAAGAAAAAAGAGGCGAGGGCCTCTTCGTGAGTATGTGAACTAGGAAATGAGAAGTGGCTTGAGCAGTGCCTCATCGCGTTCTTCGCGCGCATCTTGCTCCTCCTCACTCTTTCGAGTCTTCCGCTCAATCTCTTCCATGACTTCCGCCATGCGAGTTTCCCTCGCCCTGACCATCGGGATGAGACCCTTTGGATCTCCAATGCGACTCAGCGTCGCAATGACTTCATTGCACCAGCAATACCCATCATCTTGGTGGGGCTGTACCTCTGGGTCGGCGAAGAAGATCTCCACCCATCTGTTGTAGGTGTCTGTGTGAAGAGTTGGGTCAAGTACGTTCAACAACACAGGGCGCAGATACGACATTGGCAGAGTGGGTTGTGGCTCACCCTGCATGTTGGCAAGGGTGGCCAGCCATTTGGTAATGCGCTCGTGGTGCTTGTCGCTACGGTGGCTTGCACCGAGGAACGCCCCAAGCGTTCTCGTCATTGTCACGAACTGTGACCAGTGCTTTGAGCCATCGGCTCTGACGCGGACGCGTTCTTCTTGGACGCCTTCCATCACCCGATCCCAGACAAGATCGAGCTTGTCATCGGGCAATTTGCAAGCCGAGTTGCTCAAGACATCCAAGAGGGTGCGGTTGTGGTCTGACTCCGCGTGGAATCTCTTGAGCATATGTGAGGCACGCTCGTTGTCTACGTGTGGGAGGAAGGCGAAGATCGCGTAGTTGTAGAACTCGAACGGGTTGTTGTTGGGAACAAGCTTGAGATCCCAATCATCATTGGCCAGCACGAGACGCTCGAACTCGGAACCGATCGCGTTGATGACCTCCCAGGCGAAGTCAACGAGTTCTGGATCCATGTTGATGCAGACGCCATTGCCTATGTTCCAGACGATTCCGTTTTCTTCGCACCTGCGCGGGTCACCAAGTTGGGGCAACGCGACAGGACTCACGCGCAACATGAACGCGCGCTTGCGGATCGTCGGGCGCAGTTGGGCTCCGTGGGTGGTGAGTAGGTGCCTGATGTGGAGGATGCCATCCACGGCATGTTCTGCGACCCACGCGTTCCATGCCGCGTCGTCGCTTGCAGGGAAGTGCTCATCCCGCAGGCGAGCGACGAGGGCGTTGACGAAGAGCTGGATTCTTTGGATTGTTCTCATGTCTACCTCCTGGGTGAGAGCTTACATTTTTGGGTGGAGGAGTCAATGGTGGGAGGGCTGAAAGGGCTGGGGGAAACAAAAAAATCCAAAACACAAAATCCAAAACCCAAACCTTATTATTTCTCGTTCTCCTCTTTTTGGATTTTTGGGTTTTGGATCTCTGGATTTTTCCCCCCTCTCCATTTGGATTTTGGTTCCTGGATTTTGGATTTTGCTTCTCCCACCTACACAATCAACGCCGCGATAAGTAGTGCCACGATGTTAAGGATTTTAATCATTGGGTTGATAGCAGGACCCGCTGTGTCTTTGTATGGATCACCGACAGTGTCGCCTGTAACAGCGGCTTTGTGAGCGTCAGAACCTTTACCACCGTAGTTGCCAGCTTCGATATATTTCTTTGCATTGTCCCAGGCTCCACCGCCAGTTGTCATTGAGATCGCGACGAATAACCCTGTGATGATTGAGCCGATGAGTAAACCTCCCAATGCTTCCGCGCCCAGTGTAAAGCCAACGATGATTGGTGCAAGCACTGCCAACAGGGACGGCACGATCATTGATCTGATCGCGGCGGCAGTGACCAAGCTGACTGCTTTTCCGTATTCAGGTTTTCCACTCCCATCCATTATTCCAGGGATCTCGCGGAACTGGCGACGCACTTCCTCAACAACTGATCCAGCCGCTTTGCCAACAGCCTGCATTGCCATTGCGCCAAAGAGATACGTGACTAAGCCGCCCAAGAATAATCCAGCAATAACATTTGGGTCAGAGAGATTGAACGCAACGCTCGCGCCTTCTGCTTCGATCGTGTGCACGTAGTCGCCAAACAACACGAGGGTCGCAAGACCGGCGGATCCGATCGCGTATGCTTTTGTTACAGCCTTTGTTGTGTTGCCAACAGCATCAAGCGGATCAGTTACATCGCGCACTTCCTGTGGAAGTCCAGCCATTTCCGCGATGCCGCCAGCGTTGTCAGTGATTGGGCCGTACGCGTCAATCGCGACAATGATGCCTGTTAGAGAAAGCATTGCGACTGCCGCGATCGCGACTCCATAAAGACCAGACAAGCTAAACGCAATCAAGATTCCAAGTACGATTGTCAAAACTGGTAGCGCGGTTGATTTCATTGAGAGCGCGATTCCAGCGATGATGTTTGTGCCATGTCCTGATTGAGAAGCCTCCGCGAGTTTTTGCACTGGTTTGTAGTTGGTTGCCGTGTAGTACTCGGTGATCATGATGAGTAGTCCAGTGATGATGAGACCTAAGAGCGATGACCAAAAAAGGTTTGGGTCATTGAGCATTGCTTTGTTGATGAAGTAGAAACCAATCGCCGCGAAGATGCCAGCGGAGGCGAGACCTTTGTAAAGCGCGCCCATGATATTTTTTTTCGCGCCAAGTTTGATGAAGAACGTTCCGAGGATTGAGGCGACGATTGCTACCGCGCCAAGAGCGAGTGGGAAAAGCACGTAAGAAGTTTGTCCAGGGAACAAGAGATTGCCAAGAACCATTGTCGCGACAAGTGTTACCGCGTAGGTTTCAAACAAGTCAGCCGCCATGCCAGCGCAGTCGCCGACGTTATCGCCAACATTGTCAGCGATGACGGCTGGGTTGCGTGGATCGTCTTCTGGAATGTTTGCTTCCATTTTTCCAACCAGGTCAGCGCCGACATCAGCCGCCTTGGTGAAGATGCCACCACCCAAGCGCGCGAACACAGAGATAAGCGAGCCTCCGAATCCAAGACCAATCAGCGCGCCAATGTCGTTTGTGATCGCGTAGAAACCAGCCACGCCGATGATTGCCAGACCGACAACGAGGAGTCCCGTTACTGTGCCTCCACGCACCGCGACTTCGAGTGCCTGCGCGAGTCCGAGTTTTGCGGCCTCTGTTGTGCGCACGTTAGCGCGAACAGAAACCGACATTCCGATGAATCCAGCAAGCCCAGAGAGCACCGCGCCGATTATGAATCCAATCGCGAGAGTCCAGTTGAGCGCGAACCCGAGTAGAATAAAAATAACGATGCCGATAGCGGCGATCGTTTTGTACTGCTTCGCAATGTAGGCTTTCGCGCCTTCTTGAATCGCAAGGGCGATGCCTTTCATTTTTCCTTCGCCAGATGGGCGTTTCATGATCCATTGTGTGAGCACTGCCCCCCACAAAATCGCGAGCACACCAGCGGCGAGTGAGTAAGATATAATGGACATAGTAAGGAATGAAGTCTGCGTATGATTTAGAAAAATACGCAGCTATTCTAGAAAAATATCACGTTCATGTCAACCAAATCCCCACCGAGTTTCAAGATCGAGCACGAGCTTTTGGCTCTTGGCCACGAGTGGATAGTTGGCGTTGATGAGGTTGGGTGTGGCGCGCTCGCGGGTCCTGTGATGGCGGGAGCAGTCGTGTTGCCAGTGGATTCTCGCATCGGTGGGCTGCGTGATAGCAAGTTGTTGGATAGTCGAGCGCGTGAGGCGCTGTATCCAATTATCACCGAACGCGCTCGCGCGTGGGCAGTCGGATCCTCGAGCGTGGAAGAGATTCTGTCGCTGGGGATCAGGGGCGCGACACTGCTTGCGATGCGTCGCGCGGTTGAGATGATCGAGCACGTTGATTATGTTTTGGTGGACGCGTGGACGATTCCCAACATTCCATATCCCCAGCGCGGAATTATTCGCGGAGATCTCAAGGTTAAGTCAATCGCGGCCGCGTCAATTCTTGCCAAGGTAACGCGCGACAGAATTATGGCGGAGTTGGCAGGGCAGTTTCCAGAGTATGGATTTGAGAAGCACAAAGGATATGGGACGCGCGCTCATCGGGAAGCGATCGCGAAGTATGGGTCTTGTCTAATTCATCGATTGTCGTTTCGGACATTTAATAAAAGTTAGTATGACCACTCCAGAAAATATTAGACCGTGGGGGAGGTACGATATTCTTGAAGACGCGCTGACACACAAAGTTAAGCGCATCACGGTTAATCCTGGCGGGCGGCTTTCGTATCAGCGTCACCATCGGCGAGCGGAGTATTGGGTGATAGTTTCAGGGCAAGCTCGCTTCACGTTGAACGACGTTGATTCAGATCACGGATCAGGCGAGGTACTGATAATCCCGCTTGGCGCAAAACATCGCGTCGCGTGCGTTGGTACAGAGACGCTTGTTTTTATCGAGGTACAGCTTGGAAATTATTTTGGCGAAGATGACATTGAGAGGTTTCAAGATGATTACGGACGAGAAGAAAACGCACGGGGATCGCGTTGACGCGTGAGGCTTTTTGACGTACAGTCCGTGTCGCAATAAAGCATTTTTTGAATATCGATATCAAACAATTTGTTGTTCGCCTAACGCTGCAATTTCTGCGCGCGTTGATTGTTATTAAGCGCCACAGCGGCCCTTTTTTTTCGGTAGTAGTTCGACCTCTGAAAGGCGGCGGTTTTTTTATGGCGCGGTGGATTATCGTGCCGATATATCGCGCGGAGCTATTAGCACGTCGTTATGTGCAACGGGTTTTGTTTCCCGCGAAGCACAGGTTAGTTTTCATCATTTCAAATCGTTACACAGTGCACGTGCTTATGGTGGGAGTTGTGCTGTCTGTCGCGTACGTGAACATGTCCGCGCGAGATGTGCGCGCGGAAGATTTTGGACAGAAGAGTTTGCTTTATCAGATGGTTGCTACAGACGAAGGTTCCATACTTGAGGTTGTGGAAGCTGGCGCGCCTATCATGACGCTTGGCACAAGCTCGAGTTATCTCGCGGACGCGGTAGTGGACGCGCGGCGTCATGTTGATTTGGATTATCTTGAGGAAACAGCGACGGTTGAAGTCGGAGAAGAAGTAGCAACAACTCCACGCGTTGTTCCTTCGCGAGACAGCATTGAGACGTACGTTGTTGTTGAGGGTGATTCGTTGGGGAGAATCGCGGAGTCGTTTGGTTTGAACCTCTCGACGGTTTTGTGGTCTAACGGGCTTTCATACAACAGCACGATTCGCCCGGGGCAGGAGATAAAGATTTTGCCGCTTGATGGGGTGCTTTATAAAGTTAGAAGCGGTGACACACTGTCTCGCATCGCGCGTAACTATAGCGTTGATGTGGATACGATTTTGACACAAAACAATTTGGTGAGTGCTGATCGGTTATCAATTGGCGTCGAACTATTATTACCTGGTGGTGAACCTCCATCTCCAGTGAGCACGTCGCGTAGTAGTGCCTCGATCGCTAATCTTTTTACGGCTCCGTCTCGTTCAGTTGTCGAAGATGGCTGGGTTTGGCCAACGGATTGGCACGTTATTACGCAGTACTATGGTTGGCGTCATACTGGATTGGATGTTGATGGAGATTACACGACGTTCAGTTACGCGTCGCGCGCGGGCGTGGTAATTTATAGTGGATGGCGAAGTGGATATGGACTGACCGTGGAGGTAGACCACGGGGATGGATACATGACACGCTACGCTCATCACTCGGAAAATTTTGTGGAAGCTGGGGACGTGGTGGATGCTGGCGACGCGCTCGCGCAAACTGGAAACACAGGGCGATCAACGGGAACGCATTTGCACTTTGAGATTATTCGTAATGGCAAATTCCAGAACCCGTTGGACTATGTTCGGTAGACTAAATATAGGTCCTATTGGTCCTATTTGACCTATGCAAAACAAAACCTGTGCTTCCTGTAAACACGAAGTCGAAGAATGGAACGAGCGTTGTGGCGGTTGTGGGTTCACGCTCGAGCTGGTTCCTGATGAAAAACGCAAGGCGCGGTTCCTGCGCGGTCCATCACTTGGCGCGTTGTTGTTTACTCAGGGGTGGGCACTTGGCGCGCGAGTATATTTTTGGTTTTTGCTTTCGTTGATACCAGTGGTAGGAATCGCCGTCCTGATTGTGTGCGTGCTGTTTGGTCGCAGGTGGAGTTGGAAGTTCGGCGGATGGGAAAGCTGGGAAGCCTTTCAATCGCGCATGCGTTTGATGGATATGGTCGGTGTTGTGTGGGTGGCGGTGCTGGTGGGAGTGTATTTTTATTTTCGATTAGGGTAGTCAGTAAATTATTATTGTGAAAAAAGTATTTTTCTTTTTGGCGTTATTGGTCGGGTCTGTTTGGGCGGTTCAAAGCAACGCGTCTTCACCCGTTAGCGTGTATTTTTTTTACGGCGAAGGGTGTCCGCACTGCGCGAAGGAGGAAGTTTTCTTGCGGACGATTCAGGAAACATATCCGGAAGTGGAGGTGAAAAGTTTTGAGATTTATCACAGCAGGGAGAACGCGGCGCTGTTGAAACAGGCGGGCAAGTTGCTTGGGGCAAACGTGAGCGGCGTACCTTTTTCGATTATCGGAGACGAATATTTTATCGGCTACGCAGAAGGAATCACGTCACGTAAAATTGAAGATAGAATCAAAGTTTGTCTTGACTCGGAATGTCCAGATTCGATTAACGGGTTAATAAATACATCGGAAGAGATAACAGATACTGGCAATCCTCAAGACGCAAAAGAAGAAATGATTGACCTCCCAATTTTAGGAAACATAAATGTCTCCACGTTTTCATTGCCAGTCATCACCGTTGTTATTGGAGCGCTTGATGGATTCAACCCTTGCGCGATGTGGACTTTGTTGTTTTTGATCAGCCTCTTGCTTGGCACTGGCAATAAAAAACGAATGTGGGTTCTTGGGTCAGCCTTTATTGTGGCTTCGGCGTTCGTGTACTTTTTGTTCATGTCTGCTTGGCTAAATTTGATTTTGTTTTTGGGCATTATCTTCTGGGTCAGAGTTTCTATTGGGTTGGTTGCTTTGTTGGGTGGCGGATATAGTTTGCGAGAGTTTTGGGTAAACAAAGAAAGCGTGTGTAAAATTTCTAACAACGGAGGCAGACAAAAAGTTTTTCAAAAAATTAGGAGCGTGATTGAGCGGAGAAGTTTCCTGCTGGCGCTTAGCGGAATAATCGCGCTGGCGTTCGTTGTCAATTTAGTCGAGCTTGTTTGCTCCGCTGGATTACCAGCCGTGTACACGCAGATTCTGGCTTTGAATGGATTGGTGGGATGGCAATATTACTCGTACATTTTGCTTTACATTTTATTTTTCATGATTGATGACTTAATTGTCTTCTTTATCGCAATGAAGACTTTGCAGATAACCGGTCTGTCAACAAAATATGTCAGGCATTCAAGACTGATAGGAGGCTTGTTGATGATTGCCATCGGGATTCTGCTTATTTTCAAACCGGAGTTATTGATGTTCGGGTAGGGGTTACAGTTTTATCCAGCAGGCAGTGCGTCCTGGCCGCGGTACTGAAGCGCTTCGGCGACGTGGTCAGCATGAACATCGCTCTCCCCTGCTAGATCCGCGATGGTGCGAGCAACCTTGCGCACGCGCATGTACCCGCGCGCGGAAAGGCGGTTTGCGCGCAGGGCGGATTCTAAAAGCGGGCGTGTTTCCTGCGTGAGCGGAGAAAGTTCATCAAGCCGCGAGCCGCTGATTTCGTTATTTGTAAATATTCCAAGCGCGCCCAATCGTTCTCGTTGTCTGACGCGCGCCATCTCCACTCTCTCTCGAACGCTCGCGGACGATTCTGCCTTATCACTTGAGAGCAGTTTGTCATGATCGACAGCTCCTACCTCGATTACCAAATCAAACCGATCAAGCAGTGGCCCCGAGATTTTTTTCTGGTAGTGAGTGATCTGGTTGAGTGTGCACGTGCAGGAACGGTGCGGGTTAGTGAGGTGCCCGCACGGACACGGATTCATTGCCGCGATTAAAAGGAAACGCGATGGGAATTGAACTGAACCGATAGCGCGAGAGATTGTAACTGTTCCGTCTTCGAGCGGTTGGCGAAGATGCTCAAGTACAAAGCGAGAAAACTCTGGAAGCTCATCCAAAAATAAAACCCCGCGGTGCGCGAGCGAGACCTCGCCAGGCTTTGGCCACGTTCCGCCTCCCACCAACGAAACCGCGGAAGACGAGTGGTGCGGCGAGCGAAACGGCCGCTCAACGATTAGGCCATGGTCGTGTTGCAACACCCCAGCCACAGACGCTATTGATGTTACTTCGACCGATTCCTCGTATGAAAGCGCTGGAAGAATCGAAGGTAGCGCGCGAGCGAGTAAAGTCTTTCCACCGCCTGGAGGACCTTTGAGTAATATGTTGTGCCCGCCAGCGGCCGCGATCTCTAGCCCACGCTTGGCTGTTTCCTGTCCTTTTATTGACTCGAAGTCCTCCCCAACGTGTGCGAAGTTTGTTGGTACATGTATTGAAGGGGAGATGGTTACTGCTCCTCGCAAATGATCTACAACCTCGCGCAAGGAGATCATGCCAAACACGGATATTCCTTCGATCGCGCAGGCCTCATTCGCGTTTTGCGTTGGGACGAACAGCTCTTTTTTCGCGCATTTTTTTGTCATTACCGCGGCCAAGAGTGATCCCTGTATCGGCCGCACGCTTCCATCCAAAGCTAATTCTCCAACAAAAGTGGATTGTTCGATTAAAGACCTCGACAGCTCGCCGGTTGCCACAAGAATCGACAGCGCGATTGGGAGATCGTAAAGAGGCCCTTGTTTGCGCACATCCGCTGGCGCGAGATTCACAGTGATGCGTCCACGCGGGAAAGAGAAACCGCTGTTTCGGATTGCGGCTCTGATGCGATCCCGCGATTCTTTCACCGAAGCGTCCGGTAGCCCAACAATGTTAAATGCCGTGAGCCCAAAGGCTACGTCTGTCTCGACAGTCACCGGGATGCATTTGATCCCAAGTGTTGCCAATGTTGTGATGTGAAACATAAACCCCCCAACGAGAAATTATCGATGGGGGGATTATTATGCGGTTACTTTATCCGATTTTAGACATTGTGTCAATTTTCTGTTTCCGTCTGGAAAACATGAGAAGCAGAATAACACCAAGAATAATAACGAGATCAGAAAGGTTGAGAGCGGAGCGGCCAAACAGAATCAAATAATCAACCGTGAAACCGTACGCGAGGCGGTCGTATACGTTTCCCATGGCTCCGATGACGATTACGAGCGCGGCAAATGCAATTTGTGGATGTGATCTTGTGTGTCTGTAGGCCATGTGAAGAAGGACGCCGCCGATTACTATTGAAAAAAGAATGATGAGCTCGAGTTTGAATGGGATATCAAAGGCGATTCCCAAGTTTTTATGGATGGCAAGCGACAGAATACCTGGATCAACAAGACTCCCCTCAAGGGGGAGTCGTTTGATAGCAAGTGATTTTAGCCACTCATCGCACGCGACAATCAGGGTAATTGGGATGAGAAGCCAGAAGATGCGGTTTGATTTTAGATTCACAATTCTTGCGTCAGGGTCTTTTTGCACTTAATGCATGAGGTAGAGGTTGGTCGAGCAATTAGTCGGCGTTCATCGATTTGCGCCCCACAATACTTGCAGGTTCCGTATGATCCATCAGCAACATGCTTGAGAGCCGATTCAACATCGCGCAGAGCCTTCTCAAGTTCGTCTTCCAATGAAAGGTTGTCTGAAAATTGAGCGACCTCCGAGGCGTTTTCATCCTCCTTGTCACCCATGTTTGGAAAATCTGTTTCAAAATCAATCTTTGTTGCGTTTTGATTTCTGTGGGCGAAACGCGAAAGCTCGTTTTCCAAACGTCGTTTTTCGTCCTCCAGGGCGATTTTGATTCTTTGAATTGCGCTTGTGTCCATATCGTCCAAATGAATTGATTATGTACTCAGTTTACCATTGATTTTCACAAATATAAATAGGGCCTTAGCCCGCGATATTGTTGAGGTTTTTCGGGGTGAGGCCCTAGTAGGGCCGGGCTTGGTTGGTTTGTGGAGGCGTTGGGTCCTTTGTCTCTGTTGTTCAGAGGGAAAAGACTCAACGCCCTTACAAACACGAGACCTTACCGGTAATCGTGCTCTGCCCGCTCTTACCATTCTTTGGTTTTACTCGCTGGCGACCCGAAGGTCGTCGTGTTGCAAGCTAACCTAGAATTTTCGCTTTTGTTTTTGTTTTCGATTCAGAATAGTAAAGGCGGCAAGACGTTTCCCGAAGACCGCACGGGCGTGGGGTGCCCGTCAACAAGCTAACACAGGCGATTTCGGAAAACCTCCCAAGAGTTGGTGTGAAAGAACAACGTACACAAGTATAGTAACAAAAAAATGACCTTTGGTCAATTATTGTTTTGTCGCTCATTTTAGTTTAGAAGTGATTTGGGTGAATCAGAAATGTTCTCAAGCAGGATGGAAAATTGGAAAACTTATCCACAGTTTTTGGGGTTTATGAATAACTTATCCACAGCTAGATAGAGCAAAAACGCACCTTGGTTGAATACTTCTTAGTCTCAATCGAAACGGCTGAAATATCACTGAGAATGCCAAGTAGGGAGATAACTTGTGGGTCGTAGGAAATTTGGGCGGTCTGTTTTAGAAGGTCGGTTGGGTTTATCAAAGCCTGGTTGGCGTCACAGGTTCCTTTGGTTGGTTCCAGGAACGAGGAGATTGTTTCTTCGCTTGTTGAGAGGATTGTTGATCCATTGATAAACCCTCCATATAAGGTCAACCGTCCCTCTCCTGGGACCCGAAACAACGAATTCCCAGAGACTGACACTTCTTCGACAGCCACAATATCAGGTTCAACAAGCAATTCCAGAGAAGTCGTCCCGTCAGAAAGAATTTTTTCAGCGATTTTTGGTGAAAGATAAGCTCCCATTGTTTCCAATGTGTTGATGAGGGCCTCCTCATCCCATCCAGAGTTTGGAACCGAAATCAACACTTGAGCCGCCCCGTTCGCGTCTTTTTGCACGAGGATTTGGTGATTCTTTTGTTGGAGATCAATCAGTGGGGAAGCTTGTTTTAGAAAAAAAGCTGAAACACTTGGGAGATCCCCCGCTGTCCGCTCCGTGAGCAACATTGAAAGAGAGGCTGGATGAAGAGCGCCTCCATTGTCGTTGGTTTTTTGCGTTTTGAATGACATTTGCAGTGCTTCTTCACTCCAGGTTAGCGAACCTGACAAACCGATATCAGGAAGTTCCACCCTTCCCAACCAAAGCGCAAAAGACGGTAGAAACGAATGCCTAACGCTTGAATCAAAGCCGTTGATTGGAAGCAAGGTCTGCGAAAGTAAAACCACCCCAGAACCAACCTCTTGTGAAGTAATCCCGTAAGATTCCATCAGGTCGTTTGGTAATGAACCAGAAGAATTTCGTATTGCCACAGCGCGATCCCCGTCTTTTGTTACAAAAATAGCCAGGTCTCCGTGGGTTAAACTGGCCAGGTCTTCAATGTCAAAGCTTCGGTCGGATATGAGAGGCGTGTTTCCTAGGATTTTTTTGATGATCGGCCAAGTTTTTGGAGTGATGTGGAATTCGATAGCCAAGATTGTTGAGTCTGGCGCTGCTTGAAGAATTGAATCGCGGGTAAACCAAATTGTCGAAAAACGCCAGACAAGAAACGCAAATACAAGCACGCTCAAGCCCACAAGCCAAACAACCTGCCGGTTAGGGCGGGTTGTTTTTGTGTGTCGAGAAAGTGGGATGTTGAGTCGTTGCACAAACTAGGGGAACGTCCGGCGTGGCGGGCGTGGTCCTGCACCTGGTCGTCCACCACCACCTCCACCAAATGGACGACGTGGCGGGCGGGAACCTCCGTTATCAAACGATGGACGTGGTCCACTTGCGCTTTGTGGCGGGCGTTCTGGGTACACGTTCCCTGGAGCGTCTTTCATTGAAAGGCTAATACGTCCTTCTGGCATAAGTTCCATAACTTTGACCATTACTTCCTGCCCCATCTTTACGATATCAGTGACATTCTCCACGCGCCATGGCGCCATCATACTCACGTGGACCATGCCGTCCTTTTTAGGCAAGAACTCCACAATCGCGCCAAAGTCCATTATTCGGACGACCTTGCCTTTGTAGATTTCCCCCACTTTTACTTCTCGAGTTAGATCCGCAACAATTTTCAACGCCTTTTGCGCGCCTTCCGCGTTGGTGGACGTAATCATGACCAGGCCGTCGTCTTCAATGTCGATAGCTTGCACGCCGGTTGTGGCGATGATTTCGTTTATTGTTTTGCCACCTGGACCGATAACCGAGCCAATAAGTTCTGGGTTGATGCGAAGTGTGATGATGCGTGGCGCGTAAGGCGAAAGATCTGGGCGCGGTGAGGCAATCGTCGCGGCAATTTGATCGAGTATTTGCATTCGCGCTTCCTTGGCCTGACGAACGGCTGTTTCAACTATTTCACGGCTCAATCCAGCTGTCTTTGTGTCCATCTGTATTGCGGTGATTCCAGCGCGCGATCCAGCGATTTTGAAGTCCATGCCGCCTTCGCCGTCTTCCAAATCCTGTAAGTCTGTCATAACTTTCCAGTCTCCCTTGTCATTGGTCGCAAGACCCATTGCAATACCAGCCACCGGCGCTTTGATTGGCACGCCAGCATCCATTAGCGCAAGGGTTGATCCACAAGTGGAACCCATAGAGCTTGAGCCGTTGGATCCCAGGACTTCGGATACGGCTCGGATCGTGTATGGGAAGGTTTCTTTGTCAGGCATCATTGGCATTAAAGCCTTCTCCGCAAGCCCGCCGTGACCGATGTCGCGGCGTGATGGTCCGCGCATTGGTTTTACTTCACCAACGGAAAACGGTGGAAAATTGTAGTGATGGAAGTAGCGGCGCGTTCCGACGGTTTCCATTCCGTCGAGCGTTTGTTCATCGCCAGGCGCGCCAAGCGTGACAACGGTTAGTACCTGCGTCTCACCTCGCATAAAGTGACCGCTTCCGTGAACGCGCGGGAGAACCGCAACCTCCGCGAGAAGCGGACGAATTTGCGTAAGCGAACGGCCGTCAACGCGTTTCCCTTTTTCAAGGATCATGTTTGAAACTTCTTCCTCAAGCACACTGCAGGAAATTGCTGTGCCAAAGGATAGGTCTTCTTCGGCAATACCTTTTCCAATGAGAAATTCCTTGGTGCGTTTTTTGAGCTCGGCTTTTTGAACATTGCGTTGCGATTTTGTTGCTTGCGGGGCCGCGAAGAAAAGTTTTTGAACTTCTTCGACAAGAAATTCTCGCGCGATTTTTTCGACTTCTTGGCGGCGCGCGTCGCGCACTTTTTGTTCGGCCGTCTTTGGCGTGAGTAGATCAAGTTTCTCTTTGCCAACAGCCGCCTTAACTTCCTCGATAAGTTTGATTGGCGCGTCAATGTGCTTTTGCCCAAACCAGAAAGCTTCGAGAACCGTTTCCTCTGGAGCTTCATTCGCGCCCGCTTCAACCATGATTACTTTGTCTTTAGTGCCTGCGAACGAAAGATCAAGAAGCGACTTTGTTCGTGCCTCATAAGACGGATTCAAAACCCACTCACCTTCAACTTGTCCTACACGCACACAGCCGATAGGCCCGTTCCACGGGATGTCACTGATGTGCAGGGCGCAAGACGCCGCGATAAGACCAAGAACGTCTGGGTCGTTCTCTCCATCAAATGCCAGAGCGGTCACGATAACCTGCACTTCATTGCGCATGCGCTGATCAAAAAGCGGGCGCAAGGCGCGGTCAATGAAACGCGATATGAGAACAGCCTCGTCGGTTGGGCGTCCTTCTTTCTTTATGAAACGGCTTCCTTTGATGCGACCTGCCGCGTAAAGTTTTTCTTCGTAGTCGACCATCAGAGGGAAAAAATCCATTCCCTCTCGAGTGTCGGCGCTCATGGTTGCTGTTGCAAGCACAACCGTGTCGCCGTATTGAATTAGACATGAGCCTCCTGCTTGCTGTGCGTACTTGCCCACCTCAATGGTGAGCGTCTTGCCTCCCCATTGGGTTTGGAACTTTTGTTCTGACATATATTTTGTGTCCCATGGAAGCGTAAGATATCGAGGATTATTTTCCTCGAAACCTCGTTGTCTCCATGGGACGAATTAATTATTTTTTTTAGAATTCTAGGCGGCGAGATCTGTTTTCTTCCTGGTCGCCTTGATTGTTTGTTGGTGTTTCCATAAAGAACCCGCCAGTGTCCAGCATGTCATCTACGCTTTGCGCTGTTTGCTCTTCGTCGCCGACAGATTCCTGTGGAGCTTTGCCATGTGAGCCAAGTTTTGGTCCAATAAGATAGCGTTTTTGGTTCGCAGAAAGGTCAGTGTAGTTTTGAACCATCTCGATGAGACCAGAAGATGTTGTTTCTCGAAACGCCATGAGTTCAACCATGCGTCCGCGACTCTGGACATAGTTTACAAGCGGTTGAAAATCTCCGTCGCCCGAGACAATAACGACGACGTCTAGCGTGTCGAGCACCTGTACAACATCGATCGCAAGCCCTACATCCCAGTCAGCTTTTTTTTGGCCAGAGAGATAGATCATCAGGTTTTTTGCGCGCGTCTGGATGCCGGCGTTTTGTAACGCCTCGAAAAAAGGTTTTTCCTCTCCACCCTCCGTAGCTACCACGTAGGCTATGGCGCGGATGAGTTTGCGACCCGCTACTGCGTCATCAACGATATTTTTGAAGTTAACCTTGCGCTTAAAAAGGTTACGCGCGCTGTAGTACATGTTCTGCGTGTCGATAAAAACGCCGACACGCTGGTCTGGATGTTGAAACATAGAAAGTGGTAGGAACCAAAGCCCCGCCAAATAATCGGCGGGGATTAAAATTATCGCAGTTCGAGCTCTTTTTTGATCTTTGTAAAACCTGGCGCGTCTTCTCTCTCTAAATATTTCAGTAGGCGGCGGCGTTCGTTTACCTTATTGATTAGCCCGCGACGGGAAGAGTTGTCTTTTTTGTGATCACGAAGGTGGGCTGTGAGATCCTCGATTTCAGAAGTCAAAATGGCGATCTGCACCTGCGGCGAGCCAGTATCTGATTCGTGCGTACGGAACTTTTTAATGATTGTCTGTTTCTTTTGGGGCGTGAGCATATTTGGTGCATTTCGTGCGCTTGTCCGAGAAGGGGAGCTCATTCCCCATCCAAGAGGGCGCATTAATTAAGTGAACGGCTCAAGAATAGCTTGGAGGACGGTGGAAGTCAAGGTTTACAGGGGGGATTATAGCAATTATGTGTGTGTCAAATAAGTAACCGTCCGATTGATCGTGATCAAAAAGACGGTTGCGTTCTTCCTTACTTGGCGTGTTCTTCGTTTCCTGCCTTGTTTTTGAGCCAGAGTTCAGCTATACGAGGCGCGAAGATGATCCACATCCAGCAAAGTATCGCGAAGATAATTCCAAAGATTTTTCCAGCGAGTGTGCCTGTGTTGAAGCACTCTGTTGTGATCTTGGCAAAGACCGCGGCTCCGCCGAACCAGGTTCCTACTATCAGCACATTGAAGGCATTGATATAGACCAAGTGTGCAAGAAACAGGAACAACGATGACGGAATCCCAATGAACGGGCTGTCAGATTCAGCAACTTTACTCAACAGCCTATTGTGGATGGTTGCTCCAGTTAGGATCACGATGATGAGAGCGACGAACACGGCCAAGGCGATTGTCCCCATTGATGTCCTCCGAGTATTTCAATAAGCAGACGGTTTGTCATGCTGTGAAAGTTACTCTACCAGCCAATGGAGTTACGCGTAAAGCGTTCTGAATCTTAAGTAAAGTCGGGAATCCGACTCCCGCCTGGC
>JAGVQB010000007.1 GCA_020051955.1 bacterium | reverse complement strand
CTCTTGTGAGAGGTGTCACAGACAAGAAGTTCTTCCTGTTCCGAGTGTCGAAGATCTATGGATAGACGGGGATGCTCCACAGGATTTACGTGTGATCCAAAAACCGTCCTGCAAGAAGGACGGTCGTTTGTTCAAGCGCGTTGTCGGCTTCGTGTGGCCAGATTCGGTTGCACACCTGTGGCTGGCTCGCACTGGTCAAGTGGTCGCAGACCACACTCGACTAGACGAGCGTTGATCTCGGCGTCGACCTGCACCTGACGCAATGCCCCAGAGGTGAGCAGTGCGGTCTCTTCGTCCGAGAGAGCGATCGCGAGCTCCTGCGACCGCCGAGCCGATGCGCCGATCTCCAGCTCGATTGCGTCGAGTGTGGTTCTCAACTCCTTGATCAAACCGTCGCGTCGTTCGATCGCGAAGCT
This sequence comes from bacterium, assembly GCA_020051955.1. Taxonomy (GTDB): domain Bacteria; phylum Patescibacteriota; class Patescibacteriia; order UBA9934; family GWF2-40-263; genus JACRJW01. The sequence continues at coordinate 17,516 of JAGVQB010000007.1, read as the reverse complement.
TTCTGCGGTCGGAAGATCAGTCTCGATCTCGACCATGTCGTCGTCAAGCTCGTTGAGTTGAGTAACGATAAGGCTGATGAGGCTGTTGACGTTCGACAGTCTGCGTTCAAGCGACGCGATGTTGGCGCCACGATTGGCAACGAACGACGTATCGTCCATTCTATTCGTTTGGCGTTGTCGCATCCCTTCGCGAAGCCTCTTGATATCTGCCTCAAGCGCGAGGCGTCTTGCAAGCAGACGATCCAGCTCGCTCTTGGCTCCCTTCCCCTTGGTCGCGAGGACTCGCACGAACGCCATCATCGGCTCCCAGAACTTTTGGTTCCTGTGTGCGACGATTCTGACGTTAGCGACCCCTCCAGCGCACAGCTTGCGCAGGTGCCTGGGCGATGATCCTTCACGCACTCGATCAGCCTGCTTCCTCTCGCTCGTTGTCTTCACGACCAGCTTCGTGACCGTGACGATCTTACCAGTCAGCCATTCAGAGAAGGGCGGAATCAGTCCTCCAAGCACTAACCCTGAGATAATTGCAAGCAATGGGAATCCGATCATTAGAAAGAAGAAATCCGATCCACAAGCATTCGACGGAAATGAATTGCCAGTAATGAGCAGGTTCAAGAGAAAAGCCGATAATGCCATAAGGATGCGAATATCGACATGGTCATTGATTCCGCAATCCTTCTCCCAATCCACCCGCATTGAGAAATACGTTATCAGGAAACAGGCAAGGGTGCAGATGAAGTGTTCCATTTCTCTTCCTCTGGTTTTGAGTGAACGAGTGCCCAAGGTTGGACAGGCGAGGATAGCTCAGATTGGATGATGTGTCAAAGGAGGCAGTATGAAAAAAATCCAAAGATCCAAAACCCAAAAATCCAAACCTTATTATTCTTTACTCTTTCTCCATTTGGATTTTGGTTCCTGGATTTTGGATTTTTTTTCCAGCTCTACGGGTTTAAGAGGACGGGCGGGTCTTCAGTTGACCACTGCTCTGTCGCGGTTGTGCCAACGGTTTCGTCTTGCGCGATCAACCACTCTTCACAGCGGCGGTCGAGACAGGCTTGAATTACAAAGACGTACTGCGTGTTTGGCGACAGCGCGTCAGGATCCAGGCTCAAGCGTTCGTGCTCGCCAGATTCCTTGCGAGTGTAACCGCTAACAGGATCGGTGATTGTGATAAGGAAGTGGTTGTATGTCTGCTCTGGTTTTTGCCACTCAAGTCGAAGGTGGGTGGAAGATCCGATAGTCTGTCCGTTGATTTCCTGCGGCCGAAAGGGGAGGATTTGCGTCTGCGGATCCCAAACCCCGCTTGCGCCTTCGTAAAGATCGGCATGGACTTTCCCGCCTGGGTCTGCGCTTGGAGTACGCAAGAACAAGAATGTTCCGACAGCCAGAACGATGACAAGCCCAACTATCGCGTAAAGCATTTTTGAAAACATAGCTCGCAAATAAATAATTACTTTGTTATTTTCCCTCGATCTATCTGTAAAATCTGTAAATCTGTAAGAATCTGTAATCTGTAGATAACCGCAACTCTTTTTACATCACGCTTCAAGCAAGAAGACGCTCGCGATCCCCAACACAATTCCTATCTTGTTCGTGACTGAGAGTTCTTCGTTGAAAATAATGCTACCAGCCAAGACCAAAGCGATCAAATTTATCACGAGAAAAATTGTTCCGGCTCTTGAGAGATCCTCGTATTTTAGACACATGATCCAAAACGCACTGCCAATAATATAGACCAACACGCCGATTATGAGCAAAACAGTCTGTCTTTCCAACGACCACTTTTTGATATAAATATCACCAATCACCTCAAGGGTCACAGCGGTCATTATCAGGATTATCGCGAGAAGTTTTGGGTTCATAAGTCACGGTTGATATTATTCGCAGTATCTTGCCCAACTTTTTACCCCATGTTATTATGCCGTCGCGAAATCTTCACCACGGATCGGTGGTGTAGCCCGGTTAACACGTCTCCCTGTCACGGAGAAGATCGAGGGTTCGAATCCCTTCCGATCCGCCATCAAAACAATCTGACAAAGTCAGGTTGTTTTGTTTACGCGGATCGGAAGCAAGCCACCCGCGTGGCTTGCGTAGGGATGAGAACGCCGCAGCCATATGCCGTCAGCAGACGGCATGGCGAGGCGGTGGCCAGACCTCGGCGAGCTGGCGAGCCGAGAGTCGCGGCCGAATCCCTTCCGATCCGCCATCAAAACAATCTGACAAAGTCAGGTTGTTTTGTTTTTCAATCCATCCCCACTGATTTTTTCAGCGCGCGAACTTCGTTCCTGGTCAAGTTGCGCGAGTTTCCTACGGGGTAGCTCATTGGGATTTTGATCGGTCCAATTCGCGCGCGCTTAAGTTCGACGACGTTGTATCGTAGTGCTTCGCACATACCGCGCACCTGGTGATCGCGCACGTTGCGAAGAACTATCGCGAAGCGAGTCGGGCTTAACTGTCGCACCTTTGCGCCCTGCGCGCGCTCATTGTCGAGTGACACGCCACTTTGTAATTTTCCAAGATCAAGTTTCGATAGCTCGCAATCTACTCCCACCACATATTCCTCTTCATGTTCATATTTAGGATTCACAAGCCGGCTGGCAAGCGTCGAGTCGTTTGTGAGCAGTAGAAGACCAGAGCTACGCGCGTCCAGTCTTCCTACTGAAGAAATTCGTTCGGGGTGTCCAACGAAGCCAATGACATTATTTTCCTCGCGCGCGTCTGTTGTTACACCCACGGGCTTGTTGAGCAGAACGTAGATATTCTCGATCGCGCGTTTCCGATCCCTTCCTTCAACACGCACAACATCTTGATCGCCAACCTGATCGCCAAGTCGTGCCTGCTTGTTATTCACAAACACCCGACCCTGTTCAACGAGTCGGTCAGCCTCACGTCTAGAACAGTAACCGTTTTGGGAAAGGTATTTGTTGATGCGCATTGATGGCATAGGCGAAGAGATTGTAGCACGTGGAATATAAAACGACCTCCTTGAAACGAAGGTCGTGCGTCTACGGAGTGTTCTTTGTCTCATGCGACTGCTGTGACCGGTCAGCTTCGTGGAGCTTGATTCCAGCGAAGCGGATTGGACCCCAGAAGAAAGCTGTCAGGATCACCACTCCCAACAACAGGGAGATGATCAGGCATGCTACTCCCGCGAGACCGAACTTCTTGGCTACGTCATCATGGTTCGTCGCAGACGGTTGCGTGCCGCCATTGGGGTTGTTGTCTGGCATTTGGTTCCTCCAAAATGAGTTTGTCTCAACCCGAACACTTGCGACTCTGTAGACTAGCCACAAACCGAGCGGTTGTCAAAGGAATCGAAAACGCCCCGAATGGCGGGGCGTCTTAATGTTACTTTAGCGTCTCAACGATTTTTGTGAACACAGCCGGGTGATCTTTGGCAAGAGCCGCGAGAACTTTTCGATCCAGCAAGATGTTAGCCTTGTTCAGCTTGTCAATGAAGCTGGAGTAGTTTATCCCGAGCGGTCGCAACGCCGCGTTAAGGCGCACTTGCCACAGGCGGCGGAACACGCGTTTCTTCGCGCGACGATCGCGGAAGGCGTACGCGCCTGCTTTCAATACCGCGATGCGAGCCTGGCGGATGTTGGACTTGCGTCCCCACATCATGCCCTTTGTTTTTGCCAAGAGACTCTTGCGTCGCTTGACGTGCTGTGTACCACGTTTGACTCTAGGCATATTGGTTAACCGTTAGGCATCAAGGTTTTAATCGCCTTGCGATGGGTGTTGGACATTGTTTTGTCCATGCGTTTTTTGCGCGTGATTTTTCCAGGGTCTCGACTGTTGAAGTGATCCTGTCCCGCGTAGCGCTTGAGCACCTTGCCAGATCCGGTGATCTTCACGCGGGAGGCAAAGGCTTTGTGAGTTTTTTGTTTCATATAAAAGCGTCGAAAGTATAGCCAAAGAGGTTTTGTCTGTCAAACCCTAGCGATGGTCATTGTGAATCGGCCGTTAAGAAATTTAAGAGGTTGCTCGATGCGGATTTCGTAATGGGTTTTTATCGAGACGAGGAATCGCTCCATCACTTCTTGCGCGACGTCCTTGTGCGCTTTTTCGCGTCCTCGCAGAGGGAGCTCGACTTGCACCTTGTCACCTTCTTCAAAAAATTTTGTTGCCTGATTCACGCGGACTTCCAGATCGTGATCGCCAATGCGCACAGAGAGTCTGATGCCTTTTACTTCAACGACTTTGGATTGTGCTTTTTGTTTCTTTGCTTCTTTTTCTTTTTGATATTTGAACTGACCGTAGTCGAGGATTTTGCAAACTGGAGGTTGTGCCTTTGGAGAGACTTCAACGAGATCGCGTTCTTTTGCTTGGGCGATTTTCAAAGCCTCTGGAAGCGTTAGCACTCCAAGAGCAGTGCCATCCTCGTCAATCACGCGAACCTGATCGGATTTGATGCGATGGTTGACGCGATATTGCTGGACGTCCAGCGCGGCTTTTCTTATACGGTGTCGGTGTATGCGCATAGTGGTATGATGTGGCTTAGTCTAGCGGAGAAGAAAAAATATGTCCACGCTTGCTATCAACAAATCCGCCAGGTTTGATTATGAAATCCTTGAGACACTTGAGGGGGGATTAGTGTTGACTGGCGCTGAAGTGAAAAGTATTAAGGCTGGTCACGTGCAGTTGAAGGGCGCGTTTTTGCACGCGCGGTCAGGCGAACTGTGGCTCAAGAATACGTACGTCGCGCCGTATAAGCCAGCTGGAACGCAGGATGGTTATGATCCAAACCACGATCGTAAGGTGCTAGTGCGGCGTCGAGAGATTGTGCGGCTGGTTAGCAAGTTGCAGATAGAAGGTTTGACCATTGTCCCGCTCGCGATTTTTACAAAGGGAGGTTTGGTGAAATTGGAGTTCGCTGTCGCGCGTGGAAAGAAAAAATATGAAAAGCGTGAGTCAATAAAAAAGCGTGATGTGCAAAGACAGATCAGGGAGAAGATGAAGGAAATCCATTGACGCGGACGGTTAATGCGGGTAACTTTCTTCTGGCGTGGGACTGATCGGTATCGATGGGAGATCCTTGCGCAACGATCAAGCCGAGCGCGTGCGGGCGCTCGTAAATAAAATCGCACACGACGCTAAATGCAAACAACGTCATGGCAATGATCAAGAACGCACTTCGCGTTCCTTCATTTGCTCCTGTCCTCGCCTAACGGTTTGAGGACCATCCGTCCTGGGGACGCTCGATAACCAGTGCACGGGTGTTATATCTTCGAGCTCGGACGCGAGGTCACCTGCCTCTCGCGTCTCAAAATTGCGACAGGTTCCTGCGCGCGCGTTCTTTCGCGCCTTAAGCGCTCGCAGGTATCTAGGCGCGAATGAGCTTGGAAAAATTGTTGCGTGAAGCCTTACCAGACGGGGGTTCGATTCCCCCCAGTTCCACCATCGAACGTCCAAAATTGGCGAGCTGTGGGCTTATGCTCCGGGCGACACCTCATCGTAGGATTTACCTACGCCTCGGTGTCGTCCTCGCATTGCACCCACATCTCATCCAATTTTGAACGTTCTCAGGTTCGGTTCGATTCAAAATCGTCTCCGACCCCATCGAACGTTCATAACTGGCGAGTAAGCCATCTGATCATTTTATGATTCAATTCAGCGAACACTCGTTTAAGAAGTTACTAATCGCGCTTGCGATTTATTTAACTTCGTTGTTTGCCGCGAACACACTTGGGCTCAAGATCATGCCATTTATTCTTGACTCCCACCTGTCGGTCGCGGTGTTTTCTTTTCCAATCGTATTTCTCATGACAGATGTTATCGGAGAAGTGTATGGCAAACGCGTTGCGAAGTTTTTCGTTCTCGCTGGTTTTATCAGCACGGCGCTGTTCATCGCCTTTTCTTTCCTCTCGCTTGCAATGCCATGGTCGGTTGATGGCGAGTGGGCGAGACAGGGGTACAATCAAATTTTCGGCATCTCGATTCGCATCGCGGTCGCGTCTCTCACCGCGTTTTTGATCGCTGAGTATCAAGACGTGTTTTCCTTTTTCTTTTTCCGCGAGAAATTCGGGAAAAGATTTTTTTGGTTGCGATCCATCCTTTCCAACATCTGGTCGCAATTTCTCGACTCGACAATTTTTATGGTGATCGCGTTTGCCGGCGTGTACTCGACCCACACGCTCATCAGCATCATCATCACTTGGTGGCTCTATAAAGTCGCGATGGGCGCGCTTTACACACCTTTGTCATACGTTGGTATCTATTTACTTCGAGAACGCAACGAAGAAAAGACATGATAGTCCAACCGATCAAAACGAATGTTTTCAAAGAGGGGGATGATCTTTTTGGTTTCATCACGCGCTACTTTAAAAAACTACCAGAGCGCGCTGTTGTTGTTGTCACGTCAAAAATTGTTGCACTGTCGGAAAAAAGAACTGCCATCATTGGGGATGAAAAAGATAAGGAGAGGCTTATCCGTTCGGAGAGCGAATTCGCGATACCGACAAAATACGTTTGGCTTACCATCAAAGATGGAATCGTGATGGCTTCCGCTGGGGTTGATGAATCCAACGCGAATGGCAAACTTATTCTTTTGCCAAAGGACAGTTTCAAAACCGCCAATTTTTTGCGCGGGAAGTTGCGACAGAAATACGGCGTAAAGAATCTCGGTGTTCTTATTACTGACAGCCGCACCGCGCCACTTCGCGCGGGTGTCACTGGCGTCGCGGTGGGGTACGCGGGATTTTGTGGCGTTAGAGATTATCGTGGACTGCCTGATATTTTTGGAAGAAAATTTAAATTCTCTCGTACGGATGTCGCTGACAGTCTCGCGACCGCCGCTGTTCTGGTTATGGGAGAGGGAGATGAACAACAGCCACTAGCGATTATCAAAGACGCGCCAGTTGAGTTTTGCGGCAAAGTCGCGCGCGAGGAATTACACATTGATATTCAAGACGACATGTACCGCCCGCTTTTTTTGAAATTACCAAAACGATTTTTTAGAGAGTAGCGTGTTTTTGTGTTATACTTTTTTTATCTATGCACCTTCCGCAGTCGGTGAGTATTTCAACCGGCACATTCATCAAAGCGGTTCTGATTGTTTTAGGCATCTGGTTTTTGTGGTTCGTCCGTGACATTGTCGCGATTTTTGTCGCGTCACTTTTGTTGGCATCAATTATTGATCCTGTCGCGCATTGGTTTTCCGAACGTAAGGTGCCGCGCGGGCTTTCAGTGCTCATCGTGTACGTATTGTTGCTCTCGCTTTTATCTTTGCTACTCGTGCTTTTGGTTCCTATCGTCGCGAGCCAGAGCATTCAGTTTCTATCAAACCTTTCTTCGTATTACTCCGACGCCGCGTCGTCGTTTGGCAAAGGTAGGGCGTTCCTGCAATTGGCAGGGCTCACTGATAATCTCGCGCTCGCGATTCAAGGGATTCAGGAATCAATCACAAATTCATTTACCTCGCTCTTTAGCACTGTGAAAGGTTTTTTTGGAGGGCTGGCGGCGCTTTTCATAATCCTTGTGCTTGCGTTTTACATGGTGGTCGAGGATAAAAAAGTTCGAGAATATTTTAAGAGCCTGGCGCCAATTGAATACCAACCATACGTTGCGCATCTGATGAAGAAGATGTCTTTGAAGATGGGACAGTGGATGCGCGGGCAGATTATTTTGGGAGTTATCGTTGGCGTCGCGGCGTACATCGGTCTTTCGATTTTGGGCGTGCCATACGCGCTTTTGCTCGCGCTTATTGCTGGAGTTCTTGAGGTCGTGCCATATGTTGGACCAATTATTTCGGTTGTGCCAGCCGCGGTAATCGGGTTCGCGCAGTCGCCGATCATCGGACTGTGCGTTGTCGCGCTTTATCTCATCATTCAACAGATTGAAAATCATTTGCTTGTCCCCAAAGTTATGCAGGCAGTAACTGGTCTGAATCCCATCATCAGCATTTTGGCTCTGCTCATCGGGATCAAGGTCGCGGGGCTGGTTGGGGCTGTCTTTTCCATTCCATTGGCAATGGTGGGTGTTGTTGTGTTGGAAGATTTGTTTGGAGAGGTTTAAGTGAGTTCAAAGCTGCTTAAGCGGGATCGCGCGACGGGGCTTTGGGTTCAACGAAAAAAAATCCAAAATCCAAAACCCAAACCTTGTTATTCCTAATTCTTCCTCCATTTGGATTTTGGTTCCTGGATTTTGGATTCTACTTCATGAGATATGCGCTACTACCACCGCCATTCATTTTTTCCCCTCGTCGTGATTGTGCTTACGATTTTGTTGGGCGCGTTGATAGCTATCACTGTTTTGCCAAATGAGGAGCCCACGCGAGTGGTTGATGAGGAAACATCCGTGGACGCTGGGAGCTACCGCGAAAACCTAACGAACATTGTCCGAGAGTTTGAGAACGGTTTCTCGCAAGCTGTTGATGGAGCCGGGCAAAAACGCGCGGGCGCGCAAGCGCTTCAGGCATTGTTGGATCTGCGTGTGCCCGCGGAGTATAAAAATCTGCATCTTGAGCTTGCTGTGTTTTTGAGTAGCGTCGAGTCGGGGTCCACGATCAGCGATCCGCTGGGCACACTCCAAACGATTGTTGAAACTTACCCGTGGCTTTATAGTCATCACATTATGAAATAGGATTTATCCATCCTTGCCTGTGGCGGTCTGCTTGTCCTTCGCGGGAAAAAATCCTCAAGGTATCTACGGATACCTCTGCGGTTTTTTCCCGCTCCAGGACAGCGCATCCCATCCACATAGCAAGGTGTCTAAAGTCCTATTTCATAATGTGATGACTATAGTTATGACGCGCGTAGAAAAAAACGCGACCGTTGAGGAACGCTTGAGTGAAGTGAAGGGGGAAGTGGTTCGTGAACTCAAGCGCGAGCGCCGTCGCTTCCGCCCGTTTCTAACCTGCGGAGCTATTTTTTTACTTACGCTTGTGTGTCTTTGCGTTTGGGTGTGCTGGACGTTGGCAGAAACAGGGCTGGTCGAAGTTCCATTTTTTACAAGTATCGCGTACGAGGAGCCAGCGCCAATACGCGTGGTTGAGCCTGGCGTACCAGTTGAAACTGTGTTGAGCGCGCAAATGAGCGGCGCGCTTGCGTCGCGGTTACAGCAGGGCAATGGGGCGCTGAATGATCGTTCGGTTGTGTTTTCGATTGGAGAGGAGTCACTCACCGCGTCCTTGCGTTCAATCGCAGAACAGTCAGGAACAAATTTGATTGATGCGTCGCGCGCGCAGTTAGCAATCGAGAAAGGTCGTGGTTTTGAGTTGTTCGCGCCTATTGAGGGGAACCCTCGCGGAAGCGCGTTTGTCGCGTGGATGGAAGTTGGTGTGAAAGAAGGTGTCGTTTCAATCGTCCCAATAAATATCCGAGTAGGGAGTTGTCGAGTGCCATCGTTTATAGTCAATACGTTCTTGCGTCCACTCATTGCCCAAGAGTTAAAGAGTATCCAAAGAGAGCTTTCTCGCGTCGCGGTAATTAAATCTGTTGAAGCATTCGATGGGTTGATGAGAATCGAAGCGGAGTTTATAGTGGAGATTCAGGAGGATGGCTTATGATTATTTTGTATCGTTTAACGTCTTTCGTAGTAGCGCTCATTTCCATTATTGGATTTTTGTTGCTGATAAAAGGAGTCGCGCATCCTGTAGTCATTGTGTTCGCGACAGTGTTTTTGTGCGCGATAATTATTGCCCGCCTCTTGGGATGGCAGGTACGCACGTTTCAATTTTGGCATCTTCTTGGAACGCCAGCGCTGTTTCTTCTCGCTACTTTTGGAAGCTTGTTTCTTTTGGAGACGCCCGTCGTTCAAATCGGTCTTGGCGCGCTTGCCACGATTTTACTTTTTATTTTTGTCGAGCACGTATTTAGTTTCATCCATCTTCCAACACAGTATCAACCGTTTACTTTAGAGTATCTCTCGCAACTACTGCACGTCCTGTCCGTTTTTTTTCTCGCGACTCTTGGCTTCGGGCTTCTGTTATTTCTGCAAATCCCTCTGTGGCTGTTGTGCCTCCTTTTTTTCCCATTCTTATTTTTTATTGTCTACGGAACGCTGTGGGCTGGAAAAGTTGACGCGCGGCTCGCTAGGTCTTATGCGCTCGCAAGCGCCGTACTCATCACGGAATTTTTCGCGGTGATCTCTTTTTTCCCAACGGGTTTTTACACCAACGCCGCTTTCCTCGCGCTTGGCGTGTATGTGCTCCTGGGGTTATCGCGCGCGGACGCTTTGCACAAACTCTCTAAGGAAGTTTTGCGCAGGTATGTGTTGTTGTTTATCTTGTTGACAGTCGTGATCGTGGTAACATCACAGTGGATTTGATTATGTCCCCATCTCTCCAAAATACAATTCGTACAGTCATCATCGCCGTCATCCTTGGTGGAGCCAGTGGCGTTTTGGCAACCGCGCTAACCGCGAACTATCTCTCGCAATACGCGCTTGAATTGGGTGAGCTAACAGAACCACTGCGTCTTACGCAAGAGAAGCCGCGCGCCGTGCCCCAGGTGTACGCGCAGGCGCTTGATCAGCTTGAGAAAAACGCTTTGCCCGCGGTTGGCGCGGTGTTTGGCGCTACTATTCCCTCAGTAGGTTTTGTATCCGCGGATCAGCGCGCGGGTCTTGTGTCGCTAACTTCCGATGGTTGGATGTTGTCCGCGGAGGCGCTGATTTCTTCACACGTTGTGATGGGTGAGCAAACGTGTGCTGTGGATCGGGTGCTTAAGGACGCGCTTACCGGATTGTCGTTCGCGCATTGTGACGTGAATAGTGTTCCTGTTGTCGTCCTTGGAGATGGATATGATTTACAGCCAGGCGATCAAGTGTTTGTTGTCGACGGACCAGAGCGTCTTTTCTTTACGGAAGTTTCGTCATTGAGTTGGGGAGTTGCAAGCGCGCGATCTTCCGATGTCCCGGCGCGGCGCGTTAATCTCGCGAAGAGTTTTAAGGTTCTCCCTGGCGCGTCAGTGTTTAACATTTCAGGCGAGCTCGTGGGAATGATTGATCCTTCTGGAGACGGAGCGCGGGTCGTGCCGTTTGAGCACGTTTCAGGCGCGTTTAAGTCCGTACTTGAAGGCGCGAAACAAATTGATCGAGCAACGCTTGGGGTACGGTTTATCGATCTGTCGCGCACCACTGGTCTCTCAAGTGATCTCACGCGCGGCATTCATTCAGGCGCGCTTCTTTCAGGATCGCAAGCGGTAGAATGGGGGAGCGCGGCATATGACGCAGGACTTCGCGTTGGCGATATTATCCTTGCCCTCGACGGCATCTTTATTGATAGCAACAATTCTCTGGATGATCTTGTCGTCACCTACGATCCTGGTTCCATCGTGCGCATACTTATTGACCGCGCTGGTGAACGCGTCGAGATAAACGCGACGTTGGGGAGATGAGAAAAATGGGATATAATAGACTCAATCACTCAACGACTCAACGACTCGAAATAACTATGTCTTCTCCCACTCCTCTTTCCAACATCCTTACCCACTGGTACGCCGTTTTAATGTTCGGCCTCTTGGGGTTGGTGCTGGCTCTCATTGTTTCGTTTGTGCAACCGCTTCAATATTCTTCCACCGTGCGACTTCTCATTCTTCAAGATGTTGGTTCTGGTGTTGACGCGTACACAGCCTCTCGATCGGAGGAGCGCATCGCGGACAACCTCTCGACGATTTTGTACACGAGCACATTTTTTGATCAGGTGATGAATGCGGGTTTTGATATTGACCAAACCGTGTTTCCCGCTGACGCATACAAACAGCGCAAGGTGTGGGGGAGGATGGTGAAGGCGACTGTCACGCGCGGGTCTGGCTTGCTCTCGGTTACCGCGTATCATCGTGACATAAAAGAGGCCGAGCAGATTGTGCGCGCGATTTCTTATGTGCTCACGCAACGAGTGGGGGAGTACACTTCCGGCGGCAGTGTCGCCGCGCGTCTCGTGGATGAACCTCTAAATTCTCGTTGGCCAGTGAAGCCGAATATAATTGTGAATCTTTTGTCGGGATTTATTTTGGGCGGCTTTGTCGGGATCGGGTTTATCTTGTTACAGACTGAACGATTTCGCCGAAGGCATCAGCTGGTGCATGAAGATTTTTAGGTGGGGAGGTGGAAGAGGTGGTGAGGTGGGGAGGTGGTGAGGTGAAACAAGGTGATGAGGTGGTTAGGTGTTTCCGAACCGTTCGAAAACACCTAACCACCTAACCACCTCCCCACCTTGCCACCTAACCACCTTGCCACCTGAATATATGGGATACATGCCGTATCATGAATTAGAGGTTTGGCAAAGAGCAATGACATTGGTTGAAGAAATTTATAAACTCACTAAGCTTTTTCCAAGTGACGAACGATATGGTTTGGTGACACAAATGAGAAGAGCGGCAGTTTCGATACCTTCGAATATAGCTGAAGGGAAATCGCGCGGAACTCGAAAAGACTATTGTCGCTTTGTCTTTACGGCATCGGGATCCGCCGCTGAATTGCATACACAGATTCAAATAGCAATTAGGTTGGGTTTCGTTTTTGAAGAACAATCAAAAAAAGCGCTGTCCTTGTTAGACGAAGTTACAAAAATGTTAAAGGGTTTGATTTTTAAACTCCGTCCCTCACCCAAATTTTCTTCTAATTTTTCCGTCTCCCCACCTTGCGATTAGCCTTCCTTTCCACCTCCCCACCTAACCACCTCCCCACCTAACTAAAAAACCCACAGTGAGAACCTTCATACTGGCGGATCAACACGAGGAGGAGACGTGTTGAGCGCTGTGCGAAGGCCCTCACAATGGGCTTTTTTGTTTGCGACGATAGAGTACCAAATAGGCTACTCTGCGTCAATGATTGCCCATTTATCGGGAGATATTCGCGCGTGGGCGGCTTGACATAAAATCGTCATCGTGCTATTTTTACGCGTTCACAATTAGCCAGAACCGTATCAATATCTTGCGAATCACCGTGCGTTCAGGCGGTTTGATGTCCTCTCGCAATATCTCCTCCTTATTGCGATGACGGATATCAGACCACTTGAGTCCATGGTCGGTACATGTAGCGGAGGTGATTGAGGTGGTGAGGTGATGAGGTGTCTCCGAACAGTTCGGTCCACCTCCCCACCTTCCCACCTAACCACCTGTTCTCCGTGTTCCGACCACGGGCTGTTCATCAAAACAGACCCAAAGTCAAAAAAGATCGCGGGGCTCGCAAGAGTCAAGCGGCACCGCTGATCCCCAGGTCGGGGCTCGACGGTAGAGCGAAGCGCGGCGATTGTGTCGTGCCAGCTCATGAGGCCCCGACTGGGGACAAGGATCCCCAACACGAGGAGCGAGAGAAGACCATGACGCGAGCAATCTTCACCATCCTGGCCATCTTGGCCGCCACCTTCAACACCGCCTTCGCGGCGCCCAAGTGCACCTCCTACCAGGGGCTCATGGACGCGGACGGCGACGGCGCCTGCGTCTTCGTCGGCACCGCCACCGCCATCACCTCCGGCTGGACCGGGGTGGTGGACTGCGACGACGCGAAGAGCTACAAGAACCCCGGCGCGACCGAGATCGTCGGCGACGGGATCGACCAGGACTGCGACGGCAAGGATCTGACCTTGCCCGTCTCCGACGCCGCGTTCGCGCGGTACGTCGCGGTCGAGTACAAGGGGAAGGCGCCAAGCGCCAACCTCTTCATCACCGAGTACGATCGGTGCGTGGCGGCAACGGGCCGCTGCAGCGCCGACAACGACGAGGGGCGGTTCATGATCGCCGACCCCGAGGTCGACGCCTTCGTCGACATCTACAAGGGTGAGTCCAAGGTTCTCCGCGCGGACGGAATCCGCGAGGTGGTGACGCTCGAAGAGCAGAGCCACTTCTCTCCAGGCGGTGCCAAGCCCGCTTCTTCCTACACGGGTCCTTCGAAGGCGACCCGGGTGGCAGAGGCGAAGGCCGTTGCCGAGCCTCTGGTGGCGAAGGAGCGGGAAGACCGCCTCGCCGAGGAAGCTCGCGAGGACGCGGAAGACGACGCGCGTGACGGCGAGATCAACGATATCAACGACAGGGCACGAAGCCTCGCCTACGATCTCGAGGTCGAGGCCACGGCTCGGCGCGAAGCCGACCTGGAGCTCGTCGAGAAGATCTCGGACGCCACCGACATCGCCGAGCAGGCGAGGACGACCGCGGCGAGGGCAGAGACCAGCGCCGGAAACGCCAACGTCAAGCTGAACGAAGCCCTGTCTCACAGCCCCCTCATCGAGGCCGGCCCGGTCGGAGGTGCGAACTTCCGGCTCGGGCTCGCCGGTCTCCACGACGGCGAGTGGCTTCGCGGTCCGGTGCTGGGACTCGGTGGCTTTGGCCTGCGAGCCGGCGTCGACGGCGACTGGTACGAGGTCGCTGGGTTCGGCCAGATCCTCTTCGGGGGTGACGGTGCCGGAACCGGCGCGGACATTGCCTTCCTGGCAGGGGTCGAAGGACTCGGCCAGCTCGACATGGTGGGAACTCACCTCGGTGGGTTCCTGGCCTACACCCAGTCCGAGGACCACGGCAACGTCCTGGACGTGTCCGTGGTGGAGAGAGGAGCCGTCATGGGCGTTGTCCTGAACAGGGACTTCGCCCCGGGTCCCTTCCGGACCACGGTCTTCGTCCGAGCCGGTGCGGGTCCGACCTGCATCGGGTTCAGAGGCCACCAGGACGGCCAGTCCATGGTCGCGTCCTCCGTCGGGGTGGTCGGCCTCATCCAGGCCGGCATCAACCTCGGCGTTGGTGCCAAGCTCTGAGACTGCGATAGTCCTCCCCCCGGACCTTCGGGCGAGGGGGGAGGACTACTACGAAACGACTACGCAAGTTACGACGAGTCATCGCAAGATGGCTCGTATTTTATTTGAAGAGTTACCTCGATCTACAGATTACAGATTCTTACAGATTTACAGATTTTACAGATAGTCCGACAGATCCCGCTCCCACCAGCCCTTTCAGCCTTTGTAGCCTTTGTCATCATTTCATCCACAACATACTTTTGACAAAAACCTAATATTTTGATGTAATCATATTACGACTGGGGCAAGTGCCTTCAAATGTCGGTGTCAACAACAAACTCCCCTTAATAGGGGTTTTTGTTTTCCCCGGGCTGTAGGGGTCCGTGGAGGTAATTGGTAACCCCGGTCGAGTTGACGCCGACTATTGCCGGTTCGAATCCGGTCGGATCCACCAGAGTTACCTTGTTGCTGTAAAACAGCCAGCCCGGGATCCCAGGAAACCAGTCTTTTGGCTGGTTTTTTGGTTGGGCAAAAACCCTTGACATTTTGCCCATAAATTGATAATCTTTTGCGTCAGTTCTTTGAAAGTAAACCCATCTGTTGAGTCGAGAGACTAGTGCGAAGAGTGATCCTCTCCTCACCAGCCTCTCGATTCCCCCGGCAAGTGCCGGAACGGAAACGACCAACCAGGCAGTAACCAACCTGCCTTGAGGAGCTCCCATGTCCCGAACGCTGGCCTCCCTCCTGCCCCTCGCGGCCGCTCTCCTGTGCATCTCCGGATGCACGATGTCATTCGACGACTCGTGGCTTCTCGACGACGACTCGGCGTGCGACGACGATGCGACCGCGGACGACGACGACACCGTCGCGGACGATGACGACGTGGTCGACAACGACGCGGACAACGACGGCGACCCGGACGCCACGGACTGCGCAGACGCCGACGCCTCGATCTACACCGGCGCGCCCGAGCTCTGCGACAGCGTGGACTCGGACTGCGACGGAGACCTGGTCGACGAGTTCGCTGACACGGACCTCGACGGCGACCCGGACTGCACGGACAACGACGACGACGGCGATGGGTTCTCCGAGCAGCCGGACTGCGACGACGTGGATCCGTCAGTCTACCCTGGCGCGCCCGAGGACTGCGACGACAGCATCGACAACGACTGCGACGGGCTGATCGACAGCGACGACGAGGAGTGCGAGCCCGAGGTGCACGACGTCACGATCGTCGTGACCTACGGGTCGTCGTATCCGGCGATCGACTTCTCGTACGGGTACTGCCCCGGCGAGTCGGATCCCGCGGACTGCGACGCATGGAACCAGAGCGTTGCGACGCAGACCAACGCGTCGCAGATCAGCTACACAATCGGAGGGGTGACGGGCGGAGTGATCCGCGCCAACGCGTCGCTCTTCTACCAGCAGAGCGACTACAACTCCGTGACCGGTCAGTGGTCCAACGCGGATCACTGGATGTGCATGCTGGGGTCGGTGAACCCGACCGGTTCCGTCTACATCTACGTGGACGGAATCGGGGTCGGTCACGCGACCGATGGCTGTTTCCCATACTACAACGGTGCGAGCTTCGGGCTCGTGCTGTCCGAGTGGATCGACTAGCCCCCTTCCCGCGACGCGCGGGCTGACGACTCCTGAAGGAGCGTCCGTGGTGATGGGTTCAAAACATATCTGCCTCCCGACAAGGCGCTCCCACACTGCGGACGCTTCCTTCGGGAGGCGTTTTCTTTTACAAAAGCTACTGATCTACAGATTACAGATTCTTACAGATTTACAGATTTTACAGATATTTCGAGGGAGGCCTCGTCAGCCCTCGTAGCCTTTTCAGCCCTTTAAGCCCTTTTTTGCCCCAATTACCTTGACGGAATCGTCGTTTTATGATATCTTTTTCGGTTCGAAGATGAGGCAGATCGCCCATTTTTCGACAGCAACCGCCCCCCTCGGGGTGGTCGTGCCGGTCTGGCGCGTGTCTCCGAATGGTTCGGGGGCGTGCAAAGGACTGGCGACCTCACCCCGCGAGGGGAAGGAGTTTTCCGATGTCGACCCGCTCGACCCTGGTTTCCCTCCTGGCTCTCTTGAGCCTCAACCTTTTCTCTGGATGCTTCCTGAGCATCCCGGACGGCGATGACGATTCGGCGTGCGACGACGATGCGACCGGCGACGATGACTCCGCGGCGACCGACGATGACGACTCCGCGACCGGCGACGACGACTCGGCCACGGACGACGACGACAGCGCCGTCGAGCCCGCGCTCGACGCAGACCTGGATGGGTACAGCACCATCCGGGACTGCGACGACGTCAACCCGCTGATCAACCCGGACGCGGTCGAGGTCTGCGACGAGGTCGACAACGACTGCGACGGCGAGGTCGACGAGGGACTGGTCGTCGTTCCCAACTGGGTCGACAACGACCACGACGGGTACGGGGTCGGTGAGTCCGAGCTCAACTGCGGCCTCCCGGGGTACGCCCCGGTGGACGGCGACTGCAACGACAGTGCCGAGGAGATCCACCCCGGCGCGTTCGATGAGCCGGGCGACTGGATCGACAGCGACTGCGACGACGAGATCGACGAGGGCGACGATGACGATGCGGCCGACGACGATGACGTCGCGGACGACGACGACACGACCCCGGCAGATGACGACGATGCGGCGGACGACGACGACACGACCCCGGCAGATGACGACGATGCGGCGGACGACCTGGACGGCGACGGCAGTCCGGAAAGCACGGACTGCGACGACTCCGACCCGACCGTCCACCCAGGCGCCACCGAGATCTGCGACCTGCAGGACAACGACTGCGACGGTGTGGCGGACGACGGCAT
>JAGVQB010000026.1 GCA_020051955.1 bacterium | reverse complement strand
TGGTTCCTGGATTTTGGATTTTTCCCCTCTCCATTTGGATTTTGGTTCCTGGATTTTGGATTTTTCCCCTCTCCATTTGGATTTTGGTTCCTGGATTTTAAATTTTACTGTTCTGTCTTCTCCCACGGAAACCCTTCTCTCCCAAAATGTCCGTATGATGCTGTTGCAAGATACAACGGACGCAATAAATCTAACCGCTCAACGATCGCCTCGGGACGAAAATCATACTTCTCGCGGACAAACGCGGTGAGATCTTTTTTATCGCCACCAGCCTTTTCACCAACACCAGACGCTGTTACGCAAAGCGGCATCGCGCGCCCGATTCCGTAGACAACATTCACCAGCGCGGCGCTCGCAAGCCCAGCGCGCACAATCTCTCGCGCTACAAAACGCGCCATATACGCGCCTGCCCGATTTACTTTGAGAGGGTCTTTACCAGAGATGGGGCTATCGCCGTGCGGAATAAGTCCGCCGTATGTATCCACGCCAACCTTGCGTCCGCTCGCGCCAGAGTCGCCACGAAAACCTGCTTGCGTGAATGAACCGATCGGGTTGATAAACATCTGCACGCCTTGCTCGCCCACAATGGGGATCAACAGCCGCTCAAGCAGAGCGGACTTCACATCGCGGTCGCTGATGCTCACTTGATGAGACGCGAGGATCGTCACAGCGCTCACTCGCGCGCCATCCATCACCACTTGCACTTTGCCATCGGGCTTGAGCCATGAGAACGCTGGGTCAGCGCGGCGAAGATCATCAAGACGACGCGCGATGTTGTGCGCGAACACAAGAGGTCGTGGCAGAAGCTCGCGCGTCTCACTGGTCGCGTACCCATTGATAACCACGTTGTCTGTCACGCCATTCACAACGCGTTTCATTTCCTCTGACTGCGGTTCGATGTTCACAAACATTTCCATATCGTCTTGATACCCAATCTGCGCGTACACCTGCTTGGCAAGCGCGCCAACATCAAAATCCGCTGTGCTTATCACCTCGCCCGCGATCATCATCATTCCGTGACTTCCAAGAACATGGACATCTACTTGCGAATGTTTATCTCGACGCAAATACTCATCCACAATCGCGTCGGCGATCTGGTCGCATACTTTGTCTGGATGACCTTGGGTGACTGACTCCGCGGTTTTGAACATAGTTATAGGAGGGGTGAGGGGTGAGGGAGGAGGGAGGAGGGAGGAGGGAGGAGGGAGGAGGAAACGAAAATCGAAAGTCGTATTCCGATCCGAAAGCCGACTTTCGCCTCTCGCTTTTCGTTAACAATTTTCGAGCCGTCTCTCCGTCCTTTCCGGAATCACCTCCCCACCTCCCCACCTAACCACCTGAAATCTATAAGACGGTACCAAACTCCTCACCCCCTGTCACCGCAAAAGTTGGGGACGAGAAGTGTACAATTGACCAGTGGATATCCAAGTGATATAAACTCTCCCTGGATCCTGCACCAGAATCCTGCTAGCGCAAACTGGAGGAACAATGGAACGCGTTGGACCCAAGTACTACGCATGGAAAGAGATACACTCGTCTTCAGCGGGCATTCCCATCAACGTCATGGCGCTACTCTGGGGCATGATAATGATTGGCTGTGGCATTCTCGCGTTGTGTGTTCTGGTCTTCGAAGTTAACTTGGGCGTATTCGACCAACGAGCTCTACCTCGTTGGTCGTTCTGGAAGCAAGCCGCGTGGTGGACGATAACCGTAATTCTGTTGTCCGTTGGAAGCGGGCTTACTTACAAGTCCGCGCGAGGACTCCTGACTTTCGATCGAATCATCAGTCGCTTTGCAAACGACTCGGGAGGCCGTCAGCTTCTGCGCAAAGGCGACCGTCTTGCAAAGGAGTACCGCGCGATCCAAGCCAGGCTTAGTGTATGTTTGATAAGTGAGCGCGATGAGCCAGTAAGCTCGGACGCGGACTCGAATCCTGACGAAGTAGCACTAAAAAGACGATGCGAGAAATACCAACTCGAAGCCATACGTCTTCATCGAGACCAGCACACGGCTTTGTACAGGATCATCAAGCACACCAATCGGCCTGACCCGTTGATCCACGGGTGTGTGTGCCGAGACGAAAACGTAACGTACCATTAGACGACTTCTGACCCTCGTGTTACCTCGCTCACCCGAGACGCAACGCGACGGGTCTTTTTTTTATCAAAATAAAAACGGCCTATCGTTGTAGAACGAAGGCCGTGCGTTTCACTAACATTATCTTTCAGTACCTGCCGGGAGCCAATGATCGAGCCAGCGGTTCGTCACCTCCCAGCGCTCTGGTGTGAAGAGCAGCCTGTCGCAGGTTCCACCGTGCGTAGTTCCGACCTGAAAGTAGAGATACCCTGCCGCGCCCATATCACGGAATGTCTTTTCCCATCGTCCATTGCCCTGAGTTGGGTGCAAGGACAAGGACAGTGGGTACTTGAAAACCCCGATTGGGTGCAGAACGAATGCTGTCCCCAGGCGCATGAAGAGTCCAAAGAACATTAGCTTTCTACCAAAGGTGCTGAACTGAACAGGGCACAACAGCACGCGACCAGGCACGATGCCGATGAGCCCTGCGAATGCTTCCTCCTGGCTCTTACCAGGATCAAGCCAAGACCCATCAGTTGATACGCCTTGATGTCTCACCGACAGACACAAGTTGCTTGGCTGTACTGACCTGTCACCGAATCGTCGGATGATACCTGTCACATCTGATGTCTGTCTGAACGCGGTGTAGAACTGATGACGTTCCGTAGTAGTGAGACCGAACAGCGTCCCATCACTCATGGCGACCTCCGTGCTTGAGAGTGAGGAATGACGATAGCCTTTTTCACCACACGCGTCAATTTATCCACACCACCCCCTTGCGTTCGGTTTTTGTTCGGTCTATCATACGAACAAAAGGAGAACAGACGCAGGTGGGGAGGTGGGAAGGTGTGAAAGGTGATCTCGAACAATTCGGAATCACCTCCCACACCTTTCACACCTCCCACACCTTTCACACCTAACCACCTCACTATGCCTCCTCTCACAAAAAAACAATCCGAAGTCCTCGAGTTCATCCGCAGGCACATACAAAGCCATGGCTACGCTCCATCGTACCGCGAGATCGCTGAACACTTTGGTTTGTCCTCCCCCGCTACCGTGCATGGGCACATACAAAGTTTGGTAGAAAAAGGATTGGTACATATCGGCGAGGATGGCGAGGCGCGATCGATTGAGTTGATCGAGGAAGCACCAAAAGGGCCATCTGTCATGCTACCGCTACTTGGGCTGATTACTGCTGGTGTGCCAATCGAAGCGGTCGAAGACAGAGAGACAATGGCGGTGCCAGCGGATTTTGTGCTGGACGGAGCCAATTCGTACGTACTACGCGTGAAGGGAAGATCAATGATTGAAGATGGAATACTCGACGGCGACTTTGTGGTGATAGAACGCAACCCGTCACCCAGAAACGGCGAGGTTGTGGTGGCACTGTTGGATAACGCATTTGCAACTCTAAAAAGATTTTACAGAGAGCGCAACCGAATCCGTTTACAACCAGCGAATAGCTCAATGGATCCGCTTTATGTTCAAGATTGCATTATCCAGGGAGTTGTCCGCGCTGTCATCCGTAAGTTTCAACCTGTCTAATTCATAAATAGGTAAATTAGGATCCCACGACAAGACGTGAAGGGATCCACGTTTTGCCCTGGGATTTTAATTTGCCTAATAACCCTTTTCCATCCCAGCCCTTGTCGCCCTTTAAGCCCTTTAAGCCTTCCTCCACTATGTCAACAACCACACTTCGTTACCACACTCTTACACTTTCGTTTCTACCAAACCGCCGCGAGGAACGCGCGTTCAAAGGCCTGCGCGCGTTACGTGTTCGCACAAGCCGCCGCCGCGTAAAACAAGCGGTGCGTTTTATGTTAAGCCGCCTCCCCTCTCACTCCTAGCCTTTTAATATCTTTCCCACTTTCTTCCCCTCCCACACCTCCTTCCCTTCCTAACCCTCCTACACCTTCCCCCATATGCACGAACTCCTCAACGACCCAATTGACGTCCTTGTTTCATTCAAAGACAACCGCGTTGTTCCACAAACAATGCGTTGGAATGAACGAGATTACAAAATCAAAAACATAAATCTCGTCCACTCCACCCGCGAGGGTCAGAAACGCGTTTTCTATTTTTCAGTCTCCGACGCGGCCAACTATTTCAAACTTAAACTTGATCCAGAATTCCTTGAGTGGAGACTGGTCGAGCTGTATTCGGATGGATAAACAAAAACAGACTTGCGCCTGTTTCTCCCGAGATTAAAACTTAAGCCGTCGTAATCTGTACTACCTGTTTTGCTGTCAGCGTTCCGTTCTTATGAAGATCACTTGCCATTATTTTGATCTGCCGCAGAGCCCGACCTCCAGATTGTTTTAGTGTTGTCTTGAAATCTGATAGACGATCTTCAAGGTGGTCTTTTGTAACCATCGTGGTTTCAATGCGAGAAAGTCGCTGATCTACATTATCGAATCTACGATCGATATTTTCAAATCGATCGTACACATCAACAAATTGGGGCAAGACTTCTTCTTCGATGACTTCTTGAACCATTTGTTTAATAAGTTTTAGATCTTTTTCCTCCAACATGTACATCAATCATACACAATCAAACTAAATGTTCAAGAGACATGCTGTGGACAAAATTTTGTTTTTTCCAAAAAAACATCCGCCTAACACGCACAATGAACTACCCCGCAGCAAGCTGGCGGGGTATCGGTTGACTACACGCCGTCAAACAGTCTGAGCTGGGCCGAGTGTAACTTGATGTATTCCTTTTC
>JAGVQB010000063.1 GCA_020051955.1 bacterium | reverse complement strand
GTCACTGGAGCAATCACTCCTGTCCCAGGCGGCGTTGGCCCAATGACTGTCGCGATGCTTCTTGAAAATATCCTCAAGGCTTACGACATGCAAAGGGTCAACGTTTGACAGATTGGCTGGAGGAGACTAGTCTTTTCGGTCGCGATCAACCCGTACCAGGGAGGACGTGTGTTGCGTCTTGAGACGGATGAAGCAGATAGACTTCTGTTCGCAAACGTGTTCATCGAAGAGGGTGAGCGAGCGGTGTGCGTAATCTTGTACGAAGATGCACAACCAATCGCGGCAACCAGAATCGAGAAGTGCGATCTCGACAACGCCGCCGAGGCGTGTGTCGAGTGGATGGTCGAGTACGACCTGACCAGGGAAGGTGGTGACGCGCTTCTGAGCGCCGTCATGGACGAGGTCATGGCGCTGGAACAACTCAATTCCACAGGCCCTGACATTTCCCGCGACTGGCAAGGAAGCCGAGCCTCTCGTCGCATTCCTCCTGATCTCGAAGACAACGCGCGCTAGGTAACCCTGGCGCTTTTTTATTTTGAGATCTACTTCAGACACCAACCTGCTTCCACTAAGAGCCTGGGGTAATAAAGATCCAAAAAACCAAAATGCCAAAAAGCCAAACCTTAACATTCCTAATTCTCCTTCCTTTTGGATTTTTGGTTCCTGGATTTTGGGTTTTTTTACTTACCCCCCACCTTCCCCGCCGCCACTCCACCAACCAGAATCGCCGCCACGTTCATCCAATTCGCGTTCACCACTCCCCAATTCAGAATCGTTGACCAGTGATAACCGTACACAGGACCAACAAGTACAGCGGAAAATAAAATCATAAGCGCAATCCACCCGAACGCTGTTTCTAAACGCGCTTCCCAATCATTGCGTGCTTTCCGAAAATATAGGTAGCTCACAAAAAGTACCCACATTGGAACGAAAATTACTCCGCCTAAAATAAGATACGACACTTGGGTTACCTGATAGACCGTGTAAATAAGCAAAGATATGGGATAGCCTACGCAGAAGAATAGGAGAAAATATCCAATCCAACGTTTTGTTAAAAAAGAAAATGACCTCATAAAAATTACATTATGGTAACAATAATTTCCGCGATGATCCCAACGCCGAAAATCGCGACAAGAACCCAAGTCAATGGCGCTGGAAAATTTATACAATGTGACGTGACGCACACCGGACTGCGACGCATCTTAAAATAACACAACGCGACAAGAATCCCGAGCACACCGTTGAACACAGCCCCAACAAAACCGATAATCCCAATGAACTCGCGAACACCAAACGCGAATAGCGCGACTGGCACAAGCACGACCATTAACCACGCGACCAGATGTGAAATACGAAAATCAAACTTGAACGTGTTCATCAGCTCCACACCCAGTATTGAATATATCGAGATGATCGTTAGGGCGCCAAGGATTGAAGTAATCGCGCCAAAACCATTTCCAAGATACGGGATAAGGCCATCGAACGCTGTCTGCGTAGTCTGCGCGCCAGTCACACCAGCAATCGAAAGAGAAAAGAAAACGTAAAGAATGATTATGAGCGACATCCCCAACACGATAGATGGCGCAAGAAGATGTTTGTGCTTCACGCCAAGCACATCTTTCATCTCTGGGACGATTCCCAAACCAGTAAGGGCAAAGAGTACAACACCGTATGGCAGGAAAGCTTTGGTCGCGTCTAACGAAATAAAATTTTCAAAACGTAAATGTGGCAAGCACGCGAAAATAATAAAAACAAAAAGAAACAACAGGGCACAGACAACGACGGTTTCAACTCGCGATGCTCTACGTAACCCGCCGTAAATCATGAAGCCTGTCAAAATCGCAATCAAGAAGGAAAAGACAACAGATCCTCCGCCATTGGTTGATGAAAACAGGGTCGAGAGAAAATCGCCACCAATTACCATATAGGCCAACATCGCCCCCCATATCCCAAACGACATCGCGACAATCCCAACCCACTTCCAAGCGCGACCAAGATAGTGGTCAATATAGCCAGTAAGACGGTGTTTGCCTGGTGTCTGGATCGCTACTTCAGCAAACATCAACTGGAGCACCAACAAAAACGCGCCAATAACTAATAGCTCCAAGAGACCGATGGCAACTCCGCTTTTTGAAAACGCGTACGGCAACCCAAAAACACCAGCGCCGATTATCCCGCCTATCATTATTCCCACTGAACGCAAAAATTTTATGTTTGGATGTAACACATGTCCACAAGTTTTGCGCTTATTATATCACAGACTTCTTGTCTTCGAACTTTGGCGTGATAAGATGCGGTGGTTATGGGAAAGGAACATATCCCACCACAGAACCTTGAGGCCGAACAATCACTGCTCGGATGTTTGCTTATTGATGCCGACGCTCTGATCAAAGTCGCGGATCGCGTAAAGCCAGATGACTTTTATCGCGAGTCACACCAGCGCGTTTTTGAGGCTGTGCTCGAACTGTTTGAGCGACGTGAGCCCATCGACATTCTCTCCGTTGGCAATCGTCTTGATGAACAAGGTCACCTGCAACGCGTTGGCGGGCGCGCGTATTTAGTTGAACTTTCAAACGCGGTGCCTACGTCAGCAAACGTCATCCACTATGGAGATATCGTCCAGAAAAAAGCTACACTGCGTCGTTTACTTTCAGCCGCGAGCGAAATCACACAAATAGGTTACGAGGAAGGTGAAGATGTTGAGATGTCACTGGACGCCGCTGAGCGCGCGCTCTTCAATGTTTCGGAAAAGTTCAACAAGAATACTTTTGTTCCGATCCGCAGTATTTTACATGACGCTTTCGAACGTATTGACGAGTTGCACCGTGATCGCGGCAAGCTCCGCGGAGTCCCGACTGGGTACAAAGCACTCGACGACTTACTCGCTGGGTTGCAAAAATCTGACTTAATCGTGCTCGCGGCTCGTCCGTCCGTTGGTAAAACATCGCTTGCGCTGGATATCGCGCGGCACATCGGAGTTCACGCGAAATTACCTGTAGGATTCTTTTCACTGGAAATGTCCAAGGAACAGCTCGTCGATCGCATGATCTGCGCGCAAGCAAATGTTGATCTTTGGAAACTGCGCACAGGCAGACTCTCGGATCAAGACGACGACTTTCCACGCATCGGTCACGCGTTGGGAGAACTTTCCGAGGCGCCAATCTTTATTGACGATTCCGCCTCTCTCAACGTGATGCAATTGCGAACAAAAGCTCGGCGTCTCAAAACCGAGTTCGGACTAGGAGTGATCGTTGTGGACTATTTACAGCTAATGGAAGGACGTGGACATGGTAATTCGGACAACCGCGTGCAAGAAGTTTCGGAGATTTCTCGCGGATTAAAACAGATCGCCAAGGAGCTCGACGTGCCAGTACTGGCGATTGCACAGCTTTCGCGCGCGGTGGAATTAAACAAACCAGCAATCCCACGTCTCTCCCACTTGCGCGACTCCGGGTCAATCGAACAAGACGCTGACGTTGTGTTGTTCATCTATCGCAAGGCGGCGGATCATGGATATCGCACCGAGGACATCCCGCCCGAAGAACAAAATGTCGCGGAGATACACATTGCGAAACACCGCAACGGCCCCACGGGAATGGTGCGCTTGTTCTTTGAAAAAAAACGCGCATCGTTCATGAATATCGAAATGCGCGCTGGCTCATTACCACCTCCACCGGCCGAAATCGAGAACCAGGGATTTGCTCCATTTGCTTCCGCGCCTCGTGAGATTGTTCCACCGCCTATTGATAATAATCCAGGTGGTTAAGGTGGGAAGGTGGTTAGGTGGGGAGGTGATGAGGTGGGAGAGAGAACGAAACAACGATTTTCGTCCCTCCCTCCTCCCTCTCCCCTCACCCCTCCTCCCTCATCCCTCATCCCTCACCCCACACCTATGTTCTCCAAACTCAAACACATCAAACAACTAAAAAAACAAGGCAAGGAAATGCAAAACGAGCTGTCCACAATCGTCAACGAAGGATCAGCCGCGTGGGGAAAAGTTAAGGTTATCGTCAATGGAAACCGTGAACTTGTCAGTGTCACGATCGACCCCTCAATGCTTACCGACGCACGCAAACTCGAGGAAGCCGTGAAAGACGCGTTCAAAGACGCAACCGGCTTTAAGTACCAAATGAAGCTCTCAAAAAAGATGCAAGAGATGGGAGGCTTGGACATGCTAAAAAACCTCGGTTCGTAATATCTGTAAAATCTGTAATTTAACGAATACGAATCTCGTGCAAATATGCAAATAGGACGATGCTATTCGCATATTCGCACGACATTCGTATTCGCTATGCTGTAATCTGTAGATCGGTAGCTTTGTGCGCAATTTCCCAGAACCAATCACCAACTTAGTCGCCGCGTTCGCGCGACTGCCTGGCGTGGGACCTAAAACAGCCCTGCGTTATGTTTTTTATTTACTTCATCAACCGCGCGCGGATCTTGAAGTGATGGCTCGCGCGCTCATCCAACTAGGTGAGAGAATCCACATCTGCAAACAATGTTTTACATACACGCAACAAGACTTGTGCGAGATTTGTTCTGACACGCGACGCGATGCAAACCTTTTGTGCATCGTTGAGGAGGCACGCGATATTTCAACGATCGAAGCAACGGGTTCCTACAACGGGCTGTATCATGTGCTGGGAGGCACGCTTAATCCAATCGAAGGAATGACGCCTGACGCGATTCGATTCAATGAATTACGCGAGCGCCTGCAACAACATCCCTCTGTGCGCGAAGTTATCATCGCGCTATCCCCTACCGCTCACGGAGAGGCGACAATAATGTTTTTACAAAAACAACTCGCGCCGTTTGGTTGTACTCTCTCACGCCTCGCGCGAGGCCTGCCCCTTGGCGCTACCCTCGAGTTCGCTGACGAAGTAACGCTCGGCGACGCGCTCAAAGGAAGGCGACAAATCTAAAACCACCCTTCGAGACTCTCGGGGTGGTTTTAAGTTACTTAATAAACCCGCCCGCCTGGATCTCCCACAGCTTTTTGTAGATCCCGTCCTTTTTGGCAATCAATTGTTTGTGCGTGCCGCTGTCAACGACCTTGCCTTTGGCGATCACGATGATGCGATCCATTTTCATAATCGTCGAAAGTCTGTGAGCGATCACGATTGTTGTTTTGTCTTGCATGAGCATTGCGAGCGCTTCTTGAATCATTTGTTCTGATTCAGAATCAAGGCTTGAAGTTGCTTCGTCTAAGATAAGAATCGGCGCGTTCTTCAAGATGGCGCGCGCGATGGCGACACGCTGTCTCTCACCGCCTGAAAGTTTCACCCCTCGCTCACCTACAAAGGTGTCGTATCCCTGCGGCAGGTCTTTGATGAACTCGTGCGCACGAGCCTTCTTCGCGGCCTCAATCACCTCTTCATCAGTAGCACCGCGCCGCCCATAACGAATATTTTCCATAATCGAACGATGAAACAAGATTGGATCCTGCGGCACAAGCGAGACCGCTTCTCGCAAACTTTCCTGCGTCACTCGCGCGATCTGCTGTCCATCAATAAAAATTTTCCCGCGTTCGAGGTCGAAGAAACGGAGCAGTAGTTTTGTGACTGTAGATTTCCCAGCGCCTGAGGGGCCCACCAACGCGACCTTTTCTTTTGGTTTGATTACCATGCTCATGTTATGCAGTACTCGACGAGTCTGATTAAAATTGAAGCACACACCCTGAAACTCTATCGCGCCATCCGTGACGACCAAGGGTTGTGCGCAATCGACATCTATCACTTCGTGCGGCTCCTCCAAAATCTGCACCATCTCGTCAGCGTCCGCGAGCGCGGAGAATGTTTTACGAATCGCGCGTCCGAAATTCCAAACCCTATCGAAAGTTCCAAGTAGATACCCTTGCAACAACGCGAAGTCACCGATTGTTAATAAGCCATCACGCCACAGCCGTATCGCCACGTACATCATTACGAACTCGATCGCGAACATCAATGCCATCTGTATTGCTTCCATAAGCTCGTTGAGATTCCACGTGAACGTGTTCGCGCGACGCAGACGTTCCGTAATCTCGCGAAAAAGTCCTTGCTCAAAAAATTGACCCGTGAATGACTTTACTGTGATCGCGTTAGTGATTGAATCCGCGAGAACACCTGTCGCTTCCGAATCAATTTCGGAACGACGGAAATCAAACTTTAATTTCCAAATTGCGAACGCCGCATTGAAAGCCAAAAACAAAAAAGTCCAGCCGAGCAAAATCAAAGCCAATAAAACACTGCGAGTCCAGAGCACGTAAAGATTCCCAACGAGAGTAATGATAAGCGGCAAGAAATTGAACTCGATTTGATCAGCGATATCCTCAAATGACCGCGCGAGACGACTAACTTTTCGCACTAATGACCCAGCAAAATTATTCGAAAAAAACCGATATGAATGTTCGTGAAGATACCGGAGCGAACCTTGTTCAAGATCAGCCATCACGCGCGGCTGTAACCAGCTATTCAAAAACATTGCACCGTGCCAACCAATCCAGATTATTCCGTTCAACAGCGCGATAAAGACCAGGGTGGTAAACAGAACATCGAATATATCAAGACTTCCCGAAGATAAATCACCGGAAAGCAAATCGAAGACGCGTTTATAGTAAATCGGAACGATGACCGAAGCCGCCTGCCCTACCCCCATCATGAACAAAATCAACAGTGTCAGCCATTTGTACGGCCGCACGTGTTGCCAATAAACACGCAGGATCGCAACCGTGTTGATTTTTGTTTTTGTTTTCATAAAAGAAATCGCCACCTTAGGAGGCGGCGATCTTTATGATCTGTATGAGTGTAAACGGCTGTCTGTGACCGACGTTGCGTCGGTAACGAACCTTGGGCTTGTACTTGATGACAGACACTTTGTCCGCCCTGCCCTGTTCCTTCACTTTGGCCGAAACTCGCGCGCCGCCAATAATTGGATTACCAATTTTAAGTTGTGAACCGTCCTCTTCGCTCAAAAGAAGAGCGTCAAATTCAACACTTTCTCCTGACTCATTTTCGAGCTTCTCAATGCGAAGCTCCTGGCCTTCGCGGACCAGGTACTGCTTCCCCCCTGTCTTGATGATCGCAAGTAGTGACATATCGTTCGTTTTCTCGCGGCCCCAATGCAATTGCATGTACGCCAGCGACTTATGAATAACGAGCGAAAGTTTACTCAGCGGGAAGACGTATGTCAAGCAAATCTCCAATTGCCACATTGTTATCTTTAACAAAACCCGCGTTTACCTCGAGAACTTTATCAACAGGCACAACAGACGAACGCAAAGTGTATGGCGGATCCTCGACCTCAACCCTTTCGAGATAACCAGCCACTCTCTCACCATCAATCCAAATAATATCAATCGGAATCAACATGTCCTTCATCCAATAATAACGTATTTCTCTGTTGCCGTGTAGAAACAACATCCCCTCACCACCTCCAAGCTCTGTCCTTCCAGAAAGACCATCTGCCTGTTGAGCTTGAGTTCGCGCGACTTCGACCTCAACAGTTTTACCATTTTGAAATCTAACTTGA
Organism: bacterium; assembly: GCA_020051955.1. Lineage (GTDB taxonomy): Bacteria > Patescibacteriota > Patescibacteriia > UBA9934 > GWF2-40-263 > JACRJW01. Next base: position 19,356 of record JAGVQB010000063.1, on the reverse strand, counting down.
GAGCGATCTTGATTAGCAAACGCGATCGTTAACAAAACAAAAATCGCTAGACAAAGAACCGCAATAATTAAAATCATATTTTTACGCATGCCGTTCTTTTTGAGACCTTTGCAAAAGTCGATGAGATTGACTTGAACGGGCTGCCGAGCCCCGCGAACCCTATGTAATCATAGGGAGAGCGGGGTCGGCGGGCGCCCGTGAAAGTCAAGATCGCAACTTTTGCAGAGGTCTTTTTTGAACAAAGAAAAATGCAACAAACCCCATTATCAAAACGAGGATCATTAAAGCGACTAGTTTTTCTTTGCTTTGCAAAAACAGTGCGCTCATTCCAAACGCTGACGCGACAGCAACATACAACGCGACAATCCTCGTATGCCCCCAACCCAACGCGAGCAGTCTGTGGTGAAGATGGCCCCTATCACCCACAACAACTCTTCTGATGCCACCCTGTCGCAATCTACGAAACACAACCCAGACAACATCCAACAATGGAATGCCAAGAACCAAAAGCGCTGTGGCAACTTTTCCTCCAGAGATAACAGCGAGCACCCCCAACATAAAGCCGACAAACAAACTTCCACCCTCGCCTAAAAATATCGACGCGGGATGAATGTTCCAAAAAAGAAAACCGACAAAAGCCCCAAGCGTTACAGCGGCAAAGAGTGATACGTCGGGCTGATAATAAGCGGTCGTGAGCGCGAGCAACATTATCATCAGGACACCAACGCTTGACACAGATGTCGCGAGACCATCAAGCCCATCAAGAAACTTTGTTGTGTACATTACAATCATCAACCAAATCACAACCAACAAATCTGACTGCCAACTTTCCAAATAGAAATACCCGCCAAAAGGATTAGTCAATTTTTCAACTTGAACACCGAACAAGATAGCAAGAACAGCGGCGACAAACGGCGCGATAATCGCGAGGTGTGGCGGTAGTTTGTAACAATCGTCCAAAACCCCTCCGATCATAATAACCAATCCGCCAAGTAACACGCCGACGTATTGCCACACCCTCACTTCACCAGAAGTGAGTAGGTTGTTCATCAAAAGTATTCCAATCACGCAGACCGCGATCGCTATAAAAATCGAAACGCCCCCCAAAAGCGCGGTTGACCGATTGTGAACTTTTGATTTTTGATCTGACTTGTCAACGACGCCAAAATATAACGCGACCCTCTTAATAAAAAGCGTGGAAAAAAACGATAGTACAAAAGCGCAAATCCCCCAAACAATTAAATACATCATATTCGGATACCTGTCTTATCGTAAATAACACGAACGATGTCCTCTAGCCTGACAAGCGCGTCAATTCCACGCTCTTGAGACACAATAATCGCGGCGTCTCTCGCGACTTCAATCGCTTTTTTGGGCAAGAAAGATTGATGAATGTATCGATCTGATAACTCCACCGCGCTCGCGACAGAATCAAAAGTAAAGATAACGTGAAACTCCTGTTCGATTGTGCTGATCTTTGATTGCAAAACCCGCAAGGCAACATCAAGGTCAGGTTCCATCACTTCAATTTTTTCGAACACGCCCCCCAACACAGAACGTTCAACATAAGCACTGTAATTCTCTGGATTCGTAGTGGCAATTACTAAAACGTTAGCCCTCGAGATATAGTCCGCCAACAAACTCGCGAGGTCGTCTTGCGTTTTATTCTGCGCGATCACAAGTTGTTCAATGTCTGAAATAACCAAAATAATATTTCCTGTTCGCGCGACCTCATCAAGAATCAAGCGCATCTTCTCAACTGCTTCTGCCACAGACGCGCCATCAACAATTTTATAAACAGATAAACGAACAAGACGTTTGTCTTGAAAAAATTCTGGCGCTTCTCCGGCTGATATCGTTTGCGCGAGACCAGCAAGAATTGATAACTTCCCAACGCCGTCTGCGCCCACAAGAGCGACACTCACCCCGCCGTCTTGAATCAAACGCAACAAGTCGTTTGTTTCATTCTCGCGAGCGATGAGCATTGACAAGCGACCGTTTAACGCCTCATCAGTGAGGTCTTGCGACACGCTGTCAAGCCGTGGAGTTGTTTGAGAAAATGATCGCGCCCTCTTTATGGCAACCTGGCTAATCGCAGAGAGGTCATTCAAATGTTCATACATCTCTTGCGCTCGCTCGTGTATTCTAAGCCACTCAACCATGCTTAAAAATTTGTGCGGTTCAATTCCGAGGTCAAGAATCATCTGTCGCAGAAAATCATCCTGCTGATAGCAAGCCGCAAAAATCTCAAGCGTGCTAACTCGCAAACGTCCAAGGCGCATCGCACTACGAAAAGCCTCCATCAAAACAGTTTCAGCGCCCTCGCTAAGACAAGTGGGTTTCCCCAGCACGCGTGTTTCAAGACGATGTTTGATTGCTTCCTTCAACGCGACCATCGCGATATTCAACCTGCCGAAAACAACAGCTACGTTCTCATCCTCGATTGAACCAATGAAAAGATGCAGTGGCTCGATTTGTTCGTGCCCATAACGCGACGCTAATTCGTGCGCGAACAACACAACGTCTTTTGCCTTTTCAGAAAAAAATACAGACGCGTCAACAACCGTTTGACCATGAATGACAGAAACAATCGCGGGGATATTCGTTTCCGTCACTGGCATTTTACATCCATTGCGACGTGACGGTTTGAAGCGTGAAAACAGACGTCCTATCCTTGCTCCGACACAACGATCATTTGGACCAGACACATCAAATTCCATTGCCCACGCGTAAGTTTTTCCATTCAAATGTATTCCGAGTGAAGGCATACTGCGCGCCAAAAGTCTGCTGTTATTAAATCAATCGAATCTCTTCGAGTCTTTCCACACGTTCAAACTTAACATCATCTAATACCTTAAAGTGCGCACGACCGCACGATATTTTCATATCTTCGCTTTCCCTAATCTCACCAGACTGTTTTGTTTCAGCAACAAAATAAATGCGCTTATCATTCTCAAACACGATCGCCCAGTCAGGATTGTATCCACCGAGTGGTGTTTCAATTTTGAACCATCGAGGTAGCTTAAAATAGAACTTCACATCCTCACGCGATTCCAAATCTTTGGCAAACTGTTCCTCAACAGAAGAATCAGTAATCACATGATCATAAAGCGTTTTATTTTGATCCTGAACCTTTATAAGTCTATCCAAGTACTCCTCGAGTTCCTCACTCTCAAATTGTCGCATCTCCCAAAATTTATTCGCTACTTTTTCATACTTGACCCCATTTACAATCAACCCGATCAAAACGTTGTTTATCTTAAAAGACACTTCATCAACGACTTGCTGTGGATTTAACAACACCGCGCCTGATAATTCGGCATGTTTCAATATCTGAAAAATTGTTGACTTAGTGAGTTTCGTTCGGTGTTGAATATTCGCAACCACATCGGGAATAATACCCAACACGTTATTCTGATTAACTTTCTGTGCAGAAGATCCTAAAATTCTTGCCTCAACACCTGTCTTATCAATATCAAGACGCACACGAATGTTTGAAATCTTTGGCGAAGAAATTATGATATTCAGACACTCTCTCCACGCCTCCTCAATTAGTTGATCCGTATTATACTCAACGTGATATCGCGTGCGTTGTTTGATTCTCTCCCAAAGGTCTTTGAAATTATCATCGAGTCCATAACCCTTCTTCAGTTTTACTGCGTGACGTTTATTTTTGTCCTTGATACGATTTGAAAACTCAACACCACAGTCCTCCTCAATTTCTTCCTGTAACGATTGCGCAAACATTTCGTAACTTTCATTTGCAATAACGGTAAGTACGTTTATGTTCGAATCGTAAATCCGTTCTCCATCTTGATTGACTGGGAGACGAAGACCGCGTCCAATTTCTTGCCGCTTCTTCATCACCGACTGTGTTTCGTTGAGAGTACAAATTTGAAATACGTTTGGGTTATCCCATCCTTCGCGAAGCGCGGAGTGGCTGAAAATAAAACGAAGTGGCGTATTTACATCTAGGAGTTTCTCCTTGTTCTTCATTATTAATTCGTATACACGCTCATCATCCTTGGTCTTTCCTCCTTCTTCCCCGTCTCGCGCATTGCTTGAATCCTTCCAAGAGCCTGACTTTTTATCCTGCGCGAAGTACCCATCGTGAACATAATCGCATTCATCCTCAAGCACACCATGATACTGCGGCTTGTTTTGCATCTCCTGATATGCTTCCTCAAACCATCTCGCTAATTTCCCCTTACACCATCCCGCCTCACTATATTCACGATAGTTGGACACCTTATCTATAAAAAACAAGGAAAGCACTTTTACTCCTTTGCCCTTCAATTTTTTTTCCTTCTCAAAATGATTCTCAACAGTCTTCCTAATCTGATACTTCATAATTTCATCCTGTAACTTCTCGTCTTTCTGTCCGCATGCAAAAGTTTTCCCATTCGAGAATCCAACGGTCTGATCGGTCACACTAATCGATTCTAAAATAAAACCTTCGCGATATACTTCACGCCCGCCAGAAAGATCGTACAAATTATCGCCAGGCTTCATCACTACTTTTTTACGTTGAAGACCACGACCATCGCTTTTATCAATTTCAATCGTTGCTGTGATATTAGTTCTCCTGCTCCTAACCTCGACCACGCGAATATACGCGTCGTTGTACGCGTCTTCGGAAAACACCGAGTCAACCTCGATCTTCTTTACCAAACCCAAGTCATATGCTTGTACCGGGTCGAGTCTGTAAAGCAAGTGGTAAGGATATTTATGGGTGGCAGAGTACCGGAGAGTACAGAGTGGATTGAGATTTTCAATCGCGGTCTTGCGAATATCTGTCTCCATATTCTGTGGCTCATCAACAATCATAACCGGACGCACACCCTGAATGTAACGAACTGGAACGCCATTATCTGAATCCTGATAGATAATGTTACAATCTTTTTTCGCGAATGAATCAATGTTGATAACTAAAATTTGTAAAGTATCCGTCGTGCCAAAGTTCCGAAGTTGACCACGCTTCTTCGAATCATAAATGTAAAAATCCATCTTTGGGTTGTCGAACAACAACGCGAAGTGTTCACGGGTAACTTCAAGATTCTTCATCACACCCTCCTTGATAGCAATGCTTGGAACAACAATGACGAACTTCTTGAAACCGTACTTCTTATTGAGTTCATGGATAGTACGCAAATAAACGTAGGTTTTCCCCGTGCCTGTTTCCATTTCAACAGAAAAATTCATTCCGTCCTTAAACTCGCCGTCGCTCAATTGGAGATTGTTCCTTTCCTGAATAGTCTGGGTGTTCTTCAGTATCGTCTCTTGCTCCAGCACAAGATTATTACCAACCAAAATTTCACCGCCAATTTGAAGTCTGCTCGCTGGCGTTGTAACCATCATCTCAAAATCGCCGCTCTCTAACGGCTGACCTTCAAAAATATCAACCACAGATTTCACGGCATCAAGCTGATATTGTTGGTTGGCTTCGAATTTGAGTTTCATATTGAATAATACCCACCCTCCGCAGATATCACAGCCTCTTCAACAGCATCATAAAGCAATGGGAATTCTATCAATCTGTCCAGAAGCCTATTTGACATAAAAACAAACAGGCGGGCTCTGGGAGTTCCAATGTTTACATAGATTTCGTCCATACCCTAAATCACCCTCACCTCATCAACTCCTGCTCCTTCGGCGTGAAGGAGTAAATTCGTTTTGAGCTGGTCGTTGTTACGAAACCCCTTGTCGAGAAGGATAATTTTTTTAGGCTGTTCGGCAAGAATTCCTGCGAATAATTCCTCGTTGATATGATCCGACAAACAAATGACAAGCGAGCCGTCGTTAATCCTAAAGAACTTCTCACCTCCAGCTTCTTTTTCTTCAATCGCCACAGTCAACTCCTTTCCACTCTTTAGAATCAACTCGTACAACATAGCTTCTTCCGTTGAACCCTCACGAACATTATCGAACATCTCCAACATCTGCTGTTCCAATTGCTCTACGTTTTCAATTTGAGTGTTCCATATCTTGAAATTGCTTTCGTCGAGTTTGAAAGTTTGGAAACCAACATCAATATGTTTGTCTGGATTTTCTTCTGTGATCTTTCTTCCCGCCCGCCTAATCCGTTCCTTCGCAATATCCGCAATCGTCACAAACCCCACCTTCGCCGCCTCCGTTTCTGGCTTACACTTCTCTGGTAGCTGAACGCAAATCCACCTTCTATTTCCTCCATCCTCCGCATTGAGTTGCATCACAGCATGAGCTGTCGTTCCAGAGCCTGCAAAAAAATCTAGAACAATTTCGCTACCAGTAGATACTAAAAATGAAAACTTTTTTATCAAAATGGTCGGCTTTGGATATAAAAAAATCTTTTCATTAAATAAATTCTGCAAATCTTGAGTTCCGTTTCTGCCCAATACATCATCGATAATTGTAGTCATTTGCACAGTTCTTTCAACAACAGATCCCTCTGAATCCATATACTGATACTGCTTAGAATACAATGACCAGCCATTATTTGTCCTTACCCATTCTGCAAAACCTTCTCTTAAGGCATTATCTATCTTCTCTTGTTGCCAGCGCCAGATGTAGCCTTTACCAAAAGTACCGCCAGGAAATACATCTTCTCCGTCAGGATTTTTCACAGCGAAATCTAAAGACGCCGAATATGTTAGCGTACCCATCGCCAACGCTTGACGTTTATACTTTCCTGCGGAAACCAACCGCTCATCGGAAAATTTATATTGATGATCATGCTCAACATCAAAACGCATCTCTCTAAATTTTGCCTCAATACAATTCTTCGCATACACAAAAATGTATTCGTGTTCTGTTTTAATGCTTTTAGTATCATACGCTCCACTCCCCTTACTCTTCCAAACAAATTGTGCAACAAAATTCTCCTCCCCAAAAATCTCATTCATCACCATTCGCAAGTTGTGAACCTCATTATCATCAATCGAAACAAAGATCACCCCATCTTGCCGTAATAAATTCTTTGCAAGAAACAAACGAGGATACATCATGTTCAACCAATCTGAATGAAAGTGCCCACTGTCTTTTGTGTTTTGAGTGTACAGTCCCGCGTTCACCACGTTGCCTTCCTTATCAATCGCACCAACATCCTCGAGATACTCGCGTTTGTTCCTGGAAAATTTGTCGTTGTAAATAAAATCATTTCCTGTGTTATACGGCGGATCAATGTAAATCATTTTAACTTTGCCGTAATAACTTTTTTGAAGAATCTTCAGAACCTCGAGATTGTCGCCTTCAATAAAGAGATTTTTTGTGTCATCGAAATTTACCGACTCGTCGCGAGCAGGCTTTAGTGTGTTTGTCGTCGTGTCTTGGATTGTGCGGAAACAATCCATCTTGCCTGCCCAATTCAAACCGTAACGTTCAGTGTCTGCCATAACTTCATCACCAAGCGTTGCTCGTAATTGTTTAACGTCAATCTTGTCTTCACTAAAAACCTCTGGCGCGTTCTTTTTTAGTAGTTCAAGAATTGCTTCTTGTTGATTCAAAGAACAGCCATCGAGTTTCAATGTTTGCATATTTTTTCGCATTATCTGAACGCTTATCAAGAGAATTATGCCCTATTTCTAACCAAAACAAAAGGGGAAAGTTAAACACAGGCACGGATTCAAAAACCGCCTACACGGCGGTTTGGGCTATCCACTCTCGCAAGGATTTCATCAGGGTCAGATAGAACGACAAGTTGTGAATTGTCGCCAGACGTAAAGCAAGAATCTCGTTGACACTAAAGAGATGGCGCAGATACGCGCGCGAGGTTGTCTTGCACGTTTCGCACGAGCAGTGCTGGTCAATAGTTCGCTGGTCGAGTTCATACGATTCGTTCGTGATGCGCAGACGGTCGTAAAATCCAGGCGCGGACCAATCAACCGTCTTGGGATCCTGTGCCCACACAAACAATGTCCCGTGTCTCGCGTTTCGAGTCGGCAAAACACAATCAAACATATCCACTCCCATTTTCACGTAGCCGACAATCTCCTCTGGCATACCGCCTCCCATAAAGTAACGAGGCCGATCGGTTGGTAAAAGCCCAGCGACATACTCGGTCATTTTATAAGTATCCTCGCGCGACTCACCAACGGAAAGCCCGCCGATGGCGTAGCCGTCGAAACCTATCGTGAGAAGACCATTGATGGAGCGCTCGCGAAGGTCTGTATGAGTACCTCCCTGGACAATTCCAAATAGCAGAGGAGTGAGGGTGGAGGGAGGAGGGGTGAGGGAGGAGGGGTGAGGGAGGAGGGAGGTAAAGGATTCTTTTGAACGCAGTGCCCATCGAAGAGAACGCTCCATTGCTTCTTCGTAACGATCACGAGTGGAATCCCCTGCCGCAACATCATCGAACTGCATTAGAATGTCTGAACCGATCACGGATTGCATTTCGATTGAAAGTTCTGGCGTAAGTTTGAGACGCGCGCCGTCAATGTGAGATTGAAACGTGACACCGTCCTCGGTTGTCTTGTTCATTTTTGAAAGACTAAAAACTTGATACCCACCCGAGTCAGTTAGAATCGGTCCGTCCCAGCCCATAAACTTGTGCAATCCGCCAAGCTCGCGCATCGTCTCAAGCCCTGGGCGCAGGAGAAGATGATAAGTATTCGACAAAAGAATCTGCGCGCCGAGAGCTTTCATATCTCCCGACGACATTGTCTTCACCGCGCCCTTTGTCGCGATCGGCATAAAACAAGGGGTCTGTATAACCCCGTGCGAAGTTGTGAGCTCCCCAACGCGAGCTTTGTATTTTGTGGCTCTAACCTTGAACATAACGTTTAAATGGGGGGGAAAAATCCAAAATCCAGGAACCAAAATCCAAAGAGAAAAGTATTAGGAATAAAAAGGTTTGGGTTTTGGGTTTTGGATCTTTGGATTTTTTTCCCTACACCCTATCCCCCAATTCCTCCAACAGTTTCTTCTGCTCGCGTGAAAGTTTTTCTGGCGTGCGCACTTCGACAGTCACAATGTGGTCCCCTCGCCCTCGCGAACTAGGCACGCCTTTGCCACGCAAACGAAACAAAGTTCCCGATTGAGTGCTGGGCGGAATCTTCAACGAGACTGCCCCGTCAACTGTTTCAATATCTATCGTGTCGCCCAATGCCGCTTGAGAAAACCCAATCGTCGCGCGTGAGAGAATCTGACTTCCGTCGCGCTCAAAACGCGCGTCGTCGCGAACGTGCAGACGCACAAATAAATCCCCTGCCCGCCCACCGCGCACAGCCTCTCCTTTTTCTCGCAGTCTCAGCGTCGCGCCATCATCAACACCCGTGGGGATCGTCACGCTAAATGACTCGCGTCGTCTCTCAACTCCATCGCCAGCGCAAGTGGAACACTTTTTCTTTGGCACCTCACCCGAACCCCGACACGCTTCACAAGCGCGCTTGCTTTGTATTGTTCCCAAAATTGTCCGCTGTGAAAAAACCTGCACACCACTCCCCTTGCACGTTTCACACTCTTTCATCCCAATACCAGGTTCCCCGCCAGATCCACCACATCTCTCGCACGAAGAAAGTTTTGTGAAATTCAAATCCTTCTGCGTGCCAAACACTGCCTCGCGAAAAGTAAGATCAACGTCAATCTGTATGTCAGACCCACGCTCTTCACGATTCCCACCGCGCGCGCCACCAAACATGCCGCCAAAAATATCACCCAAATCACCAAACCCAGAGGAGCTAAAATCAAAACCTTGAAAACCTTGACCGCCTTGAAACCCTTGCCCACCTTCAAAAGCCGCTGACCCAAACTGGTCATATTTCTGACGCTTTTCTTGATCCCCAAGAACCTGGTAAGCCTCGTTTGCTTCCTTGAACTTTGCCTCATCACCTCCTGCTTTATCAGGATGATACTTGTGCGCCAGAACACGGAAGGCTTTTTTGATTTCCTCCTGCGACGCGCCTTTTTCTACGTTCAATATTTTGTAATAGTCTTTGGACACAGAGGTTACCGATCTACAGATTACAGCAGAGCGAATACGAATGTCGTGCGAATATGCGAATAGCATCGTCCTATTAGCATATTCGCACGAGATTCGTATTCGTTAAATTACAGATTTTACAGATAGTTCGTTTGGGGAGTCGCACTACTCTTTCTTCTCCTCAAACTCCGCGTCAATCGGCCCGTCTTTCTTCTCTTCGTCGGCAACCCCCTGTTGTCCCCCTTGGGAAGGGGGACGATTCGCTGATTCAGCTTGATACATCTTCGCTCCAACCTTCTGCGCCGCTTGCGAGAGTTCGTCAGCGGCGCGCTTAATCGCTTCGTGATCGTCGTTATCTTTCACGGCTTTAAGCGCCGCGATCTTGTCTTCAACCTCCTTGCGCTCATCAGCCGTTATCTTCTCACCAGCGTCCTTTAACATTTTTTCAGAAGTATAAATCATTGTATCCGCGAGATTCTGGTGCTCGACTTTTTCTTTTAACTTTTGGTCTTCGCTCGCGTGTTCCTGCGCCTCGCGTTTCATACGCTCCACTTCATCTTTAGAAAGACCTGTGGAACCCTGAATCGTAATCGTCTGACTCTTACCAGAACCTTTATCAGTAGCACCGACATTCAAAATCCCATTCGCGTCAATATCAAATTTAACCTCCACTTGTGGCACTCCACGTGGCGCCATTGGGATACCTGACAAAATAAATCTTCCAAGCGTCTTATTGCCACCCGCGATTTCTCGCTCCCCCTGAAGCACGTGTATCTCCACCGTAGTCTGCCCATCAGCCGCGGTTGAAAAAATCTGCGACTTGCTTGTTGGGATTGTTGTGTTGCGCTCGATAAGTTTTGTCATCACTCCTCCCAACGTCTCAATTCCCAACGACAACGGAGTCACATCCAAAAGAAGCACGTCCTTCACCTCGCCCTGCAGAACGCCAGCTTGCACGGCCGCGCCAAGCGCCACGACCTCATCTGGATTCACACTGACGTTTATCTTCTTTCCAAAAAATTCCTCGACTGTTTTCTGTACAAGCGGCATGCGTGTCATCCCGCCGACCATCACGATTTCTTCAATCTGACTCTTCTCCATTCCAGCGTCTTTCAAAGCGGCCTTGAGAGGAACCAACGTCTGTTGCACAAGATCAAAACACAATTCCTCAAGCTTGGCGCGCGTCAATGAAATTACCAAGTGCTTGGGCCCATTCGCGTCAGAAGTGATAAACGGCTGGTTGATTTCTGTCTGTTGAGCTGTTGAAAGCTCAATCTTCGCGCGCTCTGCCGCGTCCTTCACGCGCTGTAGCGCTAAAGAATCCCGTGAAAGATCAACGCCTTCCTGTAGCTTGAACTCGTTCAAAATCCAATCAATGATAACCCGATCAAAGTCATCCCCGCCCAGGTGTGTATCCCCGTTGGTTGATTTAACTTCGACAGTGTCCTCGGACACATCAAGCACGGACACATCAAACGTACCGCCACCAAGATCATACACAACGATTTGCTGACCCTTCTTTTTATCAAAGCCGTACGCGAGAGCCGCGGCTGTTGGTTCGTTGATAATGCGACGGACTTTGAGACCAGCAATCTCGCCAGCAGTCTTCGTTGCCGCGCGTTGCGCGTCATCAAAATACGCTGGCACTGTGATGATAGCCTCTTCAACTTTTTCACCAAGCCGTTCTTCAGCATCCGCTTTCAATTTTGCCAACACCATCGCGGAAATTTCCTCTGGCGTATATTCCTTATCACCCATTTTTACAGCAACCCCATCGCCGTGTTTTACAATCGTGTAGGGCATCATTGTTTTGTCGCGCGTGACTTCAGGATCCTCAAAACGACGTCCGATAAGACGCTTGATCGAATAAAGCGTGTTCGCTGGGTTTGTGACAGACTGACGCTTCGCGGATAAACCAACAATCCGTTCGCCAGCTTTGTTCACAGCGATTACAGAAGGCGTGGTGCGCGCCCCTTCTTTATTTTCAAGCACCTTTGGTTGCCCGCCTTCGATAATGGCAACGCACGAATTTGTTGTACCGAGATCAATGCCTAGAATTTTCATAATGATAGGAGGTGAGAAAGGTGGTGAGGTGGGGAGGTGATGAGGTGGTGAGGTGATCCGAACTGTTCGAAAACACCTAACCACCTTCCCACCTAACCACCTGAATAGTTATTAACAATTACTTTTGCCGATCTAACAATCCGATCCCCCATTTTCCATCCGCGTTGAGAGACTTCGACAACCGTCTGATCTGGCTTTGTCTCGTCAGTCACGGGCGCGATTGCCTCATGGATGTTTGGATCAAAGACGTCCCCCACTTCCCCAAACGATTCCATTCCAAGCTGTTTCAATTCCTGTTCGCAGTGCGATCGAAAAATTTGAATTCCTTTCATGTATGGATTATTTCCTTCAGGATCAGGAGGAAGCGACCTAATGGCCATATCCATTTGATCACACAGTCTCAGCAGACCCTCCGCGGAACGCGCGATCGCTATCTCGCGCACAAGCCGTCTGTCACGCTCAGTTTCTTTTTTTAAATTGTCATAGTCGGCAAGCGCGCGTTTCCATCCAGCAAGATATTCATCGCATTTCGCGCAGACTTCGGTTGTTTTTATTTCGTCATTCATATTTCGTCAATTGCCTCCTTCGCCCATTCAACGAGCGCTAAATTTTTTGAGTAATCCATGCGAAGCGGGCCCACAAGTCCCAAGATTCCATCGTGCCCTCCCCCAAGTCGATAGCGCACAATGATCGCGGTCATCTGTTCACCGAAGGGATTATGCGAACCAATAAACACTTGAGGCTCGTCTGGCAAACTCGAGTACATCTGGTGAATAACGTCATCGAACTGGTCAATGAGCACGCTGATGGATTGGAGTACTTCCAAATTCTGAAAATCAGGTTTCTGTAAAAGGTTTCCTACGCCCGCGTAGAAACTCCAGCTGGGATCCACTGCGATGAGCGCGGTCTCACCAGACATCTCCACTAACTTTTTGGCGATTGTTTTGAGAGCGCTCTGCGTGTCGTTCGTGCTGTGATCCAGCTCCTCGCGTGCCGCGGGCGGAAGCACAACCTTCTTATTGCGCAGACGCTGAAGGTAGTACACGTACGCTTTTTCAGTTGGCACGCGCCCAGACGAAGTGTGCGGCGCGCGCAGGAATCCTTCATCCTCAAGCGTTGCCATATCGCCCCGCACGGTCGCTGGCGATACGCCAAGAGCGTGCCGCTCGCCAAGCTGTTTTGAACCAACCGGTTGCGCGGATCGAATATAATCTTCGATCAATAGCTTCAAAATTAGTTCCTTTCGTGCGTCCAACATAATTAGCACTCAGTATTATAGAGTGCTAACTACTTGTGTCAAGCTTGGAAAACGCGGCAAAAACAGCTATGTGTCCTTTGAAGCCTCTTGTGCCCTGCTTTGCGCGACAGCACGAGCGTTCATAGCACGCAGACGTACGATCTCATCATCAAGCAACCGAATCTGTGGCTGACGCTTTACTGCTTCTCCCGAGTTTCGCACCGAGCGAATCTCGACCTTCTTATGGAGATATTCTCGAGAGCCAGACTCTCTGGATATGGTGCAAACAACCGCGGATAGATCAGCAACGACACTTCGAGCGCGAGGAGATTTACGACCAACCTCGTCATCAGCAGAGTCTTGAATGAGAGATTCCGCCGCGCGGTCATTACTTTCAAAACGCATCAAGTGCTCAAGCTCCCCTTTAAGAAGATTCAGATGCACTCCCGCGTTCGCGATCAAAACCCGATCCCCAGGCTCCACCGCGTATGCCTGCACTTCTGGGGCTGTCCCATTCCTATCATCCTCTCCCATGAATCGCGATTCTGTGCGCGTCGCGAATAACGCGCGCTGTTCTGGCGAAAGCCTTTGTGGGTCAATCGTTTGATCAACCCTGGCAAAATCCTCATCGGAAATTTTCCTCCTATCTTTCTCTTCTCGCATCAACGATTGGTCTCGCGTAAGCTGATAAAGTTTTCCGTTGCGTAAAACATACGCTCGCGCGTCGCCAACGTGAGCAATGTACAAACGTTTTGTCGCGTCTGGAAGCTCAACAAGTTTTGACACAACGGCCTTCAATCCTGATCGCGCGACTTCGTTTGAAAGTATCCCCCGCAGACGAATGGTATCCAGAGCAGGAGCAAACGCCTCGATAAGTTTCGCGCGGGTCAACGCGTCAATGCGTGAAATACGATCCTTCTGCGAATCCGCGCGAGACGCGTTGTTGTCTATCATGCGATCAAGTTTCTCGCCCAGTTCCGCGTTTGCCGCCTTTGCCATCTCGCGCGCGGCAACCGCGCTTCCGTACTCTGTTCCAACCCCCTCCGCAACCAAAAATAATCCACTTTGCGGATCATTCAATTTCGCAGTGCCTGCGAATTGTTTTCGCTTTTCAACTCCAAACTCCTTGCGCCCAGGAAGATCTGGCACGCCCATATTGATCTCTTTGGTAATTGCGATTTCAAATCTCGCTCCACCTTCGTTCATACGTCAATATTCTACACCCTTTGAGATGCCCACGCGCGTTTTACGGTTTTCTTCTGATTAAGCATCTCTGAAAACTTTTTCCCGCTCAATACAGACGGCACAATCACATATGTCGCGCCAAGCTCATAGCACTTCTTTGCTTCTTCACTCGCGTGCGCTGAAACAATCACAGTTCCTCTGAAATGTCTTACTTTCAAAAACGTGAGTATCGAGAGGCTGATGGTCACGTCAGGAATCGTTGAGACAATCAGCCTCGCGCGATCTGCCTTAATCTCTTCCAAAAAGTTTTCATCTCCCGCGTCGCCGTAAACTGATGGCTCACCAAGCTTTGCCAGCTCGCCAATCGCAACCGGATCAAAATCAACAACAACATACGACCGACTCAATTTACAAATTGTGCGCAGAAGCTCCGAACCAGTGCGATGGAATCCAAACAAAATTATTTCAGCGGGTTTGTGTGACCGCTTGTGTTCAATGGATAACGAATGACGTGGCTCAAGGGGGCGAAAAAGAAACTTGATGCGCTCGTAGATTTTGTCGTTGTGTTCAATCAAAAACGAGCTGATTGTTATCGTTACTAATCCGACAGCAGTGGCAAGAACGAGAATCTCACTGCCAACGTGACCAGCGGCCATTCCTGCCATGATGAGTATGAAAGAAAACTCCGAAACTTGCGCGACGGTTGTGCCTGCGAGAAACCCTGTGCGTGGATGATAACCAAGAAGTCGCATAATCATCATCGCGATGATCGGGTTGCACAACAAAATTGACAGACTGAATGCGATCGTCGGCACTATGTTCACGCTAAATCCATCAAGCACCAGCCGAGTACCCAAGACTATAAAAAATATGACCAAGAAAAAATCACGTAAAGGTCTAATGCGCGCGTTTATTTCGCGATAGTAAACCGAGCTTGATAATGTCACGCCAGCAATCAGCGCACCGATCTCCACTCCAAAACCAACTGCCACAAGAAGACTCGCGACCAAAAAGCACCACGCAACCGCGAAGATAAACAAAAGCTCTTGAGATTTCGCAACGTAATTTAAAACGTGAGGGAGAACTTTCGCGGAGACAAACCAGAACACTGGCACAAGCACGACGACTTTCAGAAGCGTGAAGGTTAGTATGTGCTCAAGGGTGGCGCCCGATTCAATGGATGACAGGACAAGCAAAAGCAACATCGCCAAAAAATCCTGCACCAAAAGAAACCCAACACTGATGCGACCATAGAGCGTGTCCAGATCTTCCTTATCCATTAGCAACTTCACGATGATGATGGTGCTTGAAAAAGAAAACGCGACCGCGAGATAAATGCTCGTGAGGCTATCATACCCAAGCGCGGTGGCGATTAAGAAACCAATTGTGGAACAAAGCAAAACCTGCCCCACGCCTGTCGCGAGAGCGATTCCGCCAACGTCCTTAATGTTGCGCCAGTTCAATCCCAATCCAACCGTGAAGAGAAGGAACGCGACGCCAATCTTTGACATCACTTCGAAAATTTCCGATGAAGTCGAAATAGCAAACAACCCAGGACCAACCAGAATCCCGGTGATGATATAAGCGATGATCAGCGGCTGACGGAGACGGTACAACACCATCGCGATCACGGCCGCTATAATCAATACAATCCCGATTTCAAAAAATAATTCCTCCAGCATGAGAAGATTATATCATATTCAAGACTTCTCATTGTACAAATCGTATGTTATAGTCTCCGCCGAAACAGTTAGAAGTAAATGGCCCCATCGTCTAACGGTTAGGACAGGTGGTTCTCATCCACCAAATCCGGGTTCGATTCCCGGTGGGGTCACCAAAAAAAACTCAGCAACTGCTGGGTATTTATATTTGATCCATTTCTGCCCCACCGTCTTTCGCGTGCACAAACACAAAACACATTTCTGCTTCATACCAAACTTTTGTCAACAACTCATTTTCATTTTTTTTGCTGTTGGCGTGAGAGAGAACACCAAGGCATGAGCTGACCGATTGTGTCAGCGAATCGCCATCGAGCACACCTTTATTGAACTGCTGCACTTTGTAGTCGATGTTACGAAACATTCTACGCTTGGTCTTTGTACGAACCGTCTTGTTGTGTGGTCTAAGAACGTACCCAAGAAAATCAACACCATGATGAATTGTGTTGAGTGATACTTTTTTGGGATGAAGCGACAGATGTAAACATGTCGACAAAAACCGCTCAATGACTGGCAGCGAAGATGCCAGTACGTCACGATCGTGATGCAGAAGAATAAAATCATCGGTATACCGAGCGTACTGTTTGACCTTGAGCTCTTGCTTCACAAACTGGTCAAACTCGTTCATGTACACGTTTGCGAAAAGCTGTGAAGTCAGGTTCCCGATAGGCACACCTTTGTGTTCAAATAGATTGGCATACTCGGAAATATAACTGCGGACAATTCGTTCAAGAAGCCACATTACGTCAGGATCTTTGATGCGCCTGCCGAGAATCTCAAGTAAGACATCATGGTCTATCGAGTCGAAAAAACGTCGCACATCGCATTTGAGAGCGAAACATTGTCGTGTGTAGTTCTGACTAACCTCGCGAGTCATTCGTTCAACAGCTTCGACCCCCTTGTGCGTACCTTTGCCTATCCGACAAGAAAAAGAGTTTGCGATGAACGTCGGTTCAAAGATTGGATTGAGAACTTGGAAGACTGCGTGATGAACAACCCGATCACGCACCGTTGCTTTATGGATGTGACGTTGTTTGGGGTCGTTGATGAAGAAACCTGAATAAACGTCGTGATGATAGGTTTTCTCCGCCAGTTCTCGGTGAAGAGCGAAGATGTCTTGCTCAAGCTTCCACTCAAAACGACGAACATCTTTGCGGTGACGCTTACCTCTGCGAAACTTCTCCCACGCCAAAAACAAAGCTGTAGGATCAATCATGGAGGCAAATAACTTGCGATAAATCTTCATAACTTTTTATGCTCGACGAGTTTGATATTCCGATTTTCAAAAAAACTTACGAACTTTACCTGTTCATATATCGACTGCGAAATAAAGTTCCCAAACAAGACAGGTATGCACTCTGGCTTCGTGTCGAAAAAACCAATCTTGATGTGATTGAGGGGATTCTTCAAGCCACCGCTTTGTACAAGGAAGAAAAGATTATCGTGCTGGATAAAGTGAGCATCAATCTTAATATGTTGCGAGTTTTCGTTCGGCTCTCACATGATACCAATCTGCTTGATACGAATATGTACGCAAGGATTCAACAACAAGTCGATGAAATCGGTCGTATGCTCGGCGGATGGATAAAACATTTCAAAGAAGACAGAGAAAGCGCCCCATCATAGGGCGCTTTTCTTATGAGCTCATAGAGAGACTGCCGCGAGGAGGAGACCCCCACATTGTCGTTACGATCGTGGTCGTTCCAGTTGTTGACGTTGAGACCGTCCCCGTCGAAGTTGCCGACGTTCACGCGGTTCCCGTTCGAATCGACGAACGTTGCCCATTTCCATCTGTGACACCAGAATTTGAGGGTTACTGCCCGTAAGGCCTATATCCTCTCATTCTTGAATTTGATTTGGGAGCAGTTCCTTGCTGGAACATCTCCACCAGAAAAGGGCAAGAAGTTTCTCTGTTCATTGATTTGCACACTACCGCAATCCGTAGACAACGATATTCTGGCAATACTTCAAAGCGAGCGTCTTGTGAGGCACAGGTTTTGACCGTACCCACAGGTACAAGACATTCCACATTTTACACCAAGGCAAAAAGAAAAGGAGGGTGCTCACATCGTGTGAACACCCTCCGAGGGTGGGTTGAGCGAAACTTGCTCGCAAAAGTTGCCGCGATCCGCCTACGGCGGAAACTGGGAGGATCAAGGCATCAAGAGGAGCAAGGATTCAAGGAACGAGGCTCAGAGAGCCTTCCGCGAGGAGGAGACCCCCACGTCGCCGTCACGGCGGCCATCGCTCCAGATGTGGACGCTGAGGCCGTCCCCGTCGAAGAGCCCGACGAAGACGTGGTAGCCGTACGAGTCGACGCTGGAAGTGCGGACGTAGAGGCTGGGCAGGAGGTAGACACCCCTGACCGTCTTGTAGGTCGTGAGCCCCCAGACCATCTCGGCGACGTTGGGAACCACCTCGAGGTCGGAGAGGATCTGTTCCTGCTCGCTCAACGTCTTGGATGTGGAGTTCGGCACGGGTGCCTTGCGGAGCATGAGCCAGCGACAGGTGACCTTGTCGTCCCGAGCGAACTTCTCGCTCGACTCGGCGTACCATCCGCCCTCCTTGGTGTAGAGGTACTCCCGCTTGAGCTCGCGGATGTCGAGGAGCGACATATCGTGCGGAGAGCCAGCCACGAGCATGAAGCCGTTGTCGCGGCACCACGTGAGCACCTCCTGCGAGGGCAGAGTGGCACCGAACATCGCGAGCTGGTCTGGGGTGTAGGTGAGCCCTCGAGCGGTGGTGATCTCCTCGGGGGAGATGAAGTCGTCGCCGAGGATCGCTCGGGCGAGCTCGTAGTTGGGAGTCTTGGCCGTGAAGCGGTTGATACCCTTCACGATGTAGGCCATGAACTCGTCACCACGCTCAATGAGTCTCTGTGCACCGTCCTTGTTGGTGTTGGTGTTGCCGAGCGCATCTGCCATGAGGCGCTCGATCTGCTTCTGCTGCGGGGACGTGATCCGCTGGGTCATCGTCATTCTCCTTTTTCCTTGATCCGTCATCGGACGGTCACGGCTGGCCTCGGACATGAGACGGGCGCTCTGAACAGCATTTTGATGCCGTGCAAAGGGCTTATCTCATGTGAAAGATGATCTAATCATTACAAAGAACGAGGTGGAAATATATTAGTTTTTCGGCAAAATGTCAATGATTTGATGAGAGACCGTTGCAAAACTCATCCACATTTCGGGGTGAGTTTTTGGTTGGAAGGTGGTAAAATATGACTAAGTTAAGCCATAATTCGACCACGTCGTCGT
>JAGVQB010000006.1 GCA_020051955.1 bacterium | reverse complement strand
TCACCAGCTTCTCGTTGTTGGTGACAGGGCTGGGCATCGGTTCGGTCAGCAAGCACTGGTACTTGTCCCAGACCTGCTCTTGGGTCATGCCCACTATCTTGGCGACGTGGTTGAGGCTACTCATGACCACGCCATTGAAGTGCTTGACCGTCTGGAACCTGCGTACGAAGCAGTGCCCGAGATGGTCATCTTGAACCAGTCTTGCTGGCAAGAACTCGCGCGCTCGCCAGTTCGCGCAAGAGGCGGTCATCAGCCCAAAGGGCTTCTCGCTCCAATACACGAAGACGAATGGATTGTAGTCATCGCCGCGCGCGGCTGTGACCACGCGAACCTCTTCGTCCGGATCCTGGCAGACGTACTCGAGGTTTCTGGTCTCGTACTTGTTGTGTTCCTTCCAAGGGCACAGCGATGTAAGGGGCCAGAGGTAGTAGACCAATGCCCACACGCCATCGGGAACATCCAGAGTCACCACCGCGTCTTTGGTGGTGACCTGATAGTCTTGCGAGATTCTCGTCTTTGAGACTCGTACGCGGAGCATTGCTCCTCCTAACTTGTCCACGAGCTCCCGCTTTGGGCACTCATTAAGCGGACCGATGAGGATAAAGGAAAAAACAGGTCATGTCAACCAATCGAATCAAAAACCAGCCGTTTTGTGGCTGGTTTTGTGATAATCTTATGAGTTTGCGTCTATTTTGATTCCAGGACCAATAGTAGAAGCCAGAACTACGTTTCGGATAAAGATTCCTTTGGAAGAAGATGGCTTCATTTTTTTGATTTGATCCAGCAGTGCGCGCAGGTTTGTTTCGAGCTGTTGCTCCGAGAAGCTCTTGCGTCCAAACACCTGGTGGATGTTTGCGGTGTTGTCGTTTTTGAAACTTTCCTTACCGGTTTTTTGTTCCTGGATCATCTTTGTGATGTTTGGTCCAACAGTATCGGTCTTTGGGTTAGGCATAAGTCCGCGAGGACCCAACAGACGCGCAACTTTGGCAAGCTTGGGCATCATGATAGGAGTCGCAACCGCGACATCAAAGTCGATCTGTGAAGTCTGCGCGAGTTTATTTATGAGGTCCTCGCCACCCACAATGTCAGCGCCAGCAGCCTTTGCCTCTGCCTCTCTATCACCATCCACAAACGCGGCGACGATTTTTGTCTTGCCTGTTCCGTGGGGAAGCACGATTGTGCCACGCACTTGTTGGTCTGACTTGCTTGGATCAATTCCGATGCGCACGTGAAGTTCGATTGACTCATCGTATTTGGCCGTGGCTGTCTTTTTGACAAGCGCTACGCCTTCAGAGATTGAATACACTTTCGATTTATCTACTAGCTTCTTAGCTTCATTGAATCTGTTACTTGGCATATATGTGGTACGGTCGCTCTTTTGAAGAGCTCCCACGTGTTAGGTGTGGAGGTGGTGAAAGTGTGGAAGGTGATTCCGAATTTGTTCGGTTCACCTTGTTCACCTTTCCACCTTGTTCACCTTCAATAGTTATTTAATTTCCACCCCCATCTGTCTTGCTGTTCCTGCCACGATTTTCATCGCGGCATCAACGTCTTGCGTGTTCAAATCTGGAAGTTTCTTTTGCGCAATCTCGCGGAGCTGTGCCTGGGTGATTGATCCAACCTTTGTGGTGAGAGGATTGCCAGAGCCTTTCTCAATCTTCGCCGCCTTCTTGATCATGTCAGATGCCGGCGCTGTTTTTGTGATGAAATCAAACGTGCGGTCTTCGTAGACATTTATGATAACAGGCACTGTCTCGCCACGACGATCCTGGGTAGCGGCATTGAACTTGTTTACGAAGTCACCAATTGGTAGACCGTGCTGACCTAAGGCTGGACCTACTGGTGGCGCTGGTGTTGCGGCGCCTCCCGGGATTTGCAGTTTGATCTGTGTTTTGAGCTTCTTTGCCATATTTGGTTAGTGGATTCCCGATTTGTCGAGCGACCACGGCACGTCATTCGCGAATGACGTGCCACGACATGTCGTTCGCGAACGACATGTCACAGCTAAGAATAATTAGCGCGAATTTACATTAAGACTTCTTTATTTGCAAGAAGTCGAGTTCTACAGGAGTCTCGCGGCCGAACAAATTGACCAGCACCTTGACCTTGCCGCGCTCCATATCAATTTCTGACACCTTGCCTTCTTGATTTTTGAACGGTCCATCAGTGATGGTAACCAGCGATCCTTTTTCAACATCCATGTTGAACTCCGGCTCATCAACCCCCATGCGTTTTTGTAAAGCTTCCATTTCTTTTTCCGCGATAGGAGTTGGTGTGGTGCCTGTGCCGATGAAGCCAGTGACATTGGGCGTGTTGCGAACAACGTACCATGAGTCATCAGTCACGATCATCTCAACAAGCACATAGCCAGGGAAGATTTTTTCCTCGACAGTTTTGCGCTTGCCATTTTTGATTTTGATTTTTTTCTCTTTTGGAACAAGGACGTTGAAGATTTTTTCTTCCATGTCCATTGTGTCAATACGCTGATGGAGATTTTCAGCCACGTTTTCCTCATACCCGGAATAGGTATGGATTGCGTACCAGCGCCGGCCGAATTTTGCTATCTGTTTTGGCATAGGGGTAGGGACGAGGGGTGAGGGATGAGGGGAGAGGGTCGAAGGGGGGAAAGTAGGAGAGGGGCGGGGGGAGAATTAAGACGTTAATGCGATTAGCCACTCCATCCCTTTATTGAGTAGCCAATCCATGCCTCCAAAAAATAAGGCGATGACAACGCACAGCACGATAACAATGATGGAGTAGCGCGATGCAGTCTTGCGATTTGGCCAAGAGACCTTGCGCAATTCCTCGTGTGACTCCTTGAAATAACGAATGAGCCAGGAAATTGGGTTCGTTTTTTTAACTGGAGAGTCCATATTATTTGTATCTTAAAAGCCCCGTTCGGGGGCCAACATTCGAGAGGATACATTAGGGTGCTGTTCTTGGCAAGCCCAAAGAATCCACAGGAGCCATTCTCCGCCTTGCATAAAATTAAACATCCAAGTTTTTTACTGTCTTTGCGTGTGTCTGGATAAAGCGCTTACGCGGAGCAACATCCGCGCCCATGAGCACATCAAACACATCGTCAGCCCGCTGTGCGTCTTCGATCGTCACGTTTTTCATCACGCGCGTCATTGGATTCATTGTTGTCTCCCACAACTGGTCTGGGTTCATTTCTCCCAAACCTTTGTAACGTTGAATATTTACTTTCACGCCAGAGACTTCGTATTCCTCTGCCTCCGATTCTGCCGCGACATCCTCCTCTCCCGTTGCCTCTGTTACCCTTGTCGCCTTTGTTGTCTTTCCACTTTCACTCAACAATATTTTAATTACCTTCTCTTTTTCTTCGTCCGAAAACGCGTATCGGAAATTTTTTCCGATGTTCACGCGATAAAGTGGTGGCTGAGCAATATAGATATGACCTTGATGGATCAAGTCTGGGAAGTAGCGGTAAAAAAGTGTGAGAAGCAAAGTGCGAATATGTGCGCCGTCAACGTCAGCGTCTGTCATGATTACAATCTTGTTGTAACGCAGGCTTGTCATGTCAAAGCTCTCGCCGATGTTGGTGCCCAGCGCGATGACAAGCGACTTGATTTCGTTGTTGGAGAGCATCTTGTCCAGGCGCGCGCGTTCAACGTTCAGAATTTTTCCCCGTAGTGGCAAGATTGCCTGGTGCTCGCGATCACGCCCCTGCTTCGCGCTACCACCGGCAGAGTCTCCCTCGACGATAAAAATTTCAGATTCGGAGGGATCTTTGCTTGAACAATCAGCTAGTTTACCTGGTAGCGTAAGACCTTCGAGCACGCCTTTGCGTAGCACGGTTTCTCTGGCGGCACGAGCGGCACGGCGTGCTTCAGCGGCGAGGAGGCACTTGCCTATCATCGCCTCTGCGTCAGACGGGTGCTCTTCCAAAAATATTTTAAACTCCGCGCCAAAAACCGCCTCAACCGCGGTGCGCGCTTCTGGGTTACCAAGCTTAGCCTTTGTTTGTCCTTCAAATTGCGGGTCTTTGAGTTTGACGCTTACGATGGCTGTAAGACCCTCGTGCACATCATCGCCAGCGAGATTTTGATCTTTTTCTTTGAGGAGCCCCTTGGATCGCGCGTAGTTGTTGAGCTCGCGTGTTAGAGCGGCGCGGAAACCAGAGAGGTGTGAACCACCCTCGGGGTTTGTAATGTTGTTGGCAAAGCAGTGTACTGACTCGTAATATTCACCCGTGTACTGGAGCGCGACCTCAACATCAACGCCAGCAGTCTCGTCGCGTTTGTGCGCGTAGAAAATGTTTTTGTGCTTGGCCTCTTTGCCGTGGTTGATGTGGTGCACGTATGAGGCAACGCCGCCCTCGAAATAAAACGCGTAAACTTTAGAGCCGCCTTCTTCGCGCGCGTCCACTACCACGATTTTAACCCCCTTTGTCAGATATGCTTGCTGGCGCAGGTGGTCAAGGATTGTTTCCAGATCAAATTCAAGCGTCTCAAAAATTGTTTCGTCTGGGCGAAACGTAATAGTGGTGCCCGTCCCCGTTGCCTTGCCAACAGGTTTGACCTTGGCCTTTGGGATACCACGAGAATATTCTTGCATCCACAGTTTATTTTCGCGCTTTACTTCCGCTTTGAGGTAGGTTGAAAGGGCATTAACGACCGACACACCCACTCCGTGAAGACCTCCGGAAACTTTGTAGCCTCCATCGCCAAACTTACCTCCGGCGTGGAGTTTTGTAAGTACTAGCTCGAGCGCGGATTTTTTGAATTGTGGGTGTATGTCCACTGGAATACCGCGACCATGGTCTTCAACGCTGACGGTGTGATTTGGCAAAAGACTAATTACAATCTCGTCGCCAAAGCCTGCCATACATTCATCAAACGAGTTGTCCATCACCTCCCAGATGAGATGGTGAAGACCTGACGGACCAGTGGATCCGATGTACATTCCAGGACGCTTGCGCACAGGCTCAAGCCCTTCCAGAACAGTAATCTGTTTTGCGGAATAGGCATTTTCGTCGTTCTTGGAAGATTTTTTTTTTGTGATTTTTGACATAAGAAAAAATCAAATAAGCGGCTTTAGTATACTTGGTTTCGTGGGAGGTGGGAAGGTGGGGAGGTGGTTAGGTGTGGAGGTGGTTAGGTGGGGAGGAAGGAAGGAAGCGAAAATCGTTGTTTCGTTGTGTCGAAAATCGTTAACGAGAATCGAGAGGCGAAAGTCGGCTGTTGGATCGGAATGCGATTTTCGAATGTCGACTTTCGATTATGATTTTCGAGCTGTCTCTCGTCCTGCCCGAAACTACCTCTTCACCTTCCACACCTCTTCACCTTCCACACCTCTTCACCTTCCACACCTCTTCACCTTCCACACCTCTTCACCTTCCACACCTCTTCACCTTC
>JAGVQB010000044.1 GCA_020051955.1 bacterium | reverse complement strand
ATGTCTCTCGCGAGCGACGTGTCACGATCCTCCGCTCTCGAACGGACATCTCAACGCTCCGACCTGTGCCTAACCGCCGGTCGGATTTTTTATTTTATTGTCACCTCCATTTATCATCTCGCCACGCATCGAAACACAAAACCCTAACTGACTTCTGTGTACAAATATTCACGATCGTGAAAAAACGTACATTGATGATCTCGAGTAAAAAATTCGAAATTCGGATTCGGAATTCGGGGATAGCCTCGGCACGTATTATCGCCGATCGGCGAAAAAGCGTGCTGATATGAATTTATGTACGACTATATTTGTTGAATGAAAAATATTTTTCAAAAGAAAAACACCCGAGCGAACTCGAGTGTTTTTCTATGCTTGCTGTTCGGTTTGTCTTCCGTAGCTCGATTCTGCCGAGCGGAGGAGGAAGCCTCAACGCAGTTCATGGCGAATATGGCCTGTCATCCGAAGCTCGCGACAACGTTATTCCGAACAGCTAACTTATCTTCGCCCTCCTTCGCTAAAGCTACGGAGGGCATCCTTCGCTCTAGCGAGCGAAGGATGGTGGACGTTGGAGGGCTCGCCCTCGCCTCTCGTCGGCTTCCGCCTCCTCGGGCTGGGCACCGCCTCGCGGTTCGGCTCGCCGTCACGCTCGCCGAACATCGCTACGGCGTTCGAGCCCCCACGCGAGCCAAGCAGTTGGCTCGCTAACGTCCACTACAAAAAACACACCAGATGCCTGGCGTGTTTTTTTGGTGGACGTTGGAGGGCTCGAACCTCCGACCTCTGTCGTGTGAGGACAGCGCTCTAACCAACTGAGCTAAACGTCCAAATGGATCAGCGCTCCCCGCGCATGTAACCAACTGCCTGCCCGCCATAGCCCCGAGACCTTCGAGGGGCGACGGCGGGAGCTAAACGTCCGTAATCGAAAAAAAGGTATCATGCCGCGCGGAAACTCTCAAGCGCTTTGCTCTCGCTTGATCCACCTTCCTCAACAAGATACAATGTCACCACTGACGCTTATGTCACGTCCAGAAATTGATTTACTCAAACAAAAATCCTACCTGCGTGTACCAAAACGGGCGCCGGTTCTTTTTTTTGGACGCGCGTTGGGAATCGCGGCGGTCGTTATTGTGACAATCAGCATCATCTTTTCCTATCGCGTTTCCACGACGACGGAGAGTAGCGCGAACCCAAACCTTTCTCTTTTCTCAACACTCAAACAACTTGTTAGCGCGGAGGCACGAGCGCTTGACGGCGAGAATGAGGATAGGGTGAACCTTCTCATCATGGGCATTGGTGGAGAGGGGCATGACGGCCCGCAACTCACGGACACGATAATCTTCACGAGTTACCGCCCGTCTGACGATGCCATTGGCATGATGTCACTTCCGCGCGATATGAGCGTACCGATCCCTGGATATGGATATCGCAAAGTAAACCACGCAAACGCGTATGGCGAGATGGAAAAAACCGGTGATGGACCAGCTCTCGCGACGCAAGTAATCGGCGACGTGTTAGATGAGGAGATTCATTATTACCTACGAGTCGACTTCGATGGATTCGCGGAGTTCGTTGACGCGATCGGCGGAGTTGATGTGTACGTTGAGCAGACGTTCACGGATACGAATTATCCAGTTGATGGAAAAGAGTACGACGAATGTGAAACAGAAGTCTTTTCTCCGCCCAACCTATCAATCCCATCCGACCCTTCTGTCCCATCCGACTTATCCGACTCATCTGAACCGGCGCTCGCTGACATCGCCCCACAACCCGAAGTCGTCATTGACTACTCTTGCCGCTTTGAGAGCGTCACCTTCTATGAAGGCTGGACGCATATGGACGGGGCAACCGCGCTCAAGTTTGTGCGCTCACGCCATGGTAATAATGGAGAAGGGTCTGACTTCGCTCGCGCCACGCGCCAACAAAAAATCATCTTGGCAGTAAAAGATAAAATGATGTCGGCTTCAACGTTCCTCAACCCAAGTCGCATCAGCAAAATGTTGGATACTCTGGAGAACAACATCGCCACAAATCTGAACGTCTGGGAAATTGTACGCCTCGCTCGCGAGCTCAAAGGAATGAATACCTCCGCGATCACAAACCACGTGATCGATGCCTCCCCTGCTTCTCCGCTTTACGCGACAGTCTTAAACGGCGCGTACGTGCTCTTGCCCAAGAACGATAACTGGTCACCGCTTCAAAGCGTTGCTGACCAAATCTTCACAAACGATTCAGAACTCAATCTAGCATTTGATTCAGTACCCGAAGAAAAACCAAAGTTCGTGCGCGTCGAGATTCAAAACGGCACGAGCATAACCGGTCTGGCGCTACGTACCTCACAGCTTTTGGATGGACAGGGGTTTGATGTTGTGAAAGTCGGCAACGCCGCGTCTCGAGAATACGCGCACACTGTTATATACGATCTAACTAACGGCGAGCGTGCCACAGAACTTAAAGCGCTACGCAACTTCCTTCAGGCTGACGTTACGCTTTCGGCAACAGGCTGGATGATTTCTGGCGACATTGTTCCGCAGGAAATTGCGTTCACCACCGAAGACTACGAGGAGCTCGCAACCGAGTCTGGTGTTGATTTTCTCGTTGTGCTTGGTGAAAGCGCCTCATCGTTTGTAAGACAGTAGTACAGGTGGGGAGGTGTGGAAGGTGTGGAAGGTGATGAGGTGGGGAGGAAACGGAACAACGATTTTCGAGCGGCCTCTCCGTCCTCTCCGAAACCTGTTCCCTGTTCCCTCCCTCACCCCTCCTCCCTCTCCCCTCCTCCCTCTCCCCTCCTCCCATATGCCCCTCCCCATCATCGCCCTTGTGGGCAGAACCAACGTTGGAAAATCCACTTTGTTCAATCGCCTTCTGGAAGAACCAAAGGCGCTTGTTTCAACTGTCGCGGGCACAACACGCGACCGCAACGAGGGTCCTTGTCTTTGGCGCGGAAAAGTTATCGAGATCGTGGACACTGGCGGGCTAGATTTGGTTCGTCCAGACGAGATCGAACGCAACATCCTGAAACAGGCTCACGTGGCGATTCAGCGCGCGGATCTTTTACTATTTGTCGTTGACTTGAAAACAGGCGCGATGCCGCAAGACTTTGAACTCGCGCGACGTCTGCGCAAGAGTGGCAAACCAGTCATCATCGTTGGAAATAAAGCTGAAAAAGTTTCAGAACGTCTTAGCGCCTCTGACCCGCAGTGGCGGCTTGAGGGTTTCCCAGAACCAATCGCTGTCTCCGCGGTGCGAGGCACTGGCGTTGGCGATCTTTTAGACGAAATCTACGCGCGCCTTGAAAAAATTGGAAAATATCCTGCTGACCCAATCGAAATCATCGGCACAAAAGTCGCGGTCATCGGAAAACCAAACGTTGGAAAATCAACTCTTCTCAATTCTCTTTTGGGTGAGGAGCGTTTTATCACAAGTCCCATCGCTCACACGACTCGCGAACCAAACGACACGCTACTGCAGCGTGGCGACAAAAACTACATCTTCATTGACACGGCTGGAATGCGTAAGATGGCAAAAGTAAAAAAGGCAGGCGGGCTTGAAGAGGTAGCAGTAAAACGTAACGAGGCGATCGTCAGACTCGCGGACGTAACACTGCTTCTCGTGGACGCAACCGAACCGCTGGGCACGCAAGAAAAAACGCTCGCGGGTTTCCTAAAAGAATCAAACTCGGCTGTCATTGTGGTGGTCAACAAGTGGGATCTTGTTGCGGACAAACAAACCAACACAATGAACCGATACCGAGAATACATAGCGGCAATATTGCCTTTCATAAGCTGGGCGCCCGTGATCTTTGTTTCCGCGCTCACAAAACAACGTGTTGCCACGCTGTTTGATGATATCGATCGCGTGGTGGACAATCGCCGCCGCGAACTTTCGCCTGAGGCTTTGGAACAATTTTTGAAAGGCGCTGTGCATCGCCACACTCCAAGCAAAGGGAAGGGGCCGTGGGTGCCAAAAATTCTTGGTATGAAACAAACTCGCGCCAATCCCCCAACGTTTGATCTCATCTTGAAAGCAAAGCGTACTGATTCGCTCAACATGAGCTACGTTCGATTTCTCGAAAACCAATTGCGCGATCAATTCAATTTGATCGGCACTCCTTTGCACATCAACATCAGACTCGCAACAGCAGTTGCGAAATAATTTATGTTCACAATCATTGGACTGGGGAACCCCGGAAATGAATACGCGAATACTCGACATAATGTCGGCTTTCTTGTCGCTGATGAACTCGCAAAAAAACTTAGCGCGACTTTCAGCAACAAACGATCAATGCAGGCGCTTGTTGCGAAGACGGAAATGGACGGTGTGCGCGTGCTCTTGATAAAGCCACAAACCTTCATGAACGCAAGCGGCAAAGCGGTTGCCTCTGTGGTGAGCAAGCACCCAATCAAACCAAAAGAACTTTTAGTAATCTACGATGACGCCGACCTCCCATTCGGCGATGTTCGGTTTAAGACTGCGGGCTCCAGCGCTGGGCATCACGGGATTGAATCAATCCAAAACGCTCTTGGTAAACAAACCGACATCGCGCGAGTACGAATTGGAATTGGACGATCGCCCTATCCAGACATCGCGCTTGAAGATTTTGTGCTAGGCACATGGACCAGCTCTGAGCGGTCTGCGCTCCCAGAAATTATAAAACACGCTTTGGTTTTGATTGAAGACTTCGTCCTCAGAGGGTCCGTATGATGACTGCGGATAGGATTTATTGGGTCGCTCTCACGCAATTTCGCGCTTTCGGCGCGGTTAGAATTGGAAGACTCGCGAAACATTTCCCAACAATGGATCGCGCGTTTTTTGCATCCGCGTCTGAACTTGTCGAGGCGGGAATCGAACCAGAAGTCGCAAGCCGTTTTTTGCAAGAACGCATTCACATTGACCCTGAGGAAAAGATGCGGGAGCTTGAGGTGAACGGAATTCAAGCTGTCATTGTCAAAGATGATATCTACCCTACCCTTCTTAAAGAAATCTACGACCCGCCAGCGGTTTTGTTTGTGCGCGGCACGCTACCGGATCCATCTCGAAAACATTTGGCAGTCGTTGGTTCACGCAAAGCAAGCAGATATGGCAGACAAGTAACACAAGCCCTTGTTGAACCTCTCGCGCGCGAGGGGCTTGTGATTGTCAGCGGACTTGCTCATGGAATTGATTCAATAGCGCACGACGCGGCGCTTCACGCTGGAGGATTAACAATCGCGGTGCTTGGTTCTGGCGTGGACACCGACAGTATTTATCCATCAGGCAACCGCGCGCTCGCTTCTCGCATTCTTGCGTCAGGAGGCGCGGTCATTAGCGAATTCCCAGTAGGTACCCCGCCCCTCAAACAACACTTCCCTTTCCGCAATCGCATCATCGCTGGAATGTGCCACGGGACACTTGTTGTGGAGGCGGCAATAAAATCTGGATCACTCATCACAGCGCGCTCTGCTCTTGAAAGCGGTCGCGAAGTTTACGCTGTGCCGGGGAGTATTCACTCCCTCCTCTCGGAGGGGCCAAACAACCTCATCAAAATGGGCGCGACACCAACCACGTGCGCTGATGATATTCTTGGACGCAAAGCAGAAGTCAGCACACAGCCACCCTACGAACCAACCAACAATGAAGAGACTCTGCTGTGGCGACAATTATCCAGCTCGCCACTGCACTTAGACGAGCTCGTGCGCGCGTCTGGATTGCCAACGCCAAAAGTTTTAAGCACGCTCACGCTCATGGAAATGAAAGGAGTGACTCACCACGAGGGAGGAAATTATTACACCCGCGCGCGAGCATAATTTCGTTCGCATCCTCCCAACCCGATTTGACGTATTTCTCCCAACCAGCTAGTAATAGAGACACTTAAACATACCTACATGAACAAACTTCTCATTGTCGAGTCTCCGACAAAAGCTAAAACAATTTCAAAATATCTCGGCAACGAGTACACAGTGCTTTCTTCCTTTGGGCACATACGAGACTTACCCAAGAGCAAACTCGGAGTTGATGTTGAGCATGATTTTGCTCCAACCTACATCGTGCCGCCAAAAAGCAAGCCACACGTTGTAGAACTTAAACAGGCGGTAAAAAAAGTAGATGAAGTGTATCTGGCTACTGACGAAGACCGCGAAGGAGAAGCTATCGCGTGGCATTTGGCAGAGGTTCTTGGATTGGATCCATCGGAAGCTAAGCGCATCACGTTTCATGAAATCACCAAAGACGCGATCGCGCACGCTGTCGCAAACCCACGCAACATCGATGAAAACCTTGTAAACGCTCAACAGGCTCGCCGCATTTTGGATCGCCTTGTGGGCTATGAGCTATCTCCGTTTCTGTGGCAAAAAGTTCGACGCGGGCTTTCGGCTGGACGCGTGCAATCTGTCGCGATGCGTCTCATTGTTGAGCGCGAACGTGAGCGACAGGCTTTCAAAATCGACGAGTTTTGGACAATCGATGGAATGTTCAAAAAAGACTCGACCGAGTTCCCTGGCAAGTTAGAAAAAATTGGTGACACTAAACTCGACAAGCTTTCCATCAAAACATCCGATGAGGCTAAGCTGATTGTAGAATCGCTCAAGGGGGCAACCGCGACAGTCGAATCCATTGAAGAAAAGCAAATGAAGAAGTCCTCGCCAACTCCGTTCACGACTTCCACTCTACAAATTGACGCGAACACAAAGCTTGGCATGAGCGCGAAGACAACAATGCGCTTAGCTCAACAGCTTTATGAAACTGGACGCATCACATACATGCGCACGGACTCGATGAACCTGGCAGAAAAATTTCTCGCAGAAGCGCAGACCTACATCAAGTCGAACTTCGGCGAACGCTACGCGCAAGGACCACGGCGATATCACACAAACAAAAAAGGCGCGCAAGAAGCCCACGAAGCAATCCGCCCCACAAACGTGGATGCCTCGCCAAGCTCGCTCAAAGCCGAACTTGAACCTCGCGCGTGGAAACTCTATGATCTCATCTGGAGACGCACTCTGGCTTCACAGTTGCCACCAGCGGAATTGAACAGAACGGTTGTAGATTTGGTGGCAGTAGTGGATCAAAAAATCCAAAATGCCAAAATGCCAAAAATCCAAACCTACACATTTCGAGCAAATGGCAGCACGATCATTTTCGATGGCTTCATGAAAATCTACCAAAGCGCAAAAGAAAAAATCCTTCCAGCCCTCGCAAAGGACGACGCGGTCGAAACCACAAGCATCGTTCCAACGCAACACTTTACAGAACCGCCACCTCGGTACTCTGACGCGACTTTGGTAAAAACGCTTGAGGAGTTTGGAATCGGACGGCCGAGCACATACGCGCCGACCATCACAACAATCATTGACCGCGGATATGTCCTACGCGATGACAACAAAAAACTCGCGCCAACTGACGTGGCAATGATCGTGTGCGATGTGCTTGTCAAAAACTTCCACTCCATAATCGACTACGACTTCACTGCCAAAATGGAAGGAACGCTCGATGATATCGCGGATGGCAAAGCAGAGTGGATCCCAACGCTCCGTGCTTTCTACGACCCGTTCCACAAAAATCTCGCGGAAAAAACCAAGTCCGTAAAGCGCGAGGACATAATGCCAGACCGCGTGCTTGGGCAAGACACTGCAACAGGTCTTCCAATCATCGCTAAGACAGGACGGTTCGGCGCGTTCGTACAAGTGGGCGAATATTCAAAGGCTGATAAAGACTCTGGTAAACCAAAACCAAAAAGCGCGTCTCTTCTCAAGGGAATGACAATTGAGTCCCTGACACTTGATGAAGCACTGGCGTGTCTGTCGTTTCCAAAGACGCTTGGCAAAAATCAGAATGGTGAAGACGTGTTGGCGGCGATTGGTCGCTTTGGTCCATACGTGAAAGCTGGCGAGGTTTCCACCTCAATCAAAGAACCACTCTCCCCTGCCACAATCACACTCGAGCTTGCAATCGAACTTCTCAAAAACGCTGGTGAGTTAAAAAAGAAAATGCAAACGCCAATCGCCGTGTTCGGTCTAGACCCTGAAACGGGTGGTGAGATCATTCTCAAACACGGACGCTTTGGACCATATCTCACGGACGGCAAAACCAACGCGTCGCTCGGTCGCAAGCGCGCGCCAGAAGAAATCACACGCGAACTCGCAATCGAAATCCTCGCGAAGAAGCGAGCCGCGCCACCGTCAAAACGACGTAAATAAAACAAAATCCCGATTGCCATTACGCAATCGAGATTTTTATTATGCTGCTTTGGCTGGTTCTACTGGCTCCGTTTTTTCTGCTTCCCCCTTCTCAATACCGTCGATCTCATCAATAATCGCGTCCGCCGCTTCGTTGCCAAACCGTTTTGCTATCACCGATCTGCGCGACTTCTTTTTTGCCGCGTCGTCCTGTTTCTTAAACAATTTCTTTTCTTCATCACGAAGCGACTTCAATGCCTTCTCGGCGATCTTCCTGCGCTCGTCCTTATCCTTCTTAATATACTCCGCGAGCGACTTTTCA
This sequence comes from bacterium, assembly GCA_020051955.1. GTDB lineage: Bacteria > Patescibacteriota > Patescibacteriia > UBA9934 > GWF2-40-263 > JACRJW01. The sequence continues at coordinate 23,112 of JAGVQB010000044.1, read as the reverse complement.
GGCGCGATTTTCATCTTCACCCAATCCATTGCTCCACCAAGCATTCCCACAAGAGGCACGTCTTTCTTTATCAACTTGTCCCCCCACTTGTTTAGCTTGTTCGCGAACCAATCCACAACAGGCAAAGATTTCCATGCGGCATATGGACCAACAACCCATTTTCCTAAAAACATCCCAGCGGGCACAAGCGAACCAGTTTTCGCAAGACCATAACCAACTCCTCCCACCACTCCTCCAGCAACCGCAGTCCCTCCAATAATTTTTCGCCTAGCAGACGCTTCCTCAGCGGCAATACGCGCGCGTACCTGTGCCTCTTGCAAACTAATTACACGACCATTATCAGCACCCAAATCTTGCACATCAGGAATATTGATATCTAAAACATCAGGAATCTGTTGAGCTTTATTTGCGTCAGCTGGTTTGGGTTCCCCCTCTTTATTCCCAGCCGCTTGTGTGAATCTTGTTTCGTTTTCTGCCATATTTGTATTGTTATTTGCTCTCAAGATATCACAAAAAGACCTTTCGGTCAACCATTCGCGCTCTTTACTACCACCTAAAACACCGGTATCGTATGACCCATGAGCGAAATAATTCACACATACGATGAGCTTGAAACGCTCGTCGCGAAAAGTTACACCAACCCTGACGTAGCAACACTTCGACGCGCGTATAATTTCGCATCCAAAGCGCATGAGGGTGAAAAACGCCTGACGGGTCAAGATTTTATCGTCCACCCAATCGCGGTTGCCTACAAGCTGGCAGAGATGGGTTTGCATGTAAACGTCGTGATCGCGGGTCTCTTACACGATGTCGCGGAAGACACGAGCATTGAAATCGAAACTCTCAAACAAGAATTCGGCGAGGACGTTGCCTCGCTCGTTGAGAGCGTTACAAAGCTCAAACACAGCATCAAATACCGCGGCACAGAACGCTACGCCGAGAACATGCGCAAAATGTTTCTCGCGATGGCATCTGACGTTCGCGTTGTGTTCATGAAATTTGCTGACCGCCTTCACAATCTTGAAACGCTTTACGGTCAACCAAAACACAAACAGCAACGCATCGCGCGCGAGTCGCTTGATATTTACGCGCCAATTGCCGGACGTTTGGGCATGAGCGAGATCAAGGGAGAAATCGAAGACGCCTCATTCGCCTACCTGCTTCCAAAAGAGTACGAACGGATGAAGAACATCCTGAACATCAAGGTGCGCGAAAAAGGCGCGTACGTCAGCCGCATCATTGACTCGGTAGAAAAAACTCTCGTGCAAACAAGCGTCACTGATCCTCAGGTGCACGGGCGCGTCAAACGTCTTTTCAGCCTTTACAAAAAACTCAACAAGTACCAGGGCGACCTAAGCAAAATCTACGACCTAATCGCGGTGCGTATTATTGTTGGTGATGTCGAGGAGTGTTATGCCGTGCTCGGGCTCCTTCACAAACAATGGCGACCTGTTCCTGGGCGCATAAAAGATTATATTGCCCAGCCAAAACCAAACGGTTATCAATCACTCCACACGACAGTCTTCACGGAAAACGGCGAGATTGTCGAGTTCCAAATCCGCACGCAGGAAATGCACGACCTGGCCGAATACGGTGTTGCCGCGCACTGGCGTTACAAGGAAGGCACTCACAAGCCAATGAAGAACACACGGTGGATGGAGGAGCTGGCGCAAATACAAAAAGAATTGCAAAGCAAAAAAGATTTCATGGAACAGCTTGAGATAATGAAGATTGATGTCTTTAAGGATCGGATTTTTGTATTCACTCCCCAAGGCGATGTGATTGATCTCCCCGAAGGCGCGACAGCGATTGATTTTGCTTATGCCATTCACACTGAAATTGGCAACAAGTGTTCATCGGTGACGGTAAATAACTCACTGCGCAATTTGGACATACAGCTTTTCTCCGGTGACATCGTTGAAATAATCACTGACAAAAATCGTCGTGGTCCAAACCCTGATTGGCTCAAGTTCGCGAAGACCCGGCAAGCAAGAGAAAAAATCAAAGACGCGACCAGCCGCACTGTGAAGGGCTGGATCGCTGGCGTACTGAAAGGACGCGAGAGAGCGAAAAAAAAATAGGGCAAGAAAATGTCGAAATCGGTAGCGTGCGATTGGAGATGTAATTTGGAAAGGCGCAGGCTACCCACTTCGCGAAAAGCTACAGGGGTCTTAAGAAAGCCTGCGGCTACCATCAGTCATTCCATCTAACAAATCAATCAACTCTTCGCGCGAGTAAAAAGAAATCACAATCGTCCCCTTCCCATCAGACTCTTTGATATCAACCTTTGTACCGAGAATCTCACGCAGACGTTTTTCGTGCGCGAGAATGTTAGGATCTTTTTTTGAAACTTTCGCGCCAGCGCGACGAACAGACGGCGCGACGCGAGCTTCTGCCTCTCGCACGCTGACCCCGCCTTGCAACATCTTTTCAAAAAGCCCGAGCCGTTTGGCAACATCGGGTTCCGCGAGAAGCGTGCGTCCGTGCGACTTTGTGATTTTCCCCTCGCGCAGTGCAATAAGAATCTCTGGCTCAAGATCCAAAAGGCGCAAAATGTTCGCAACGTTTGAGCGACTCTTTCCAACCCGCCTGGCAACATCCTCTTGCGTGAGATTGAACTCGTCCACAAGCGCTCGATACGCCAATGCTTCTTCAACCGCGTTCAAATCCTGACGCTGGATATTTTCGATAAGCGCGAGCTCGAGCTTCTGCTGTTCATCAGCCTCGCGCGCGATTACGGGCACGGTTTTCAATCCTAGTGTCCGCGCCGCGCGCAGACGTCTTTCGCCAGCGATCAACTCATATCCACTCCCCGCTCGTGTCACAACCAACGGCTGAATGATTCCATGCTCCTTGATTGAACCGATAAGATCCTCCAGCTCGCTTGCGGAAAAATGTTGTCGCGGCTGGCGAGGATTCTCGCTGATGCTGGTAACCAAAACATCCAACACTTGCGTGCGCGCGGATGGAATCACTTGTTCAGTGATGGTTTGCTTTTGTGGGATCAAGGAACCGAGTCCTCTACCAAGTACAGGTTTTGACATAGGAAGTTACTTATCTACAGATTACAGATTCTTACAGATTTACAGATATACAGATATTTCGAAGTAGGACATTCCGGAATTCCTCCTTCCAGCGAACTATCTGTAAAATCTGTAAATCTGTAAGAATCTGTAATCTGTAGATCGGCATTTTTTATAATCTGCCTTCCTCTCGCAGAACAAACTCGCGCGCAAGGCGTTCGTACGCTTTGGCGGCTTTTGAAGAAGGGTCGTAATGAAGAATTGTTTTGCCAAAAGATGGCGCTTCTGCCAAGCGCACAGAGCGCGGAATAACCGAACGAAAAATCTTGTCGGGAAAATAACGATACAGCTCCTCGAGAACTTCTTTGGAAAGCCGCGTGCGCCCATCATACATTGTAATGACCGCGCCCATCATCTCAAGCGTTGGTTTGAGATTGTCGCGCACAAGATTGATGGTGTTGAGAAGTTGTGAAAGACCTTCAAGCGCGAAGTACTCGGCTTGCACTGGAATGAGCACGGAGTCAGCGGCGACAAGACCGTTAATCGTGAGCATACCAAGAGACGGTGGGTTATCAATGAAAATGTAATCGTAGTCATTGCGAATCTCCAAAAGCGCCTTGTGCAAAAAATGTTCACGCTCTTGCGCGTTCACAAGCTCGACTGACGCACCAGCGAGCGCTTGAGTCGCTGGCAAAATTTTCAGCCCCTCGTGCGCGGATTGATGGATGAGGTCACGCATGTTGTGCGAGCCAACAAGTCCTTCGTAGATTCCCGCAGGCAAAGTCTTGTGATCCAACCCAAGCCCAGAAGTCGCGTTAGCCTGTGGATCCAAATCCACAAGCAGAACAAACTTTCCCATCTCTGCCAAGTAAGCGGCCAAATTCAAAGTCGTGGTCGTCTTTCCAACGCCTCCTTTTTGATTTACGACGGAGATGATGTGGGCCATACGAACAGTGGTCAGAAATCGGTAGTCGGTAGTCAGAAGCGGCAATGGATAATCTCAAATGGAATTATCACGCACCTATTATAAGCGACGATACTGCAAAAAGGAAGATAACCGGTTGACAACCACGACTGCTAAGTGTGAACATAAGCGCAATCAAGTCGTTTGTCACAAGGAGGATGAATGGACGGCAACGAACGTTTGGTTATTGTGTGTGTGCAAGCACGCGACGAAGATGTCGAAGGGATTGTGCTCACAGTCAATGAAGGAGAAAACGGACTTCTACACTTCGTCAGTGGAGGAGGGCTGAATCTCCACGCTACGCTCTGTCTTGAAGATGCCATCAAGCTCCTGGAGACGATCATCCAAGAGGCTCACGTCGCGCCGCAAGACAGTGGAGTCAGCGAGGGACTACTCGTCCTCCATTTCGGAGTACAGAGGCAGTGCTGGAGGGTATATGTCCTCCCAGACTCCCAGAAAACCGAGGTTCTTCTGCGGTTCATGAGAAGCGACCTAGAAGAAGCCCTCGCAATGATAGGCTTGCCGAGGGTACCCAGCTACGAAACCCTCTCCGCCGCCAAGATCGAAGTCGCCTAACCACACGGAACCGCCCCAACGCACGCCGTCCGCCCACCGCGGACGTTTTTATTTGTTCGACTCCTTCACCTCCCCACCTCATCACCTTTCCACCTTCCAAACCTCCCCACCTAACCACCTCACCACCTTTCCCCTCCCCTTCATCACGTTGGACACAATCCATTTCCTTTGCTAACATTTTTCCGACAATGGCGTTAAAAGATAAGCCGATGTGGCGGAACTGGTATACGCGCACGACTCAAAATCGTGTGGGCTAACGTCCGTGTGGGTTCGACTCCCACCATCGGCACCATCTTAATGATAGAAGGTGGCCTTTCCAAAAATCGATGAGCTTGCGACGCGTGGGAAAGCCAGCCTCCGAGACGTGGGTATATCCCACGGCGAGGAGGTGGCAGGGCTCCCACAAGTCGCAAGATCGCGATTTTTGGAGAGGCCACGTGGCTGGGTAGCTCAGTTGGTTAGAGCGTGGGACTCATAAGCCCGAGGTCGAGGGTTCGACTCCCTCCCCAGCTACCAAAAAAAACACTCGTGATCAACACGAGTGTTTTTGGTTGCGGGGGTCGGATTTGAACCGACGACCTCTTGGTTATGCATCCCACTATAGTTTTCACTACATCTGTCTTAGACAGATTGTGTGGTCTGGACTTTCCCTTATCCGTCTTCAATACGAAGGACGGACCCTGCCATCAAGTCTCTACACCCTCCTGATCTACGATCAGGCTTGGTTCGGGATTACCACCGAATCAGGTTTCCCCGAGTTTGACAGGTGATCATCCGGTCGTTTCTGACCGGACAGCCCATTGCGCAAACAGGTGCCAAGCGTCTCGATACTCTGCGGATTTCGGTTTCCGCTGTCGCTTGTTGGATTCAACCATGTGAATCTCCCCTGCATATTTTATGAATACCTCCACAGGAAAAACATAGAACAAATCGTGGTCGGGGATATACGCAAGAGCAAAGTCAAAATCTTTGTCTTTGTACATTTCCCGCTTCATGATCCTTCTGTTTGTCTTTGTGCGTCTCACATCCACAACATAATTCTTTGCGGACTTATTGAACCACGCACACTTTACCTGAATGCGAGCTAGTTGCCCGTTTACCTCAAAAACAAGGTCGTAAGGCAATCGATCTCCAAGTGGACGCAAAACCGCGTATCCATGTTTCATCGCATGAAACACAGCCGCCTGTTCCGCAAAATCTCCTTTGAGTTTCGTACTCATAAAAAATGTAAGGACCTGAAACGCGGTCGAGCCAAGCGAGCTGCCAGGCTGCTCTACCCCGCGCGATAGTTATAAGGGATTTACTCGATGCTGTCAAATCATTTCATTAAAAAACCTGACACTCGTTTGTGTCAGGTCAGTGTTGTTGGATCCAAGTCTCGAGGATACCCTCTCCTACGAAAGTACGTGTAATGCCTGTGGCACCATCCGTATCCGTACGCGGGCTCGTCGCAAACAGGAACCTTGCACAATGGCCCGCCAGGACGCGGGTAGCCATCCAGCCTGTTGCGTTTCCACTGGTTGTAATGCTTGCGACAGAAACCTTGTCCGCGAACAGGCTTGTCACAGTCCGCGACCTTGCACCGAGGGACTCTTGGCGGTTTGAATTCCTCTAGCTCACCCGCGCGATACTTGTAGTAGTGACTGTCGCAAAACCCTTTTGTGCGCCTTGGTTCAGTACAACTTGAGACCTTGCACAAGGCATTGCGCTTGCGTGGCTTCTGCGGATTCCAGTTCTCTGGGCACCCAAGCTTCTTCCACTGTCGGCGATGCTTGTTGCAATACCCCCGCGCTTCAACCTCCTCGATGCACCAGGAAACACCGCAGAACCATGCGTGCTTTCTTGGCGCCCAATTATCTGGGAAACCTGCCTTGCGGAATGCCTGATAGTGCTTGCGACAATACTCACGCGCGTAGAACTTGCCCCCACATCTGGAGGCTTTGCAGATTTTCATTTGCCTCCATGGGGATCTATAGATTCTTACGGCACGATTCCAAACGATTCTACAAAATACAATCATAACTGTCGATTATGTGACCTTTGACTTGCTCCCGCCAATGGTGTAAAAACGCGATACAAGACGAGGGAGGCATGCCATGAACAAAAGGCAATACGAACGAACGCTCGAGCGAGCCGCAAAGAAGCTGCGCGGGCGGTTGGGCCTCTCGCGCACGGATTCGATTGATACTGCTGTTGTGTTGGGAACTGGCTGGGGTGATTCGTTCCCCTTCAACGCGCACAGAGTGGTGAAGATGTCGGATGTGGTGGCTTTCCGCGGTCTTGAGGAAATGCCTGGCCACAAGAGGCAATTCGAGATCGGGACAGTAGACCTGTCCGGCGCACTTCACCGCATAGTGGCACTTCGCGGACGCATCCACATGAACGAGGACACGTTCGACCCGCGCGTTCGCATTCTCGTGCGACTGCAGATCGATGTCCTCATCAAGCTTGGAGTAAGGAAGTTCATTCTCACTGCCGCGGTCGGTTCGCTAAAGTCGGATCTGCTCGCGCGAAACATCGTTGTCGTTGACAGCTTCCCTGGTTTCGGGCAGGACATCATGCCCAACTTCCCAGGGGAGTTTACAAACATCAAGGGCGCTCTCAATGGCGCGATGATCGAAAAGCTGAAGGACTCGTTCCGACAAGGGTCGTATGTCTTTTTCCGAGGTTCGCACTTCGAGGACAAGACGCGCGACAAGTACCAAATGGCCGCAATGGGCGGAACCGTTGTTGGCATGAGCGTGAAGCCAGAATGCTTCACAATCGCAGCGGCTCGTCAACGACTGGGTTTCGACATTAGCGCGGTGGTTCTGTGCTATGTCACCAACGACATGGTCGAAGAAATGGATGACGCGATGCATCGCGCAAGGGCAGAGGAAGACAAGGATGCCCTCTCCCAAGCCATCATCAAGACGCTCACGCTCTGGACGGACTAATACAAGTCCGTTTTTTAATTTGGGTAAAGAATGCTATCATTATTGTCGATTATGACCCTCACCACTCACGCGACACTGGGCGCGGTTATTGGACGAGCAACCGGGAATCCAGCTCTCGCGTTTATTTTCGGCTTTATCTCGCACCTCCTAATTGACATGATCCCGCACGGCGACACTGGAACGTCTGACAACTTTCGCATATACAAACGAAGACGCAAGCAAGCCATCGCGTATGTGATGGTTGACGCGGCTGTGGCCATTTTTTTTGTCTTGTTGCTTGCTAACACAAAGGACATCAATTCCATGCGCACTTTCAGCTGGGGAATTGTCGGCGGTGTACTTCCAGACTTTCTCGTTGGTGTGTACGAGATCACCAAATCTCCATTACTACGCTGGGCTTACCGACTACACTTTTTCTTCCACGACTTTTTCGTAAAACGCCGCGGTGACGTGCCTCTTTTCTACGCGATCATGGCGCAGGTTGTGCTGATAGCCTATTTACAAACAAAGCTCTAAACCAAATAAGGACCGATCGGACCTTATTTGGTATTGGTTTTAGTAACGCTTTCTATCACCTCCATCACTCCTTTTGCCACCTTCTCCCACGTAAACTCTTGAGCGCGCGCAAGCCCCGCCTCCTTGAGCGCGCGAGTACCCTCGGGGACAAGCAGGCATTGAGTGAGCGCGAAGGACATCGCCTCCACATCGTCTGGCTCAACATACATCACCGCGTCCCCTCCCACTTCTGGCAACGCGCCACGGTTACTCGCTATCACTGGCGTGCCAACAGCCATTGCTTCTAAAACCGGCAAACCAAAACCTTCGTCGAAAGACGGAAAAAGCAAACATGTCGCGCGAGCGAGCAGTTGCCATTTTTCTTCCTCGGTCACTGATCCCAACGTCTGAATCACGCCCGCGCGATCTTCGTGTTTCCACGCGAGATTGACGCGAGAAATTTCTTGCTCAATCTCCGCGGTCTTCCATCCCTTCTTGCCGGCAATTATTAAACGAACGCTCGACGCCTGCTCGGGATGTCCGCGCAAAAATTCATCAAACGCTTGCGCCGCGCGCACTAAGTTCTTGCGTGGCTCAATGGTTCCAAGAGACAACACAAAATCACGATCAAACGGAAACCGTCGGTTATCATCTTGCGTGCCCCCAAGCACGCGATAAGCCTCCTCAACGTCCACCCCTTCCCCAACGACTTGAACCTTCCCTTCTGTAATTGGAAAATATTTTTGGATCGCGCGACGAGTCGCGTCTGACACCGCGATTATTTTAGTCGCACGCTTAAAACTGCGCGGAACAAGCAGGCGAGTTGAAAAATCTTGACCATCGGGAAACCATTCCGGGTGATCGTAGATCGCGAGATCGTGAACAGTCACCACGCTGGGACCAAACCATCCAAGCGGAATCTGCCCCATCGGAGAGAAAAAAACATCGGGTCGGTAAAACGCAACGTGCAATGGAAGCAAGATGTGGCGTGAAAAAAACGACGCGCGACGCGCTGGCGATCGCACCACGCGCACGTGATCCCCAATTGATTCCAACTGCGCGCGACGAACGCTAGAAAATACTGGCGGAACAAAAATAAAAAAACGATGTCCGGCTCCAAGACAGATCATCGCGTTCACGATCGACCAGCTGTAGTGTTCAATCCCCGCGCCATACGAGCCGTCTCGCGCGCACAAAGAGGTGCCATCAATCGCGATTCTCATAACAGCTTAATCCCCTCAAAAATTCCTAGCGAGACCGCCAGAATTGCTAATGAACCGACAAATAGCCCAGCGACAATCGACGCGACAGCAAACCTAACTCTAACTCGAAACAGAATCGCCAACACTGTCGCTGTCCACACGCCAGTGCCTGGTCCTGGAGCGACAACTAAAATAAAAAGAAAAAGCGCGCCCAATTTTGAATAACTCTCACCATGTTTTTTTCGTAACGAATCAAACCAACCATTTAGCCAGCGGTCGAGTATCTGGATGTGCGAGGAGGCAAAAGATACGCAAGTCGGAAAAAAAGAATAAAGAATCGGCACTGGCAAAAGATTCCCAAAGAAAGTTGAAACAAACGCCGTACACGGCGAGAGATCAAAAACAAAAAGCGCGAGCGGCAAAGCCAGACGCGACTCGGTTAAAGGCAAACTCGCCAAAAGAAAGCTCGCAAGCTCAGGTGGCATCCACGACACCCACGCGATAAATGTCTCTGTCATATCGAGTCCCAGTTAAATGTTTCGAATGCCCACACAGCAAGCGATTTTACATCTTGAAACCGACCTTCTTTTGATTCAGACCCAAGCACAACCACAATCACTTCGCCCTCGTCTTCGTGTGAAAAAATCGTTCCAAGACAATACCCCGCCTCTGGAAGGAACCCTGTCTTTGCGCCAATAATCGAGTAAGGATCCTGATTTACGAACGTCGCGAGAAGCTCGTCAGTGCTCTTAATCGTGTATGTATTTCCAGAACCGCTTGTGATAGATACGATTGGCTTGCGGGTTATCTCACGAATAATTTCATTCTCCAGCACACTATCCAACATAAGCGCGATGTCCATCACCACCGACCGGTTCTTTGAAGACAAACCTGTAGTGTCATCAAAAGTCGTGTTCTGCATTCCCATTTCAGAAGCGGTCTCGTTCATGCGCGCGACAAAATCCCCATCGCTTAAACCAGAAAGACGCGCGAGCGCGGCCGTCGCGGTATTATCGCTTCCAACCAAACTCGCTTCTAATAATTGTCTTATCGTGAACGATTCTCCCACAGGAAGATGAAGCGTCGCGCCAAGTCGAATGTCCTGGGAGATAATTGACACCTCTGAATCAATTTCAGGATTCTCGCTAAGGAACACGTGGGCCGTCATCAGCTTCGTGATTGACCCAATCGCGCGCGGCTCAAAAATATTTTTCTCAAATAACACCTCCTTTGAACGGCGATCCACGACAATCGCGCTTCGCGCCTGCGTAACCACACCAAGACTGTTCACGTTAATTTTTGTTGGAGCCATGTCCCGCGAGATCGGCAGGCGAGCGTTAACGCGATCGTAGGTAGCAAGCAAATCGAAACGCCGTTCCTGCGTTTGTGTCGAAGTCGCGCGCGTCTCAAGCTCCGCAACGTCAGCGGGAAAAAACTGAAACAGCGTTGTCGCCAGCACGAGTTGTGTGAAAAGTTTCACGATCATATTCCCTGCTCTGGCAGTGATTGCTGGCTAAGAAGCTCAGAAATTTTTTCGTTCTTGCTAAACGCTTCATACTCTGGCAAATCCTCCACGCGTGAAATCCCAAGCGCTCGCAAAAAATCATGGCTGAGCGTGTAAACCATTTGTAATCGTTTTGTGTCTTGTGTTTCTTCGATGTATCCGCGGATAAGCAGGTTGCGCAAAATAAGAGAGCAGTTCACGCCACGGATAAGTTCAATCTCTGGCTTTGTGATTGGAGCGCGGTAGCTAATAATTGTAAGCGTTTCAAGAGACGGACGAGTGAGGGGCCCAGAGGCTTCCACGCGCAAAAACTTCGCGACGTCTTCGCCCACTTCTGCGTTGGTCACAAACTGAACCGCGCCTTCGTGCTCCAAAAGATGAATCCCCGACCGCTCGCTGTTATACCGCGCCGTAATATCGTCGATTGCTTCGCGCAAAACCTCTTGCGAGATGCACAGTGTCTTTTGTAACACCGCGAGCTTCACTGGTTTTGCCGCGGCGAAGAGGATTGATTCGATTGTTGTAGTGAGCATAGGGGGAGGTGTGGGAGGTGTGGGAGGTGTGGGAGGTGATTCCGAATTGTTCGAATCACCTCACCACCTCACCACCTTCCCACCTATTCTACTCGCTTAATCTCAATATCATGAAACGTATCCTTTTGCACAACCTTAACAACTTGCTGTTTGATTAACTCCAAGAGCGCTAAAAAACTTACCACAACATCAACGCGAGATTTTCCGCCTTGAGCAAGCTGGCTGAACATGAACCTGGACTTGGTTAGAATCACTTCGTGGATCTCGTTTAACCTCTCTTTTACAGATACAACACGCTCAATCGCGGCGTGCTGTAAACGGAAAAAAGGTTCGAGCCGATCTAATAATCCTGCGAACACACCATGAATATCCAACATCCCAAAACCTTTTGGAAGCTCAACCCGCTCTGGCGTTATCACATCTGCCTGCTCACGCTCAAACGAACGTTGCGCGCTATCAAACATCTCCTCAAGTTTTTTTGATGCTTCCACAAACTCTTGATAAAGCCGCAGTTGCAAGGCTAGCGTTGATGGATCTTCCTCTGGCTCAACCTCGACTGGCAAAATTGCCTGCGACTTCAAAAGCAAGAGCCGCGTTGCCATCACCAAAAAATCCGCGAGTTCGGAAGTGGGTACATCGTGCTCATGAAGATAATTAACGTACTCGTCCGCGACTTTTGAAAGCGACACTTCGGTAATCGGGAGATCCTCGTTTTGGATGAGCTCTAACAATAGGTGTAAAGGACCATCAAATTTTTCGAGCTGAACCTCAAAAGCCATACGCGTTACTACTTTTCACACGTCTTAATGCAAAGCTCTTGAAGCGTTGCATCATCAAGTTTGCTTGGCGCGTCCATGACCGACGTAACACCCGAGGCGGTCATTGGAAACGCGACCACTTCTCGCAAAGCCGCCTCGCCAGTCAAGTTCATTAAATTGCGCTCAACGCCCAGTCCGATTCCGCCATGTGGTGGTGCTCCGTATCGAAAAGCCTCCAGCATATGACCAATGGAACTTTCGATTTCTTTTTGATCGTAACCCATAATCTTGTATGTTGCCTCAAGAACTTCTGGTTTGTGCGCGCGGATGCTTCCGCCGCCAGATTCAAAACCATTGCACACGAGATCATATTGAGACGTAAGAATTTTTTCGATGTTGCGACCTGCCAAATGATCTTCCAAATACTCTGGCAGAGGATTCGAGAATGGATTGTGCGTGAAAGTCCACTTGCCAGTCTTAATATCACGCTCAAAAAATGGAAAGTCAATTACCCAAGCGTATGCCAATACGCCTTTTGCTTTTTCTTCCTCCGAGCGCATATCAAATTTATCAGCGCCATACTTTACCATTGCGTCCTGATAAGAAATGAGAGGAAATGGTTTTTCACGGATTGTGAACCCGAGTTTTTCTGCCGCGTGAGTTATCATTTCCTCAACCATTCTCATCACGTCCTCACGTTCAACGAAACTCATTTCAATATCCACTTGAGTGTGCTCGAATCCTCGATCGGCTCGCAGATCCTCGTCTCGCATTGCGCGAGCCGTCTGAAAATACCGCTCAAATCCAGAACACATCAGGAGTTGCTTGTACTGCTGTGGGCTTTGTGGAAGAGCAAAAAATTTCCCTGGTTGCAAACGTGATGGCACAACAAAATCCCGCGATCCCTCTGGCGTTGCCTTTGTGAGAAGTGGAGTTTCAATCTCGACAAACCGTTGCCCAAACAAATATTCACGACACGCTTGCACCCATTTACTGCGCAAACGCAAATGGTTCTGCATGCGTTGTGTGCGCAAATCCAGGTATCTATATTTGAGACGCACACTCTCGCCGACCGACGACGTGTCTTGATCTATCGGGAACGGAGGCGTTTGAGAAGTATTCAAAATCGAAACGGTCTTGGCTCCAATCTCAATCGTGCCTGTCGCGAGATCAGTGTTCACTTGTTTTTCACCGCGCTTTTGCACAACACCTTCAACCTCAAGCACATACTCCGGCTTGAGCTCGTCCACTTTCGCGCAAACGTCTGGCGCGAGATCTGGTTTGTAAAAAACAACCTGCGCTATTCCACTGCCATCGCGCAAATCTACAAACACGAGCTTGTCACCCATTTTACGAATGCGATGCGCCCAGCCGTTTAATCTGACCGACTTACCAACAAGGTTTGTCGTCTCTTCAATCCATGTTCGTTGCATAGGCTTTTATTCTATCTTGATTGACCCAATATAGTCGAACCGCTGTTTTAATTCGTCATCCAAATCACGCCCAAGTACCTGACTTTTTCCTGTGCTCAAGTCGTACATTTTTATCTCCAGGCCGCCACCATTTATTCCTGACTGATAAACAATCGCACCATCAACCCACTCAAGAAAGTACCCACTTCCGAGGTTGTATTCGACCGGCTCTGTCTCTTCATCCAAACTCCTCACAACCACCCTCAACTCTTCCCCGTGATCCACTAGCATATATTTACCACTGCCATCTGGCGCGAATCGCGGCGCCCCATAAGCCGCATCTTCATCAGTAAACAACTCGTGATCCTTCCCCGTCTCGATATCCAACACACCAACATAGGTCGGAGCAATCGGCGTGCGTCCAGGACCAATCTCTAAATTGACATCTTGGAAATCTGTTTTGGCAAAAAGCATCTTGCGAGTTACGGAATCAATCTTCGCCTGCCCCCAGCCATCAAGTTTAACCAATGTGTCGAGCTGACGAATTTCACCCGTGGCAATCTTGATCTCCCATAAGCCTGACGGTGCCGCTCCACAAGCGCACATTTCACTGGCGTAGAAATACTCGCCATTGTCATCTATCAAAAAAGGCTCTGGATAAAAAACTCGTTCAGTGGTCAGACCAGACAGATCAACAGTAGCAAGAACCGCGCCAGTCTGCGTGTCCTTCACGGTCGCGACAACATTACCCAACACCTCGATCTCGCCAATATTGTCATATGGAGAAGTGTACTCAACCTCGTACTTGCCATTACCAGATCGGATTACTCCCCACTTTTCTGGGCGCGTCTCAAGGATATCGCCCTTGAGAGAAACGACTCCGTCCATCAGCACCGAGTTTTCCATTGCGAATCTGTGCATCAGCAAGTTTTCTCCAAACACGTACGAAGTGAGTCCCCCGCCTAACTCTGGATCATGGCTCACGACCGAAAACCTAACTGGTGCGTCATCGCCAACTTTCAATCTGTAAAACGAAATTTCCTGCGTGTCATCGTTCGCCCACTCTTGCGCTCCAGGGTCAGAAACGCGAGTGGTGTAGTAAACAAGATACGTGCCGGGTTCAAGCGCACCAAAAGCTGGTTCATCTACAACCACCTCGTCAATTGTCTCAACCGGAACGATGTTTTGAGTGAGAGTAACTTTGTACATTACAGCGGCGCCAAAGAGAACTATTAAGAAGGCGAGGGTAACGAGAACTTTGAATGAGGTCATATTTATCTCGGATTAGAGCTTACGTTGGCGCGCCGATCAATTACGAACGCGTGGTCTTTATTGAGGACTCTTGTGTGTGTCGGGTAATTGCAAGCTCGATTAGTCGGTCAATTAACTTGGCGAACGAAAGCCCGCTAACCCCCCATAGTTTTGGATACATACTGATTAAAGTAAATCCTGGTATTGTGTTGACCTCGTTCAAAATGTACTCGCCTTTTGGTGTCAAAAATCCATCCACTCGAGCCATTCCTTCAAGCTCAATAACCTTATACGCCTCAATTACGATCTTCTGAATTTTCCTTACGACCTTTGTTGACAACACAGCTGGAATTTCAAAATTGGCGCCGTGATCATCGATGTACTTTGCGTCATAAGAATAAAAATCGTGCGTAGGAACCACAGCACCAGGAAGAGAGACGACCGGATTCTCATTTCCCAAAACAGAACACTCAATCTCTTTTCCAGTAACCATACTTTCAATCAAAACTTTGTTGCTGAAAGAAAAGGCGTCTCTCAGCGCTTTTGAGAATTGGTCCACGGTCGTCACTTTATGAACGCCGACTGACGATCCTGCACGCGCTGGCTTGACGAAAAAAGGGAGACCGAGTTTTTTTGTTACGACAGAAAATCGTATCTTCTCCAATTCAGATTTACGGAAAACAAGAAAATCGGCGATAGGCAAACCAGCGTCGCGCCAAAGTCGTTTCGTAACATCTTTATCCATCCCAATCGCTGAACCTTCAGCACCAGGACCAACAAACGGTATACCAGCAAGGTCAAGTAACCCTTGCATTGTTCCGTCTTCTCCATACGTCCCATGCAGTACTGGAAAAACAACGTCCAGCCGTTTCGAAACATTTATCCCTTTCAGAGAAAAGACCTCGCGGCTATCTCCGAACTGAAACGAGATCGGAATACCGTTGTCAGCCATCCTCACCTTCTTTACATCTTGAGGATCAAGAATGTAACCAGTCGTTTGAAAAAGAACAAACGACCCGTTTTTCTTCACACCTATTGGTACGACCTCGTATTTTTTTTTGGACATTGCGGCAATGACATTAAAAGCCGACACGAGCGAAACCTCGTGTTCAGCCGAACGCCCGCCAAACATCACCCCAACGGTAATTTTTTTCATAATCGTCCGCCGTCCCCCGTGATAAGGGGGAAAGAATTATGGAGTAATCCTGTTTACCATCCTTGGAAACGGGATCGTCTCACGCACATGGTGCAAGCCGCACAACCAACCAACTATTCGCTCAAGGCCGTAGCCAAACCCAGAGTGCGGAACAGTGCCCCAGCGGCGGAGATCTAGGTACCACTCAAAAGGTCTTGGGTCCAGACCGCGCTCTTGAATACGAGCGAGAAGTGTTTCGTAATCATCCTCGCGCTGACTGCCGCCGATGATCTCGCCATATCCTTCTGGCGCGAGCAGATCGTTATTAAGCACGCGCGTTGGGTCAACAGGATCGCGCTTCATGTAAAACGCTTTCACAACCGCTGGATACTTCTCGATAAAAATCGGCCGGTCGTACTGGGTCGTGAGTGCCGTCTCATCATCAGCTCCCAAATCATCAGTGTCGCCAATGTCGCTTCCGCCTGCTCGCAACTTCGCGATCGCTTCCGCGTGCGTGAGATGAACAAACGGCGCTTTGATCTTCTCAAGCGGCGTAACATCGCGCTCGAGGACTTTTAATTCATACCGACAATGTTTGAGCACGTCCGCGACGATCCTACAAATGAGCGCTTCCTGAATCACCATATTCTCCGCATGTTCAACAAACGCGGCTTCAGCATCCATCATCCAAAACTCTGTAAGGTGACGACGCGTCTTGCTCTTTTCCGCGCGAAACACTGGCCCAAAATCAAACGCCCGCCCCAAGCTCATAATCCCAGCCTCAAGATACAGCTGTCCTGACTGCGCCAAGTATGCCTTTGTCCCCTCTCCCATCCCTGTTCCCTGTTCCCTGTTCCCTAATCCTTGTTCACTGTTCCCTGTTCCCTGTTCACTAAAGTACTCCATCTCAAACAACTCCGTCGTCCCCTCGCACGCGGTCGGTGTCAAAATCGGCGTGTCAAATTTCACAAAACCATTTTCGTGAAACCACTCATAGGTTGATGTGATGACTCGATCTCTCACGCGCATCACTGCCCACTGACTTTGCGCGCGCAACCAAAGATGACGGTTGTCGAGCAAAAACTCTGGACCGTGTTCCTTCTTTCCGATTGGATACCCCTCGGGCGCGATCTGAATCGCCTGAATCAATTTCCCTTCCAGCTCAAAACCAAGTGGCGAGCGACTGTCTTCTTTTACAATACCGCGGACAATCACCGACGACTCCAACCTCATCCCCTCAAGAATCTTCCACTGATCCTCTGGTAACTCTGCCTTCGAATAGACAACCTGCACGCTCCCGGACCCATCACGAAACTGCAAAAAGAAAATCTTTCCGCTTGATCGGAAGTTGTAGCACCAGCCTTTTAACTCGACCTCTTGACCGACTAGCTGGGGGATTTGGGAAATGGTGGTTTGCATATTGACAACATTGACTTTTTGGATTTTTGGATTTTTGTTCTTTGGATTTCTTTTCCTCTCTCCATTTGGATTTTGGTTCCTGGATTTTGGATTTTTCTCCTCTTGCCCTCACACTATCACACCGCGCAGGCCTCTCTCAATGAAGACGCGGGAATCATTGGAAAATGAGAAACAATGAGAGATTCCACGGCCTCGTGGAAGCCAACGAGATCTTCACCGCGTAACCGCGGTTTTATGTGCGTGTCAAATGATTCTTCAAGCGCGAAACGTAACAGTTTGAGACTCTCGTTTGTAATTGAACGCGCCGCAAACCATTGATCCTGGTCACTGCTCACGCACTTATTACATACCACCCCGCCCTTTAGCGCGTGCCAAGAAAACGCGCCTTCTTCAATCGCGCGACGGCATCCAAGACACAGGCGCAGTTCAGGACGGTACCCAACCAAAGACATCAACTTCAATCCAAACGCCGCGAGTAGAAACGCGCCGCGCTCCTGCGAAATCACCAAGTCGCTATTTAGGAATCCAAGCCAGCGTTGCAGTAAATCATAAATCGTCATATCCGCCTCTTCCTCACGAGTACCAATGTCAACCAAGTACAAAGCGTTTTGCACGAGCATTAGTTTCACAAGATCGTTGTACACTCGCGGAAAACTCTCAAGCCGCTCAACGCCAGCGACAGTATAAAAGGCGTGACCGTTGACTAACATCAGATCAACCACAGAGACCATCTCAAGATGTGGAGTAAGTTTTGCCAAGGGTTTGTGTCCACCGCGCGCGAGGAACTCCAACTTGCCGCGCTCGCGCGTAAAAACCGAATACCATCGGTCAGCCTCCCTGTGGTCGCGGCGTGATAGAACTATTCCTGTTGCGCGTTCAATCGTCCAAGACATGCTTTCTAAAATCCTGCCTTAACTTCATCGTAAAGGTCTGGATCAATCACGCGCGTGAAGCAAGTCCGTCCAACACCGTGTGTCCAAATATCAAATGAAGAATCAGAGTAAACATTATAGACAGCTCGCGGGTAAACCCCACCGTTTGGATTCATACCAGCTGGATTATCAGTTTGAAACACCGCGCACATTTCAAATTCCAAATCACCCTTCACTGTGTATTCATAACTTTCACCAGTGAGAGGATCAACTGGCGCTACGTAACCAGAGAATGGATCTTGAAGCGTGGCGAGAGTTTCTGGAAGAACGTCCTTTCGAATCCAATAATCCAACGTCGAGTTTTGAATAGATTGAAGATCATAGACGCGTTGTTCATCCATTCGCATCGCGCGCTGTTCCTTTGGAGTGCCAATGATAAAAAACCCAGCGATGATGGCAATTAGGATGACGGTGGAACTGACAATCGCGGAAATTTTTGTCACGCGGGTTTTAGCTGATGGGTCCCTTCGCAACTCCCATAGATAAAACGCGAGCACCGCGACCGCCACAATGAGTACAACCAGCACCTTCAAAACAAAACGAGTCGTCACTTCCCCATTCAAAAAATAATTTACAAGCGTAATGAGGTCAATGATGACGGTGAGCGAGGCAACAAATAGCGTGAGATATAAAAGCCACTTGCGCACCCAGATGTCGCGCTTGGCGCCATCAACACGCAGGTCCTTGCCAATGAACCATGACGTCAGCATATACACTGGCCAAACGATAAGCAGAGCGGAGATTGCCATGCGCATTGCCTCATACTGACCCATTGGGTAGTACTCGAGCACGTCTGGAAAAGAAGCGTTTACGTACTGAAACAGGAGCGTAATAAAACTCACTACACCCACATAGAGCATGGTGATCATTAAGAGGTAGGAAAACACGTCCTTTGCCGTGCTTTTTCCAGGAAGTTGGTTCGTCATATGGCTTCTATTATAAGCCAAAGCGACGAGGAAAACGAGGTTTGAAGGTGTGGGTATTTTTATTATCTTCTCCTACGGTGTAGCCCCAGGCTTTAGCCTAGGTGTGATTCGTGTATGTCAGAAGCACAGGCTACCCCCTTCGCTAAAGCTACGGGGGTCTATGAAAGCCTGGGGCTACAATTTTAGAATTATTACGACTCGTTCATTGAACCAAACCTCTGATAATGAGATCATATCTTCATGATTACTCCCCCGTTGAAAACGAACACGCCGGTACGAAGAATTATTTTTCGACTTTGTTGTTTTGGATTTTTTTTCGATTTAGTTTTTATCTACGCGGTAGACAAACTTCTCTTTCTTGACCGCGGGTTATCACTTGTCCAAATCGCACTTCTGATGTCGCTGTGGGCGGCCGCGAATCTTTTATTCGAAGTTCCATCAGGGATCCTCGCTGACAAATGGAATCGCCGGTACCTACTTATAACCAGCGCCGCGGCAAGAGCGCTTCTTTGTGTCGTGTGGTTTTTTTCAAATGACTTCCTTGGGTTCCTGCTTGGTTTTGTTTTCCTCGCGATTTCGCAGGCTTCTCTAAGCGGAACAATCCAGGCCTACCTGTACGATTCACTCGCGATACATGGCAGAGAAAAACAATTCGAACGTTTTTGGGGACGCATCGAAGCGACTCGTTCGATTGGGCTCTTTTGCGCGTGGACTGTTGGTGGGTTAGTCAGCACGGTTTCATTTTCACCCGCGTTACTTCTCTCGTTTGGATCTGGATTGATTTGCGTCATCTTCGCCTATCTCCTTCCGAATGTCGCAAAAACAAAAACGATAGAGACTAACTCATTCCGCCACTTAAAACAAACCCTCCTCTACGCGATCGGACACAAAATGATACTTCGCGTGTTATTGCTCACGGCAATAGTTCGTTCAAGTTATGTTGTGATCGATGAATACTGGGCAGTGTATTTTTCCTTCATTGATATCCCACCTGCGCAGTTTGGATTTTTGGTTGGAGTGTCGACGCTTGCGGGCGGAGTGGCTGGCTTGCTCGCGCATCGCTTTGCCAATCGGCCGTGGAAGGCAATCTATACCTGTACTCTAATATTCGCGGCCACACTGCTGGCGGCAAGTTTTTCTAACGCCTGGCCGATTATTGTCGCAATGCTGGCTCTTGAGTTGACCACCAGTCTCATGTACGTGCTGACGGAAGGAATCGTACAAAAATTCTCCGCGCAAAATCAACGCGCAACCACATCTTCCATTGTCTCTCTGCTCAAGGAGTTTGGAATAGTGACTGGAATTATTTTTGGTTTCATAATCGAAAAAATCGATTTACCCGCCGGGTATCTATTTTTCGCAATCTTCATACTGATGTTCTTTCCTATCAGTTGGATTCTGACAATTTTCAAAAGGGGCGAGGGATTTGATTTCCCTAGGCGAAAACAAAATTGACCTCTTGTACTTCCTTACTAAGTCTCACCCCCAACGTGTCAGATTGTTTTTCGAGATCATAATGCGTCTGCAAGTTCATCCAAAACTCTGGTGAAGTTTTAAAATAAAGGGAAAGTCGCAAAGCAGTGTCGGCTGTGATAGATCGCTTTCCAAGAACAATCTCGTTTATGCGACGAGGGGGAACGCTGATGTCTTTTGCGAGGCGATATTGAGAAATCTTAAAATGCTTCAGAAACTCTTCGTTAAGAACTTCTCCAGGATGCACCGCGGGTATTTTGGCAGTTCGCATATTTACTGATTGTTAGCCGTTAGACGTCAAAAATTCAGTGATAATCCTCAATCCCCACCCGATAGGCATGACCAGATTCCCATACGAAGCAAATGCGCCACTGATCATTTATTCGAATACTGTATTCATTATCGCGTTTACCTGTAAGTTTCTCCAAGTGGTTGCCTGGTGGGGAACGTAAATCACTAAGAGAAACTGAAACGTGAATCATCACGAGTTTTCGATATGCCCTCCCATGAATATCTACGGGAAACCTTGTCGAATGCTCTCTTCTAAAGATCGCCGATGTCTCTTCGTTAGAGAAACTCTGAATCATATTAGCTACTGATAATGGAATAATAACGTGTCTCGTTACTAAGTGTCAAGCCCCGATTAAAAACGACTCGCGCGGCAATCTTTACCTCCCCCTTTCAACAACCTCCCCTTTCAACGCCTGCCTTCCTGCTTTACTCACGCGCAGAGTTGGGTAATCACCATCAATCTTCTCGAGCTGACCCACGCGCACTAACGTCGAGATGCATCCACGTATATCTTCCTGCGGAACGTCTCGTAACAATCCGTGAACAGATAGCTTGTCGTGTTTGTTGGCAAGAACACGCTTGTTGCGAGACCCGCGCAGGACGTCGCAAATGTAGCCGACTCCAAACCGTTCTCCTGTGCGCAGTACTGCGGAGAGAATCTTTTGCATCATCGTAACGCTCTCGGGTTTATCCGCTGTTGGTACAACACAATTGTCGCACGCGTCACACGAGGCTGTTGTGTAGATCTCGCCAAAGTACTCCAACAAGAACCGACGCCGACATCCAGTGTGCTGACAATACTCCAGTACACGCCGCAGTTTCTTGCGCGCGCGATCTCGTTCGTCTTCGTCTTCAATCTGGTCAATAAAATAATCTTGCTTGCGACGATCCGCGATCGAATAAAAAAGCACGCAGTCGCTTTTGAGCCCATCGCGCCCAGCACGCCCAGTCTCCTGGTAGTACGCCTCCATTGTTTTTGGCAGATCCATATGCACCACAAGGCGTACATCACTCTTATCAATCCCCATTCCAAACGCAATCGTTGCCACAATTATCTTCACCTCATTGCGAATAAACTTCTCCTGCACCCGCGTGCGCTTCTCACGCGCAAGACCCGCGTGATACGGCAGTGCGCCAAAGCCGGCGTGCGAAAGATCGTCAGCAAGTGCCTCTGTGTCCTTTCGCGAGAAACAATAAATTATCACGGACTGATCTTTATATCCTTCAAGCAACTTCAAGAGTGACACAAAGGTGTTGTACTTTGGTCGCACGCGATAATGGAGATTAGGACGGTTGAAACTTGAAACAAAAACCCGCGGGTGACGCAACGCGAGTGCGGTCACAATATCCTCCCGCACTTGTGGCGTTGCCGTCGCGGTGAGAGCGATGATGGGGACTTGCGGGAACAGGGCGCGCACATCGCGCAGATTGCGATACTCTGGACGAAAGTCGTGACCCCACTCGGAAATACAATGCGCCTCGTCAATCGCTACTAAACTCACGTTCAAACGCGAAAGGAATTGCCGAAACCCAGGCAGGGCGAGCCGTTCAGGCGCGACATACAAAATCTTCACTTTTCCAGCCAAAACAGCCTCTTCCACGCTCTGCTGATCCTTTGTATTCTGCGAGCTGTTAAAAAATTCCGCCGCGATTCCATTCCCATTAAGCGCGTCAACTTGATCCTTCATAAGAGCGATGAGTGGAGACACCACAAGCGTGATCCCCTCAAACACGAGCGCGGGCAATTGATAGCACAACGACTTCCCGCCTCCTGTAGGCATCAAGACCAGCGTATCCTGGAGAGCCAGAACGGCTGTAATAATCTCCTCCTGCAGTGGCCGGAACGCATCGAAACCAAAATGGGTCTTCAGATGATCCAGCATAAAAAAATCAGCCCAAGGCTGAATGACTTACATTTGATATTCATAGACTATCGAAAAAAATCTCGTTTGTCAAACCGTTTTGCGCGCGCTTTGGGGATAATTATCTTGTGGAATCTTTAACTTTCGACAATAAAATGCACACGACAATTTTTCTCACGATCGACGAAAAAATTGTCAGGTGAACGAGCGGGGGCCACGAGCGGGGGTCAGGTCTTAAACTCGCACTTTTGCCTTTTTCATTGGTGATTCGCGCGATTCTTGTACCACCCAACTGTAATCGGGAGAACAAGCATGAGCGCGTAATGAACTACCCCGCAGCAAGCTGGCGGGGTATCGGTTGACTACACGCCGTCAAACAGTCTGAGCTGGGCCGAGTGTAACTTGATGTATTCCTTTTCT
>JAGVQB010000019.1 GCA_020051955.1 bacterium | reverse complement strand
GGCTACCGAACTTGGACTTGAAGCCGAATTAGATATCGCGAAATCTTTTTACGAATATCCTCCAATGTAAATATGTTTTCACCACTTGATATTTTATTCATTGTTCTCGCGTTTTGCGCGTTGTGGTTAACGGCCGCGTTGTTCTGGCTCCTGTGGCAGGCGGCCTCAACAATCAAGCGAGTGAACGACACAATGCGCGCGGCGCAGGACACTTTTTGTAAAGTTCAGGAAACGCTCGAAGGAATCCGCCAAAAGTTCGACAACACCAGCACCGCGCTTGGAGCGATTGTGCACACTGCCACAAAGGCTGTTGAATATCTGATTGAGAAACGGATGGATGTGTCAGCGCAAAAGAAGAAAAAGAAAAAAGAGCAGGAATAAAGCAAGTAAAACAGAGCGCAAGCTCTGTTTTGAATTTGGTTGGTAAAATGATAAGCTCATTGTCGATATGGCAGACTTCGTCCATCTTCACACGCACTCACATTATTCGCTTTTAGAGGCCCTTCCTAAAGTAAAGGAGATTTTGAAGCATGTTAAGGATCTTGGCTCGAACGCGGTCGCGCTTACGGACAACGGCGCGATGTATGGAGCCATTGAGTTTTATCAGAAAGCAATCGAGGCAGACATCAAACCAATCATCGGAGTTGATTTTTACGTTGCGCAAGAGGGGAGACATTTGAAGCGCGCGCATATTGACGCGCGGCCAAATCGTCTTGTTTGTTTAGCGCGTGACAATGAAGGATACAAAAATCTTTTACAACTTTCTTCCATTGGTTTTCTTGAGGGATTTTATTACAAGCCCAGGATCGACAAAGAGCTGATCTCGCGATACGCGGGCGGATTGATAGTGCTCTCTGGCGGGTATCAAGGAGAAATTGATGAATTGTTGCGGCAGGGAAGAATCGAGGAAGCTCGTTGCGCCGCACGGTGGTATGTTGAGACTTTCGGTGAGGGCAATTTTTTTCTTGAGCTTGTTGATCGACCAGAGATCGCGGAGCAGGAAGCGACGAACGCTCAGCTCATCGAACTTGGACGCGAGCTCGGCATCCCGCTTGTCGCGACGAAAAACACTTTTTATCTCAAGCCGCAAGACGTTGAAGCGTGGAAGATTTTGAATTGCATAAAGGGTGGGAAGACACTTGAACATTTTGATCGCATCAACCAGTTTGATTATGACGCGTCAATGGTGAGTGGTGAGTATATGCAGGAGAGGTTCCGCGATGTGCCAGAGGCAATAGAGAATACACGCAAGATCGCGGATAGGTGCAATGTCGAATTGAAACTTGGCGCGTGGAATTTTCCGCAGTTTGTTATTCCAGAAGGGGAGACGTTTCGAGGCGTGCTAACGGCTCGCGCGTTTTCACGCCTTGAGGAGAAGCGTGGTCGCCCACTGACGCCGGAGGAAAACGATCGACTAAATTACGAACTTAATATCATTGATCAGAAAGGGTTTTGTCCGTACTTTTTGATTGTCGCGGATTTTCTCACCTGGTCATCGGATCACGGTATTGTCACGACAACACGGGGCTCGGCCGCTGGTTCGCTCGTG
Source organism: bacterium (assembly GCA_020051955.1). GTDB lineage: Bacteria > Patescibacteriota > Patescibacteriia > UBA9934 > GWF2-40-263 > JACRJW01. The sequence goes on along the minus strand of JAGVQB010000019.1, from coordinate 3,788 downwards.
AGTTTCGCGGTTGGAATTTCATCCATTGATCCACTTCTATATCAACTTCCGTTCGAACGATTTTTGAATCCAGAGCGTCCATCTGCTCCTGATATTGACGCTGACTTTGCGGACAACCGCAGAGACGAGGTGCTTGATTATGTTCGCGAGAAGTATGGTCAGACACAGGTCGCTCAAATTTGTACGTTTGGAAAAATGCTCGCGCGAGGAAGCGTGCGCGATGTTGGACGCGCGCTTGGGTTTGCTTACGGAGTCGTTGATGTTATCGCGAAGCTTGTGCCAATGGGGAGCCAGGGTTTCCCAATGACGCTTGACCGCGCGCTTAATGAGTCGCAGGACTTGAAACAGAAATACGACACGGATTCCAACGTGCGTCGAATTATTGATCTTGCGCGTAGAATCGAAGGTTGCGCGCGTCACGTGTCTATTCATGCCGCTGGCGCGGTAATATCACCAACCGCGTTGACTGATTACACGCCACTGCAGATTGATACGCGCGAGGGGAAAATCATCACGCAATACGAAATGAAATCTGTTGAGGCGGCGGGGTTGGTGAAGATAGACTTTTTAGGAATACGCAATTTGTCAATTTTGGGGGATGCCGTTGTGCTTGTGAAAGCAGTAAAAGGCATACAGATTGATTTGGCGCGAATCCCTATTGACGATCGCAAAACATTCGACCTGCTCGCGCGCGGCCACACAATGGGCGTGTTTCAGCTTTCAGGCGAGGGAATGACAAAGTATCTAATGGATCTCAAGCCATCGCGCATTGAGGACATCATGGCGATGGTTGCTTTGTACCGTCCAGGTCCAATTGAATCAATCCCAGAATATATTCGCAGAAAGCACAACCCAACCCTGGTTCAGTTTTTGGATACGAGAATGGAAAATTTTTTGCAGAAGTCTTACGGGCTACTTGTTTATCAGGACGACGTGATGCTGACCGCGATTCATTTGGGCGGGTACTCGTGGCTGGAGGCTGACAAATTGCGCAAAGCGATGGGAAAAAAGATTCCAGAGGAAATGGCAAAGCAGAAAGTGAAATTGATCGAGGGGTTTGTGGACCACGGGCTTTCAAAATCCAAAGCGCTTGAATTGTGGAAACTCATTGAGCCGTTTGCCGCGTATGGATTCAACAAGGCACACGCGGCCTCGTATGGCATGATCGCGTATCAGACCGCGTATATGAAGGCGAATTTTGCCGCCGAGTATATGACGGCGCTAATGACAGCGGAGTCCGCGGACTTGGAAAAAATCGCGGAAGCAGTTGACGAATGTGAGCGCATGGGAATTGAGGTTTTGCCGCCCGACATCAACGAGTCGCGCAAAGATTTTACATACATGAGTGATACGCAGATTCGTTTCGGACTATTGGTTATTAAAAACTTGGGCGCGGAGGTCGTTGAGTCAATCATTCTGTCGCGTAAGGCTGGTGGGCCATTCAAAGACTTGGCAGATTTTGTCTCGCGCGTTTCACATCGCGCGTTCAACAAAAAGTCACTGGAGGCATTGGTAAAAGTTGGCGCGCTTGATCGGTTTGGGGAGCGAAACCGGTTGTTGGAAAACATGGATAGGATTTTGTTGTTCAATAAGGCGGCGGAGCGCGAAAAAATTTCCAATCAGCAAAGTCTGTTCGTTGGCGCGCAAAAGATCATGGACAACAATATCCAATTACGCGAGGCGCCAGCGGCATCAATGCGAGAGCTTTTGGCATGGGAAAAAGAATTGCTCGGGCTTTACGTTTCTTCACATCCATTCGAACCATTTCACGCCGCGTTCGGGTCGGAGATAATTCCATGCGCGTCTGTTCCTACCATTCAAAGCGGCGCGTTCGTCCGCTGTGGCGGAGTTGTTACATCGGTAAAGCAGATCGTAACAAAAAAGGGTGAGCCAATGGCGTTTGTCGGACTTGAAGATACTAGCGGAGAAACAGAGGTGATCGTGTTTCCGCGCGTGTTTAAGGATGCGCGCGCCATGCTTCAGGAAGGCACGATACTTTTGGTTTCCGCTAAGGTGTCAGCGCGAGAGGGCGAGGAGGCAAAACTTTTGGCAAATAGTTTTATCGTTGTTGATGAGGAAACGCTTCCTGCTGTTCGTAACATGCTTAAAGAAGGGCAGTGGATCGATTCTTCGTTGCGCAACGATCTTTCGTCCGCGCAAGAAGAAGAGACACCGGTGGCGGCTGGAGGGATGTTATCAATTGTTTTACAAGGCAAACCAACGCAAGAAATGGTCGCTCGTTTGCGCGAAGTCCTCACAATGAATCCAGGCGACAAACCAGTTTGTTTGTTGGTGGAATCCGGCGGATCAACGCGCAAGATCAAGACTGATTACTCGGTTTCCCCATCTCAACAAATGATAAGCGAGATCGCACAGATTGTTGGAAGACAAAATGTTTCCGTAGATTAGCCGAGAATGGTATACTAACCCTGTTATGCCAGTGAAAAAAATTTCAAAAAAACGGATTACCGTTAAAAAAGGTGAAGTGCCGATAGCGCCCTTGGGTGAGCCAGGAGCGGTGCCGCTTCTGTTGTATCGACGTATCGCGGTGACGTTCATGTTCGTTGTTGCCGCGGCGTTGCTCACAATTTTATATCTGTCCACTGTACAGGCAGTGATTCATATCAATTCCACGCAGACACCTCTTGGCGCCGAGTTTATAACTGACGTTTTGCCAAACCCAACACAGGAGACAGATGTGAGAGGCGCTATCGCGGTTGGTACGCTTGGGAGGACACAGACGTTTCAGGCGAGCGGGGAATCAAAAAAACAAATTGATGGCATCGCGACGGGGGAGGTAGTTATCACAAACAATTTGTCATTTGCCCAACCGCTTGTTGAAAATACACGTTTGTTGTCCCCAGAGGGTGTGTTGTTCCGTCTAAAAAACGGCGTGACAGTTCCAGCTGGTGGAAGCGTGAGCGTTATGGTGTACGCGGATGAGCCAGGAGCTGGGGGGGATATTCAACCAACAGGTTTTACGATTCCGGGTTTATCTGCCGCGCGACAGGTGTCAGTGTTCGCGCAGAGTTCGACAGCTTTCACTGGAGGAGTGAGCGAGGTGGCGGTTGTTTTAAAAGAGGAAATCGACGCGAGCGTCGTAGTCCTTACCAACACTCTTGTTAGTGACGCTCTCGCGATGTTGAAAGAGGAGGTGGGTGATACATACACGGGGGTCGCGAGTTCTGTTGAGGAGATTGAACGTGTTGTGAGTATTGAACCAGGGACAGAAGCGGCGCAGTACGATGTAAACTTATCATTAAAAATAGCCGCGGTTTTTTACGACAAAGAGGCGTTGCGGGAGATCGCGGTGAGAAAACTTTATGAGTCGCTTGGACAGGGACAGACTTTTGCCTCGGTCGGGGCTGACGCGATGAGTGTGGAAGTCGCTCTTTACGATGAGACAACCCAGCACGCGAACGTGCGTGTTGTGCTCTCTGGCATTGCGATCAGCGCGCAAACCAACGAGGCGCTTGATGTTGGCAGATTCGTGGGGCTTGGAGAGGAAGAAGTGCGCGCGCTTTTAATTAACGATGGAATCGCGACAAGTGTTAACGTTGAGTTTTTCCCGTTCTGGGTCAAGACCATTCCAAGGTTGAAAGATCATATTTACATTGATATACGGTAACGAATGCGAATGTCGTGCTAATATGCTGTATGGCGAATGTGAATCTCGTGCGAATAGCATCGTCCAATTAGCATATTCGCACGAGATTCGTATTCGTTCTTCATCGTCTTTGTCCAATTAGCATATTCGCACGAGATTCGTATTCGTTCTTCATCGTCTT
>JAGVQB010000024.1 GCA_020051955.1 bacterium | reverse complement strand
CCTTGCCACCTCACCACCTTGCCACCTCACCACCTTGCCACCTCACCACCTTGCCACCTCACCACCTTGCCACCTCACCACCTTGCCACCTCACCACCTGAATTATTAAGGGGTGACACAGGTGACAAAGGTGACACAGGGAGACAAAGGTGGGGCAAGATAAGGACAAGAAGTTACTTGAAGTGAGAGAGGAACGCGGTTATTATGGTGACACTTATGGCGTATCCAACGGTGAGTATAAATGTTGTCGTTTGTAACGAGATGAAATTTCTTCCAGAGCTTTTGGAATCCATCGCATTACAGACTTTTCGCGATTTCAGTGTGCTCATTATCGACAACGGTTCCACTGATGGTGTTGAAGGATATCTGCGTGAACACTATCCAGAGGTTACGCTTTTGCGAAACGCGCGCAACCTAGGTTTTTCCACAGCGCATAATCAAGGCATTCGCTACGCGATTGAACATTGGGGAGATAATTTGGAAGATCGTTTTGTTCTTGTTACAAATCCGGACACCATTTTTACACCAACGTTTTTGGAGAAACTTGTTGGCGCCGCGCGCGCGAATCCAAACGTAGGAAGCGTTGGAGGAAAACTGATGAGAGCGTTTGGTGAAAACTTGAGCGATGAGGTTTTTAAAGAAACAGTTCGCTCGCAACGTTTTGATTCAACGGGTTTGTGCGCTCACAAAAATTGTACGTTCACTGATCGCGGCGCAGGGGAAATGGACACTGGTCAGTACAATCAAGATGAATTGGTTTTTGGAATCAGCGGAGCGTTAGTTTTATATCGCGCTCAAGCTCTTGAAAGCGCGCGGTTTGAGGATGAGTTTTTTGACAAGGATTTTTTCTTGTACAAAGAAGATGTTGACTTGGCTTGGAGGTTACAGCATTTGGGTTGGGACGCGTTATATGTCGCGGACGCTGTCGCGTATCATTATCGAGGTATGTATTGCCCAGAAAAAGTTGGGCTTTGGCAAAAGATTACGAACCGCCGAAATAAATCCACTGTGCGTAGTTATTATTCAACACGTAATCATTGGCTACTGCTCAAGAAGAATCTGCGCGTTGTGGACCTTATCTTTTTTGGGCTGTGGGTTATTACGTATGAAATTGGTCGCGTAATTTATGTGTTGCTTTTTGAAAGTACTGGTCGTCGCGCTGTTTTAGACGCGTGTAAGCTCGCGCCGACAATTTTAAAAAAACGTTTTTCAACATTCGCGCGCGCGAAACGTAAAGGTGCTGAAGTTCGTAGATGGTTTCGTTGACGCGGGTAAGGTATACTACCTGCATGAGTCATTCCCAAGGGTTTTTCAAACAAGGGTTTCGCGCGCGCGTTCGCAGTCCACGAACAATTTTAGTGTTCTTTGGAGTCGTGCTTTTGTTTTGGGCAACGTCAGTCGTCTGTGCTTCTTTTTTTGTATTCAATAAAACACTCGAGGCGCGCGATGCTCTTATCGTTTCAAAAACTCAAGCGCTTGATCTGGCTTTTGATCAGGCAAGCGAATCGCTAGCGCAAGCACAAAAATCGCTTGACCACGCGACCTATGCTTTGCCGATTTTGGAATCTATCGGTTGGTTTCCAGGAATGGGGCGCGAGCTTTTACTAACCGTTGACATAATTCGTTCGCAACGCGCGATTACACAAGCGCTGTCGCCGATGTACGATCTTGGCAACGATCTAATGCGATTGTCCGGGCTTTCAAAAGATTATCTTGAGCGGGTTTCCCAAGGTCTTTCACCAGCAATAACTTTTGGTGATTTGCCGACACAGACAAAGCGCGCGATTCTCGATCGTCTTGCTGGTTCTGCCAGAGATTTTGATCTACTCGCCTCGCATATTGAACTCGCAAAAACAGAGCTCGATCTGCTTTTAAAGGAAGCTACTCTGGGTCCTGTTTTGAACGCGCTGGAACCTTTGCGCAAGGAATTGGACAGTGTCGGTTCGCGGCTTGAATTTTTACGTGTCGCCTCACATATCCTTCCTGCTTTTGCAGGGCTTTCAGATCCCTCGATTAACTTACTTCTTTTTCTCAACAACGACGAACTGCGCCCAGGCGGTGGATTCATTGGGTCGTATGGTGTTTTGCGGACTTACGGGGGGGACATTCAATCGCTTGAAACAGCTGACGTCTACGCGCTTGATAGCGCGGCAGCGGGTCTTGTGACCACAACAGCGCCCGAGCCATTAGTTCGATACAACCAGGCAACCAAATGGTTTTTCCGCGATGCGAATTGGTCGCCAGATTTCGCTATCTCCACGCAAAAATCCATCGAGCTATTTTTGTCCGAGGTCGCGCTTCTGGGTTCCGCGGAAGGTATCCCAACATCTTCACAAATTGATAACGTGATCGCGTTCACGCCAACATACACAGCTGATCTCCTCGCGATTACTGGTCCAATCACAGTTAGCGGGCAGACGTTTACGAAGGATAACGTCGCGGACTTGCTCGAATATCAAGTGGAATATGGTTACGCGAAAGATGGTCTGCCTGAGGCGCAACGCAAAGAAATTCTTTCTGATCTCATCAACGAGATGAAGACGCGTTTGTACGCGCTTCCGTTTCTTCAGTGGGAAGAGGTGTCGTTCGCCACACAACGCGCGCTGAGGGAAAAACAATTGCTCCTTTACAGCCAGGACGAGGCTGTAGAGCGCATGATCGCGCGGGAAAATTTTGGAGGCGTTATTGCGCCAACGACTTCTGATGTGATTATGGTGGTTGACGCGAATTTGGCGAGTTTAAAATCAGATCCAGTCGTTGATCGCGCGATCACGTATTCGATCGCGCGAGCGGATTCAGGTGAGTGGGTTGGCCGTGTTGATATCACTTACAAACACACGGGGACGTTTGACTGGAAGACAACAAGATATCGAACATACACACGTGTGCTTGTCCCACTTGGGAGCGAGTTTGTTCGCGCGCAAGGGACACTCGTAAATGATCGCACAAAAGATTCATCTGGCGCTCCAGGGACGGTCGATGTTTTTGAAGACGCTGGAATGCAAACTTTTGGCGCGTTCACATCCATTGAGCCAGGGGATGAACACACGTTGAGTTTTGATTTTAAGCTTTCGCAAAAAGTTATCGACGCGATCAAAGAAGGTGAGTACGATCTAACCATTCTCAAACAGCCTGGCGCGCGCAATCATGCGTTGACGCTCGACCTGAATTTTGATAAGAATGTGACGCGCGCGATACCCGGTGAGGACTCGAACCAGTGGGGAGATGATGCGTATCGCTTGAACACAATTTTGGATCAAGACGTTGAGGTGGGGGTGAAGTTTTAGGTGGGAAGGTGAACGAGGTGGTAAGGTGGTTATGTCCACCTCCCCACCTTCTACTATGTTCAACAAAAAAATCGGTATAGATCTCGGCACCACAACAGTCCTCGTTTACGTCCCTAAACGAGGAATTATTATTCATGAGCCATCAGTGGTTGCTGTGTCATATACCGACAAGAAGATTTTGGCGGTTGGTAAGGAGGCAAAAGACATGATTGGTCGCACGCCCGATACGATCGTTGCACGCAGACCACTCAAAGACGGTGTGATCGCTGACTATCGCACGACCGAGGCGATGTTACGTTACTTTATCAATAAAGCGTTGGGTGGCGTGCGGCTTTTTCGTCCAGAGGTGATGGTTGCTGTGCCTGGAGGTATTACTTCAGTTGAACGACGAGCTGTCATTGACGCTACGCTCGCCGCAGGCGCGAAGGCGGCTTACATTATTAAAGAGCCTATTGTGGCCGCGATCGGCGCGAACATTCCTATCGGTTCACCTTCTGGCCATATGATTATCGACATCGGAGGAGGCACGGCAGAGATGGCTGTTATTTCGTTGGGTGGGATTGTCGCGTCCGAGTCTGTGCGCGTCGGTGGCGTGAAGTTTGACGCCGCGATTTCAGAGTACATTCGTCGCAAGTATGGTCTCGCGATAGGGGAGAGAACATCAGAGGATATTAAAATTCAAATCGGCGCGGCAATGTATTTGCCAGATAAGCTCGCGATGGAAGTGAAAGGGCGTGATATGGTGACAGGACTTCCTAAAATTATCGAGGTAACGTCTGATGATGTTACGGCCGCGATTCAAAACGAGCTGGAGTGCATCGTCAACACAGTCAAAGAGGTTTTGCACAAGACTCCACCGGAACTTTCCGCTGATGTGATGGACAAGGGGATTGTGCTCTCAGGCGGTTCCGCGATGCTACGCAGTCTTGATACGCTTATCGCGGAGGCAACAGGCGTGCCAACATTCGTTGCGGAGGATCCGCAACAGTGCGTTGCAAAGGGAACCGGCATCGCGCTTGAGAATCTTGAAGCATACAAGCGAAGCGTGTTTACGTCATAACCTTATGGATTCCAACCTAAACCTCCTCGTTCCTTCAACGAAAGAAACCGTCTACGCAATTGATGCGTGGATTCCAGACCAGGGACACATGACAGGAGTCCAGCAGTATTCTTTTCAATTGATTCAAGCAATGATGAAACACGCGCTTTTGGAAAATGAGCGCGTTGTTTTATATACGTACAAGCCGCTTGTCGGCGCGTTGGCTGATTTGCCCGCGGGCTGGGAAGAGCGCGTGCTCGCGTGGCCTCCCAGGCGGGGATGGATGAGCTTGCGCGTTGGTTGGGAGATATTGCGACGTCCCCCGAATGTTTTGTTTGTACCGGGTCAAGGGCTTCCATTGGTGTGTCCGCGTTCAACCGTGACAACAATTCACGACCTCGCTTTTGTTCGCCGACCGGATCTATATCATCCAACCGTGCGAGGACGTCTACGACGCGCGACAAAGTCAGCAGTAAAAAAAGCAACAAAGATTCTCGTGCCAAGCCAGACCACCAAGAACGACCTGATTAAGATTTATAAAGTCCCGGACGAGAGAATCGTTGTCACTCATCTTGCTCCCTCCTCCCTCTTCCCTCTTCCCTCACCCCTCACCCCCCACCCCTTTTTCCTCACCATCGGGCGGCTTGAGAAAAAGAAAAACATCACAACGCTCATCCGCGCGTTTGAACTTTTCAAGAGCCGTCGCGGGGTGGGAGATCCGTTTGAGCTCGTGCTTGTTGGCTCGCCTGGATTTGGATACGGGGAGATCAAAAAATACATTGAGCTATCGCCATTCAAGGATCAGATTCGCGAGCTGGGGTATGTGCCAAACGATGAGGCGCAAGAGCTTATGCGCACGGCAACCGCCTATGTGTTCCCATCTTGGTATGAAGGTTTTGGTATCCCCAACCTAGACGCGATGGCAAGTGGTACGCCACTAATTACATCTGATATTCCTGTTCATCGCGAAGTCGTTGGCGATGCTGGGCTGTTTGTTCCGCCAGAAAGTCCAGAAGCCTGGGCGCGTGCGTTTGAGCAGATCGCGAGAGACAGCACTTTGCGAGATTCGTTGATTGAAAAAGGCAAGCACCGCGTCGCGGAGTTTTCATGGGATAAGACAGCGGGTGAGACGTGGGATGTGATGAGAGGGTTGGTTTAGTTTTCCACAGATTTGGTTTGACAAGATAGAAAAAAACTGTTTGAATGGAAATGCCAATCGAGGATTATTTCCAAAGATTGATGTTAAATAAACCCCCTACCTTTTTGTGCAGGGGTTTTATTTTATCCCGGGTTTATGGGCTCGTGGAGGTAAATGGTAACCTCGATTGGCTTAACATCAATCGTTACGGGTTCGAGTCCCGTCGGGTCCACCAAGACCCGGGACTACAAAAACGCGCCATCGAAGTGGCGTGTTTTTGATCCTCTCAATTTGGGAGAGAGTGGGTTTTGAGGCCCTGGCAGGACAGGAGGGGTGAGGGGAGGGGTGAGGGGTGAGGGGTGAGGGGAGAGGGGTGAGGGAAGAGGGTGGAGGGAGCATCGTTCGCTCGGAGTGTTCGAGCAATTGATTCTCTCTCTTCCTTCTTCTCTCAACCCTCTCCCCTCACCCCTCAACCCTGCTTCTGTACTATCAGGGCTGGGCGAGGATGAACCATCGGTATGGTTCTCATCCTCGCCCTCGTACGTTGCCCCGTTTGGTCGCCTAGCCCCACATGGGCTAGGCGACCTGCTCGTCGACCGCCTCGACGAGCTCGGGGGCGGGGACAACCGCCTCGGCGCTCTG
>JAGVQB010000049.1 GCA_020051955.1 bacterium | reverse complement strand
TAGTCACCAACTTATGACCAAAGACGACGTTCTAACTTCGGTTCAGAAGTGCGTGCGCGAAACTCTACAAAACGATGGTTCGGGTCATGACTGGTATCACGCGCTACGAGTCCGAAACACCGCGTTGCGTCTTGCGCGAGAAGAACACGCTGATGAATTCGTGGTGGAGCTCGCGGCACTTTTGCACGATATTGCTGATTGGAAAACGTGCGATGGCGATGAAACGGTGGGACCAAGAAAGACAAAAGAAATACTAACGTCGCAGGGAGTTGAGGAACAAATTATCGATCACGTCGCGTCAATCATTGCCACGCTGTCGTTCAAGGGGGCTGGAGTAAATACTCCAATGACAACATTGGAAGGACAGATCGTTCAAGACGCTGACAGACTCGACGCAATGGGCGCGATTGGGATAGCAAGGACGTTCGCGTATGGCGGAAGCAAAGGCAGGCTTATCTATGATCCAGAAGTAAAGCCGACACTCCACACAAACAAGGAAGCCTATCTCAACGACAATGGCCACACCATCAATCACTTTTACGAAAAACTTTTACTGCTCAAAGATCGGATGAATACCAAGACCGCGAAAAAACTCGCGGAAGGTCGCCACGCGTTCATGGAAGAATATCTGAATCACTTTTTCGAAGAATGGCAAGGTAAAATCTAACGCGGTTTTTTCACAGCCCACCAATGATGGGCTCCAAAAAGATCACGTTCTCTCGAGTGTTCCAGTCCTTTCACAATTTAACATCCTCTCCAAAACGCACCCAGGCTTCCGCCAGAGGCGGATCCGCCTTCGGCGGAAAAGCCTGGGGCTACAGTCCTCTTCCTTCCCCTCCTAACCCTTCTTCCCCTCCTAACCCTCCTTCCCCTCCTAACCCTCCTAACCCTTCCTTTTCATTATGCCCCCACAACAACCCCGTAAACCACAAGGTCATCCTCCACGAGGTGGCAAACCTAAATTCCGCGGACGAATTTTCCGCTCTCACAAACCTCAAGACAGCCACCACAATCCAGCGCGAGCGACCGGCGCCCCTGTCACTAACCAACCTCAGCCTCAAGTCCAAACATTCCATTCCCCACAAGGCGACGCCCTGCGCGTCATCGTCCTTGGCGGATGCGAAGAAGTCGGCCGCAACTGCACGCTCGTTGAATACAAAAATGACATTGTCATCATTGATATGGGGCTTCAGTTCCCCGATGAAGATATGCCAGGCGTTGACTACATCATTCCAAACATGAGCTACCTTCGCGGAAAGGAAAAAAATATCCGTGGCGTCGTCATCACTCATGGACATTATGATCACATCGGAGCAATTCCACACACTGTCCCAAACATCGGCAACCCGCCCATTTACGCGCTTCCGATGGCCGCGGCAATTATCAAACGCCGGCAGGAAGATTTCCACACACACCAGCTCAATGTAAAAGTTACAAAAGTTGATGACGTGTTGAAACTGGGTTCCTTCACCGTCTCCTTCTTCCACATCAATCACAACATCCCAGACTCGGTTGGAATCGTTGTTGACTCACCTGTTGGACGCGTGTGCCATACTGGCGATTGGAAATTTGATTTCAACCCTTCTGGCGCAGACTCCCCCGACTTCCAACGCATTGCTTCTCTTGGAAAAGAAGGCGTGCTGTGTCTTATGGGAGACTCCACCAATTCCAACCATCCTGGTCATCAAGTTTCAGAAAAAGTGATCGGCGACGAGCTCGAGCAAATCATTGAAAAAGCGCCCGGCCGTGTAATCATCGGCACGTTTGCTTCACTCCTCTCTCGCGTCAAACAAGTGATCGAGTCCTCTGAACGTCTTGGTAAAAAAGTCGCGATCGAGGGGTACTCGATGCGCACCAACGTTGAGATCGCCAAACAGATGAGCTACATCAAGTGCAACCAATCAACGCTCATCAAACCAGAACAGATGGACGCGTACGAAGATAACAAAGTCGTTCTGATTTGCACTGGTGCGCAAGGTGAAAAAAACGCGGCGCTAAATCGCATTGCCAACAATGAGCACCGCAGTATACGCGTACAAGAAACTGACACGATAATTTTCTCCTCATCTGTAATCCCTGGAAACGAAGGCTCTGTTCAGCGTCTCACTGACACGCTATACCGCAAAGGCGCGAACGTCATCAATTTCAAAATGATGGATGTACACGCTGGCGGCCACGCAAAAAAAGAAGACATCAAGCTCATGCTGGCGCTTGTCAAACCGAAGTATTACATCCCGATCGAAGGCAACCATTTTCTGTTGCGTGAAAACGCGAAGGTCGCCTACTCAATGGGGATGGATAAGGAACACGTCTTCGTGGTTGACAACGGACAGATTGTTGAGTTCAACAAAGGTCATGGCATACAGACAAACGATAAGGTTCCCACCGATTACGTATTCGTTGACGGCCTTGGCGTGGGCGATGTGTCTCAAGTGGTACTGCGCGATCGCCAAGTGCTCGCCGAGGACGGAATGGTTGTGGTAGTCGTTCAGTTGGAAAGACGTACTGGCAAACTTGTTGGGAGCCCGGACATTATCAGCCGAGGTTTTATCTTCATGAAAGACCAGCAAGAATTGATTCGCGCGACGCGAGAGGAAGTGCGCAAGATTCTTGTTGACTCTGACCCAAAGAGTGGATCTGATCCAAAATACACTCGCGATAAGATTCGAGATGAGATTGGAAAGTTCTTGTTTAAGAAAACAGAACGTAGGCCGATGATTTTGCCTGTGGTGATTGAGGTGTAGAGGAAGGTTATCGAGGTTATCAAGGTAGTCAAGGTTATCGAGGTTATCGAGGGAGGAGAAGAAATATGGAAAAGAAAATACAGCCGTATCATGAACTTATTGTGTGGAGGGAAGCTCACGCCTTCACGTTACTTGTGTATCGTCTTACGGATCATTTCCCAACTAATGAACGCTATGGGATCACTTCACAGCTCCGACGAGCCGCTGTCTCTGTTGAAACAAATATCGTTGAAGGAAGAGCAAAGCGTTCACATCTAGACTTTCTCCGCTTCCTAAATATTAGTGATGGTTCGCTCCAAGAATGCGCCGTCCTTATTGAGATTTCCGTTGATTTGAGTTATTTTAGTGAAGAGCAATACACCTCTCTAGAAGCGCAACGACGAAAAACTGGTTACCTGTTAAATGAATTCATTCTCAGTATTCGTCGTAATCACTCAATGTCCTAACTCTTCCTTCCCTTCCCAACTTCGACAACCTTGACCACCTCGATAACCTCGACAACCTTGATAACCTTGCAGCCCTCCACATATGTCTCGAATCCTTACTGCTCTGCAACCTTCCGGAATCCTCCACATCGGTAATTATTTCGGAGCCATTGAACCAATGGTCGGACTCCAAACCACTGGCAATGAAAACCTGTTGTTTGTCGTTGACTACCACGCGATCACAGTGACGCAGGATCCTGCGCGGTTGCGACAAAATATTTTATTCGCGGCCGCAACCTATCTTGCCGCTGGGATAGATCCAAAACAGACACTTCTCTTTCAACAGTCGCGCGTGAGCGAGCATACCGAGCTCGCGTGGATTCTGAATTGCATGGTACGCATGGGAGAACTGGAACGCATGACGCAATTTAAGGATAAGGCCAAGGGCAAGGGCGAGAGTGTTTCGGTCGGGCTTTTCGATTATCCGGTACTCATGGCCGCTGACATCCTTTTATATGACACGGACGTGGTGCCAGTTGGGCATGATCAGAAACAGCACGTTGAGCTCGCGCGTGATATCGCGGAGAGATTCAATAAACAATTTGGCAAGACGTTTATTGTGCCCAAGCCAGAAATCCGCAAGCAGGGCGCGCGTATTGCCGCGCTTGATGAGCCTGAAAAAAAGATGTCGAAGTCGGCGGCGAGCGAAAAGAATTACATCTCGATCATGGATGACGAAAAGACTGTCCTGAAAAAAATAAAGGCGGCTGTGACAGATTCGCAAGGCACTGTTCGATTCAACGAATCCAGACCAGGGATCACCAACCTCATTACGATTATGTCGCTGGTCACAGGAAAGACGGTCAAGGAGATTGAAAACTCATACGCGGGCAGAGGGTATGGAGACTTCAAGATCGATCTCGCCGCGCAAACCACCGCGTTCCTGTCACCGCTTCAAGAAAAAATTCGTGGGTACCTAGACCACCCAGACGCGCTCCTCAAAATCCTTGACGACGGCGCGTCGCGCGCAAAGACCATCGCAAGCAAAAAGATGGAAGAGGTGCGCGAGAAGATCGGAGTAAAATTATAAAATAGACAAAAACAGGCAGCCGCCTGTTTTTTAAATTAAAAACCGGGTCCAGCACGTCGTGTGCGAACCCGGGGTCACGTCTGTCAGTTCAAGAGATCTTGAGGGATCCCCTCGAACAATTCACTAATGGCGCCTCGTAGCTCCTCAATCTCCTCGCGCGCGGCGAAACTTCCAGCCTCGCGCTCAAGGATCATCGAGTTACCAACGAGGCTTGTCTCTGGCTTGAGTCTGCAGAACCAGCGACCTTCCTTGGTCGGCCAGTCCCCAAACTCTGCGTCATATCTCTTCGCGTTGTAAATGGCATACGGTCTGCCACTCTTCTTGTCTATTCGCACGAAGAGAATCACCACGCTTCCGCCCGCGACTCCCTTCTTGATTTCCTCAAGCTGTGCAAGCGCTCGCTCGTGCGCTTCCTTTGCCTCACGCAGTTCCGCAAGCGTCTCAACGATCGCGTCCCGAGAACCAACGAGGCTCTCTGGGAGAATCGCCGCGTGCAACTTGATCTCAAGCCGCTTGAACGTGCGTCCGTCCCACGCCTCGCCTTCCTCGCGCCTGAACGCGAGCTCAACGCGAGAGGACGACAAGATCCCTACACTTGCAACTGCGTCCCCGCGGTTGGTAACGAACTCCGCGATGAGCCACGTGCGGCGGCCGTCACCCAATGGGACAACCCGTCGCGCGTTGTGCGGTCCATCGCATCCCAACTTCTCGTCCCACGGCTTGCCGCACATTGGACAATTTGGGTACTGCGAGAGAACCTCGTCACGCCCAAGCGCGGTCATTTCGAAACGGCTAGACTGAGACGCCTCCAGTCGAATGACCAAAGCCTCAAACTTGTCCAACCGTTCGCTCACATTCTCAACCGTGCTATAGGTGGTTGGCCTGACCATCCACTCAACCGATTCGACAAGACCCTTATCGTCCCACGTCTTGAGCAGACGCTTGCCGCCGATTGCGGCAAGCCTTGCGTTCAGAGCCTGGAATCGAGCGGCAAGCAGGGCACGCTGTGCGGCCTCCTCTTGCCTGCGCCGCGCCTCTTCCTGCTCACGCGCCTTCTGCTCTTCCAGCCTCTGCGCGGCTTGACGCTCGATCTCTTGAGAGATCTCCTCGCTAACGAATTGCCCGGCCGTCATTGTCAGGTCAGTGGCCATGAGCTCACTGACGGTTCTGATCGCTTCCACGCGTTGCGCCAGAAACGCGCGCATCGCGGTTTCTACGACCGACCATCCTGACAAATACGGGTCAAAACGCTTGAGCTGTTCGCGAATCACCATCCTGACCCGATAGTTAGCCCCGTGGCTTGGATGGAACCCATGGCCCATGAGCATATCTGCCATGAGCCTGTCCACCACAACGGGCTTGGCGGAATCGGGAAGGTCAGTGTGGTCGCGCGTGGCGATCTTCACTCCGTTCCAGGAGCGAGTCTGACGCAACACGAGCGAATCGTAATCCGGGTCAGTATCCACGAAATCCCAGCTGTGTTCGCACAACCCCTCTGGGATCAGTTCCCCCAACCACTCCTTCTCAACCTTGTGGCACCCACGCATGAAGACGCGAGTGGTTTCCACGACCCTTTGGCACACGAGGAAGGGAGGAGAACCATCATCCCCAAACAGCACGGAGCCGAGGTGGATGAACGCGTCATCACGCCCACAGCACGAGTACTGCTTTCCCCTACCAAACGCGATGTTGACGATGAGCCCAGCGGCAATTGCCTTACGCACCTGAGCGGCATCGCCCGAGGTGACTTCCACCCCACTGCGTTCCATCGCCTTTCGAAACTGAACGCGCAGACGGTCCATCTCATCCAGCGCTCGGCTGGAGAGATAGTTGTCGCGCGCCCATCCGTGGTCGCCACCAGTAGCATCCCAGGCATTCCACGCATTGAGTGCGGTGAGAGGATCCGACCCTTCTTCCTTGAACGCGGTATGCGCCATGTCTGCCTCGTCCTCCTTGCCACTTGGACGCACAAAGGGCGACCTTGTAGCAGAGAGACACGCGGCAACGGTCACCACTTGCTCGTACCCCGAGAGCAACAAGCGACCAACAATCGGCTCTGTCTGGAACGAGTCCATCAGATGCCCGTCATCGGTCACGTTGCAGTCATGGTCGAGTGCGCTCAGCAGGATCAGACGCTCTCGCGCGTCTTTCCAATTCCTCGCGCTGGGAGGGTCCATGAGCTCGAGCGTCTTCACCTCATCAAACGCGTACCCAAGGCACATGACCTTGAGAAGCACTTGATCGAGTGCTGTGCGCTGGATCTCTGGCGCAGTGAACGCAGGGCGAGCTTCGAAATTCTCCCGCGTGTAGGCTCTGAAGCACACGCCAGGCTGAGTTCGCCCAACACGTCCCGCCCTCTGATCGCACCCTGCCTTCGAGTGCTCGACGATCCGAAGAGCCGACATGCTCGCGTCGACGTACTCGGTCTGCTTGATGAGACCGCTGTCAACAGTGAAGACAACGCCCACTGGAGTGAGCCCTGTCTCCGCGATGTTGGTCGAGAGGATCACTCGGCGACGGTCGCTTGGTCTCTGCGCGTCTTCCTGCTCATCAGGATCCTGCGCGCCATACAGCGACACGACTCGCAGATTGCTTCCAGTCTCGTGACCCATCTCAGAGAGAAACTTCTCGACCTTCCTGATCGAGTCAAGATCAGGCAAGAACGTGATGATGTCACCACGCTCACCACTGCGAAGAATCTCATTGACCTTCGCGGCACACCACTCCAGCGTCTCCTTAACGCCACCTGAGTCACGGGGCGCGTACCGAATCTCGACCGGGTACTGCCGACCCTCGACCCTGAAGACGGGAGCGTTGTTAAAGTGTCGGCTGAAGCGCTCCGCGTCAATGGTCGCGGACATGAGGATCAGCTTGAGGTCTGACCGCTTGGTCAGGACCGACTTCGAAAGCGCGATGAGCAGGTCTTGGAACACTGACCGCTCGTGCACCTCGTCCAGCACGATGACCGAGTACCTTCGCAGAAGCGGGTCACTGTGGAGCTCCGCTAGCAGAATGCCTTCGGTCATGTACTTGAGTTGCACCACCTCCCCGGATCGCTCTTGCCCAATTTGGTATCCAACGACCTCGCCAAGCTTTGATCCTTCAAGGTGCGCAACCCACTTTGCGAGGTTGCGAGCAACAGGCCTGCGGGGCTGGGTTACGCCGATCATTCTTCTGCCGGCGAATCCTGCCTTCAGAAGGGCAAGCGGAGCGATGGTGGACTTGCCCGCACCGGTCGGCGCCGCAACCACCACAACCTGCGACTCGCGCACCAGCTCGACGAACCTGTCTACTGCCTCCACGAACGGAGGAAGAAGGCTCTCGCCTGGATTCCGTGAGAACCCAGCGAAGCGCCGCGCGAAACGAGCCGAAAGTGTCTCGTTCATCGTC
Source organism: bacterium (assembly GCA_020051955.1). GTDB lineage: Bacteria > Patescibacteriota > Patescibacteriia > UBA9934 > GWF2-40-263 > JACRJW01. The sequence goes on along the minus strand of JAGVQB010000049.1, from coordinate 11,169 downwards.
GTCATCACTGTTTCTCCTTGGTTGAAAGGTTCCTCAAAAGCCGCGTTTCCAACAGCTTTTGACCGACGAGAATAGCCTATTTTGACCAAAAAGTCAACCAAAAACCACCCGTTCGTGGGTGGATTTTGGTGTTCACAGGATCGGTCTGTAAGCCGAATTTTGTCTTCCCAGAGCCGAAAACCCTGGGGAGGCGATAATCTATCTAGCCCGTTCATTGCTGAACGGTTCAAGCGAGCTACCTAATTTGCTCTTTCACCAGCAAGGGTTTTCCACGCACCCATGTCACCATGGGGCAAGAGACGTAGCTGATTGCTCAACACCGCCTCACTTTTCACCTTTCGAACCAGCAGTAGTCAGTAGTTAGTAGTCAGTAGTCGGAGGTGGAGACATTTTGTCTTCCTTCTTCCTTCCGACAACCGATAACCTACCACTGACCACTGCTAGTCCTAGTATAGTCTCTGTGGCACTTTCCCTAGGCTTGGATTCAGGAACCATGGAACAGATTTCTCCAATTCCACGAACCCTGATTCGTATACCTGGTCGCCGTTAGCGACTTGCTTTTACATCACGTCTTGCGACGCAAATGAGTGTTCGGACTTTCCTCAACAGCGGTAGTCAGTAGTTAGTAGTCGGTAGTCGGAAAATGGAGAGGGGAAACCTGAAATCGGCGGAAGACAAATTGTCCTCACTTCCGATTTCCTTCTTCCTCTTTCCTCCTTCCGACTACTGACTACTAACTACCGACCACCTACTGTCGTAACCGCCCGGCCGCCCTGTGAACGAAGAAAAGATAGCAAAACATCTGGCGAATGTCAATCAATTTTGATAGGATAACACCACTATGAAACGTTCAGAACTTTCTTTCACCCTTGCATTAGTGCCCATCGATTTCTTTGCTCTCATTGCCGCGGCAATGGTCGCTTTTTCATCACGCTTCCATCCGTCTTTCACAGCGATCCGCCCAGTTATTTTTCACCTCACCTTCCAAGGATATCTCAAAGTCGTCGCGCCAATGGCGCTTGTATTCCTGATCGTCTTTGCCGTCGCGAACCTCTACAGCACACGACGCACAGCAATCACGAACGAGCTCACTCGCGTCGCGCTCGCTGTCTCCGCATCAATGGCCGTAGTGCTGGCGATTTCATTTTTTTCTCGCGTACTTTTTGAATCACGCTTCATCGCGCTTGCCGCGTGGGCGTTCGCGATTGTGTTTGTCGCAATCTCGAGACTTGTCGTGCGCGCGCTTCAACGTTCACTTTTGCACTTTGGAATTGGCGTGCACCGAATCGTTGTGATTGGCAACACGACAACGGCCAATACGCTGATTGATGAATTCAGCAAAAAGCCTCGGCTTGGTTTTAGGGTCGTTGGACATTTCAAAGAGTTTAATAAAAGCGTCGCGGGTCGTTTACGAGGAATGAAAAAGGATGACGATCTCGACGAGGTCGTACTTGCCGATCCAGAAGCGCCACGCGCGCAGACCATTGAGCTAATCACATTCACCGACCAGGAACATCTGGATTTCCGATATTGCGCTGATCTTTTCACTACCGCCGTAGGACGCTCGATAGTTCACATGCACGCAGGAATCCCAATCATCGAAGTTCAAAAAACTCCGCTCGATGGCTGGGGAGCAATTTACAAACGCCTGTTTGATGTTGTGGGTTCGAGCGTTCTTATCTTGCTCACTTCCCCGATCATGGCAATAGCCGCGATCGCAATTAAGACGGACACGCGCGGACCTGTTTTCTTTTCAAAACTCGACGATGGCTCACTGTCCGCTCGCATGGGGCAAAATGGAAAGCCGTTTCATTATTTTAAGTTTAGATCCATGATTCCGCGCACGCACACACTGCGATACACACAGCTCGCGGATTTAGACACTCGCAAGGGCACGCCGCTTGTCAAAATTAAAAACGACCCTCGTGTCACGCGCGTTGGTCGCTTCATCCGCAAAACTTCAATTGATGAACTGCCCGAATTATTTTTGGTGTTCACTGGGCGCATGAGCCTTGTGGGACCGCGCCCACACCTGCCAGAGGAAGTCGACAAGTACAAACCAGAGCAACGAAAAGTGATGACAGTAAAACCAGGCATCACTGGCATGGCGCAAATCTCCGGTCGCGCTGACCTGGACTTTAACGATGAAGTCCGCCTGGACACTTTCTACATTGAACACTGGAACCCATGGATGGATTTTTATATCCTGCTCAAAACCCCACTGGTGGTAATTTCAAAAAAGGGAGCGAGTTAATCTAGGCAAAGTGCGAATTCATTGATAGGATCGTGATACTTATGAAGCTTGCCCTTGTTCACGATTATCTAATGCAAAACGGCGGGGCGGAAAAAGTGTTGCAGGTTTTTAGTGACCTGTGGCCTGACTCCCCCATATACACTCTTTTGTTTGATAAGAAAGTTTTTCCATCTTTCAAAGACCGCGACATTCGAACATCCTTTTTGAAACACCTCCCTCTCGCGCAACGCAAGTACCAGTGGTACCTCCCGCTAATGCCAACGGCAACGGAGCATTATGATCTTTCAAACTTCGATGTCGTACTCTCGTCCACTTCCGCGTTTGCCAAGGGCGTTATCACTCGACCGGACGCGTTGCACATCTGCTACTGCCACACACCAACACGTTACTTGTGGAGCGACACGCACAGCTATGTCGAGGAGTTGCGCGTGCCGCGTTTTGTAAAGCGAGCCTTGCCGCCAATACTTTCTAGATTACGAGTGTGGGATAACACGGCATCGGACCGAGTGGATATTTTTATCGCAAACTCGCAGACAGTACGCGGTCGTATCAAAAAATACTACCGTCGCGAAGCGCACGTTATCCATCCGCCAGTGGACACTCAACGTTTTTCAATTTCAGATGAACCCAAAACTTATTTCTTAACTGGCGGTCGGCTTGTTGCCTACAAACGATACGACTTGGTCATTCAAGCCGCCAACCGTTTGCGCGTGCCGCTTAAGATTTTTGGTTCGGGTCCAGTCGAGGAGGATCTTCGACGCATGGCAAACTCAAACGTTGAATTCGTTGGCCGAATCCCTGATGAGCAACAGGCAAAATTATACGCAAACGCTCTCGCGTTTATTCATCCGCAAGAAGAAGACTTTGGAATCACCGCGGTTGAATCAATGGCATCCGGCAGACCAGTCATCGCGTACAACAAGGGCGGCGCGAAAGAAACAGTGGTGGATGGACTGTCAGGATCGTTTATCGAGGAACAAATCTGGGAAGAAGTTGCTGATCTGATGATGAGGTTTGATGAGCACGCTTGGAATCCAACAGCGATCAAAAAACACGCGGAACAATTTTCCCGCGAAAGGTTTGAAAAACAAATGCGTGAGTTTGTGGAAACACAATGGAATCAATGGAAGCAGAGGGTATGAGAATCTTGGTGGATACCAGGCACATGTCGCGACCAAATCCTTCTGGCGTGGGGCAATACACGCAGGAGCTTTTGCGCGCGCTTTTTGAAATCGACAACGTGAATGAGTACATTTTGTTTTCAAGCGGCAAAACTATCCCCCCCCTTCCCAACCTGTCCACCGAAGCTTTGGCGAAGGTGGAGGGGGGGCTAGGGGGGGTTGCCTCTCACAATTTTTTTCACATCCCTATCCCCAACAAACTCCTTAACCTGCGCTCTCTCCTGCTCAAGCACCCGCCAATCAACTGGCGCGTTCCTTCTCCAATCGACCTCATCTTTCTCCCCAACCTCAATATCACAGTTCTTCCCACCGATATCCCAACCGTGCTAACTATTCACGACCTCTCGTGGAAACTCTACCCAGAATTTTATTCCAAAAAGATGTTACTCTGGCACAAGGCAGTGCAACCCGAAAAATTGATCGCGCAAAGTAGTCGTATTATTTGCCCATCAACATCTACCGCGGAGGATCTTGAGCGTTGCTTTGGCACCGATCGCGGTCGAGTATCAATCATCCCCCATGGTGTCACGTCAGACATGAGCCCTACTATGCGCGCGCAAGATCACGGCGTGCGATCACGTCTCAAGCTACCAAAACGATTCGCGCTATTTGTTGGCACCATCGAACCGCGAAAAAATCTTATCGCTTTGGTTGAGGGAGTTTTGGAATACAGACAGCGGACCCACGACGATCTTCACCTTGTGATCGCGGGAGGATGGGGATGGAAATCACATAATTTGCGCCGTAGATTGTGGAAGCGAGACACCCAAGGATGGGTTCACGAGCTTGGATACGTACAACACGAATACTTACCAGCTCTCTATCGCTCTGCCGAAGTTCTGGTGTGGCCTTCTATTTATGAAGGCTTTGGATTACCACCGCTTGAATCAATTGCGTGCGGCACTCCAGTCATCACGTCACACACATCCTCATTGCCAGAAGTTTTAGGAGACGCCGCGATTTACATTGACCCCTACAACAGCCGCGACATTTCCGAGGCGCTGCGCGGACTTATCGGTTCCTCAACGCTGACATCTCAACTAATACAACGCGGACTCAACCGCGCAAGCTCATTTACCTGGAAACTCGCCGCGGAACAAACTCTGGCTGTTTTCCATTCTTGCTCTTCCTGACTACCGATCTCCGACATCCGACTTCCAACTGCCGACATCCGATAACCGACCTCCGACTACCGCCGCTTGTGGACATCCTCCAAACAAATGGAGGATTTTTTGGTATAATTGCGATATGAAACTCGGAATAGATGCCAGGATGTTGGGTCCTATCGTGGGAGGTGGCGGTCTTGGGCGTTATGTTGAAGAGCTCGCGCGCGAGCTCGCGCAACTTCAGCACAAGCACCGTATTGTTTTATTCGTTAAAGAGAACGGACAAAAATTAGGGAACAGGAAACAGGGAACAGGGATTAGTGATCAGGGAACGGGAGAAAAAATTGAGTACAGGGTCACGAATACTCACTGGTACACACTCAGGGAACAGCTCTTGTTGCCATGGAAGATGGACCGCGAACGCCTTGATCTTATCCTCTTCCCACATTGGAACGTGCCACTGATTTTACGAACGCACTTTGTAGTCACGATTCACGATCTCATAATGCTTGAGGAACCACGCTCGGCAAAAGTTACAACCCGTAGTCCATTGATCTTTGCTCTCAAGCGGCTCGGGTACAAGCTCGTGCTACAAAATGCCCTGCGGAGGTCACGCGCGATCATCGCTGTCTCTCACTACACCAAATCCTCGATCCTGAAATTCTTCCCCTGGGTGCCAGAGGATAAAATCCACGTGGTGTACGAAGGGGTAACTTCTCTCCCCTCCTCCCTCTCCCCTTCTCCCTGTTCACTATTCACTGTTCCCTGTTCACTGCCCCCTGTTCCCCGTTCCCTCTCCCCTCACCCTTACCTCCTCTACGTTGGCAACGCGTACCCACACAAGAATCTCGAAATGCTCCTCGTTGCTTTTCAGAAACTGCTCGCAACACACCCCACCCTCTCACTGATACTCGCGGGACGTGGAGACATTTTCTACGAACGCCTTCAGAAAAAGATCTGCGAGATGAATATCGAAAGCCGTGTCCATCTAATTCTGAACCCAACCGATGAACAGATTGCTGATCTTTACCGATACGCGGCTCTCTACGTTTTCCCGTCACGCAACGAAGGCTTTGGTCTTCCACCGCTTGAGGCTATGAGCATGGAAGTTCCAGTCGTCTGTTCGCGCGCGGCCTCACTGCCGGAAATACTCGCGGACGCAGTGCTCTACTTTGACCCAACAAATGTGCAAGACATGGTTGAAGCGATCGACAAAGGTCTAACAGACGATCAACTTCGCGCGTCGCTCATTGGCAAGGGGCAAGAAAAAATTAAGCGTTATTCATGGAAAACCATGACAAAAGAAATACTCGAGATTCTCAACCAACATGCAAACTAAGAAAAGCACAACCTCCAAGCGCAAAAAAACCAACGCCTCTATCACATACAAGGCGCAGGATCTAGTTGTGCGCAAGGCAATCTATCGGTTTAAATCACGGCTAAAAACGCCTGTTGCCATTGATCTTGCGGTTCCAAAATCTTTACTCTCCCTATCCCCATCAAACTCCTACCACACACCTACTCGACCACAAATTGCTGACCAACACTCGCCATGTTCACCTTTCGTACTTTCTCTAAGGCAGATACCGAGCCCAGAAGAAATCGTTGATGAAGCCTTCGCGCTTCCTGGCATAAATCTTCTCGCCCTCCACGAGCCACCACAACCAATTCCAGATGATCTCTCTCTTTCTCCAAGCGACCTTGAAGAACAGCTCGCTGAAGAATTATTTTCACACCGCGGATGGAGTCGCCTGACCCTGCCTTTGCGTTTTCCAAACCTTTCTTTTCCCTCCCTCTTCCCTCACCACTCTTCCCTCACCCCTCCACCCAAGCTAAAGCCTGGGGCTACAATCACATTTTCTTCAAATGAACTCCTGCCACAAACTCCCCCGAAGGATATTTTCGCGTACTTTGATTTTCCAGAAGAAGAGGCCGAGCCTGAAGCTGACCTCATTGACTTGGATGAGTTTGCCCCCCCTTCCGTCTCCTTCCCCCTTCCCACCTTTTCCTTCCACCTCCCCACCTTCCCACCTCTCCACCTCCCTCACCTTTCCACCTTTGGTCTCCAGCTGGGTTGGCAAAGAGCGGTCGCGTCGTTCGTCGCTATCTCTTTCCTCTTCGTACTACCACTGCATGCCATGAACGTAATCTCAGACATCCGCGCGACAACTTCGTCCGCGGAATCACAGAGCGCTGATGCTGTCTCGCTCCTCTCACAAGCCGCGACAGCGGTGCTGGCGCGCGACGCGCAGGACGCACAAATAAATTTCGCTCTCTCTGGCGAACAATTTAACTCTGCTGGCAAGATTCTCGAAACGCTTAGTGGGGGCACACGTCTACTTCTCGCGTCTCTCCCAATGACACAAAATGGCTACCGAACAGGGCAATCGCTTATTGAAGCTGGAGAGGAACTATCAATCGCTGGCTCTGAACTTTCTCTCGGATATGAGGCAATGGACACAGAGCTTAATCCAACCCCAATCTCACGATTAGACATTCTTCGCGCGCATATCGCGTACGCCAAACCACACCTGCAAAAAGCCAACTCAGCTCTTGACCGCGTTGACGCCAGCACAGTGCCAGAACAATTCCGGGATGAGCTTGCGGCGGTCACGTCAATGCTACCAACGATTATCACAACCGCGGACGAGTTCGAGCAAGTGTACCCGCTGATTGAATCTTTATTGGGCGCGACAGGGAGTAAACGTTACCTTTTGCTTTTCCAAAACAATACAGAGATCCGCCCAACAGGTGGATTCATTGGGTCGTTCGCGGAGGTAAAGGTGCGCGATGGCGTGATTGAACAGCTTTCCGTTCCAGGCGGAGGTTCATACGATCTGCAAGGTAGTCTCTCGCAAAATCTCATCGCGCCATCTCCACTCCAGCTCCTATCCGCGCGCTGGGAGTTTCAAGATGGCAACTGGTTTCCAGACTTTCCAACAAGCTCGCGCCAGCTAATCGAGTTTTATCGCGACGCGGGCGGACCAACCGTTGACGGAGTAATCGCTGTGAACGCTACTTTTGTCGCCTCTCTCATCGGACTTCTGGGTTCAATCGACATGCCAGAATACGGTCGTGTCATTGATGAAGAAAACTTTATCTTCGAAGCGCAGCGCATCGTTGAGCTGGAATACGACAGAGAAGAAAATCGCCCAAAGGCTTTCATCGGCGACCTCGCTCCAAAACTCGTTGAACGCGCGACACAAAAAACTTCGGAAGACTTTCTCGCGGTATTTGATTTTCTGCGACAGGGCATGATCCAAAAAGACGTGCAATTTTATCTCGCGCAAGATGATCTACAGCGTGAAGTGCTCGCGCGCGGTTGGGGTGGCGAGATGAAACAAACCTCTGGCGACTACTTCATGCTCGTTGACACAAACTTGGGCGGAGGAAAAACAGACGGTGTGATTCAAGAAAAAGTCGACCTGCGCGTTGATGTCCAGGACGACGGTTCAATTATCAACACGGCGACGATCTCGCGCACCCACTTTGGAATCCAAGGTCTGCTTTTCACAGGCGTCAATAATGTTGATTACATGCGGCTCTACGTTCCAAAAGGTTCCGAGCTTCTTAGCGCCGAAGGATTCAGCGTCCCTGATGTTTCATTATTTGAATCCCCTGACCCCGACTGGCTCCTCGACGACGACCTTGCTTACGCAGCGCTCACACAAACGACTCATGAATCCAGCGGCACACTCGTGACGCAAGAGCATGGCAAGGCGGTATTTGGTAACTGGGTTCAAACAATACCTGGATCCACATCTACAGTCCGATTCACATACAAACTTCCGTTCACAATTCACTCAATGAACACTACAGGCAGTGTGATTGCGTCAATCAAGTCGCTGGTAGGATTACCAGAAGTTGATGACTACTCGCTCATGATCCAAAAACAATCTGGCATCGTGGATCGCGCCACAGAGTTCGCAATCACTCTTCCTGACTCTCTAAAGACAACATGGAGTTCACACGGTTCTAATCTCGCCAGCTTCACCAATCACGAAGACGCGATGTTTGCCGCAATTCTTGAACCTCTATGAGACTAACGCGACACAAACGACGATCATCAAGTGAAGTGCGCCATGATTTACGAACAATATACACGCGCGGCGGTCACGTGCCAGATCTGACACGACTCGAACGACGACGCGCTGGCGGTTTCAGTAGCTTGCTCGTGAAACTCATTGTCGTACTTGGAGGCGTGTCCGTCCTGGCATGGGCCGGATTTTTTCTTTTGACTCAAGGATTATTTCATAACGAGGAAATGCTATCGCTCACGGTGGAAGGCCCAGAGGACGTAAAGAGTGGCGAGGAGGCGACTTTTACGTTCCGCTATGAAAACACAGGTGATGTTCCGATCGCCGCGCTTGCAATGCAACTGCAAGTCCCAGATTCATTCCATCTTTTCGTCAGCATACCCGAACCTTCAGAGCCGCGCGTTTGGACTATCGGAGCATTGAATCCAAAATCAGACGGCGCCATATCGATCACTGGAGTATTCCTCGCCGAGGTTCCAAGCTCTCAACGCATTCAAGGTCTCTTCACGTATAAACCCGCGAACTTCAATTCAGACTTTCAGGATATCGCTTCACATAAAGTAGAGATAAAAGATTCTGTTGTGGCTCTCTCATTCACTGGCCCTGAAAAAGCGCTGGCCGGTGACGTGTCAGAGTACGTTGTTAACATACAAAATATCAGCACAGACCCAGTGTTCAATCTGCGCGTGGTGCCAACTCTCCCGCAAGATTTCACTCTGTCAGAGTCTGACCCGGCACTCACGGAAGGACAAACATATTGGTCAATTCCCGCGCTAGATCCCGGCGAACTTTACGCGATCACAATCAACGGCGCGTTTACATCAACCGCGTCTGGCGAGCAGAAAGTTAGCGCGACGGTCGGGTTTGTTGACCAGGATCTTTTTTTGCCGCAGGCAACCGAGGAAGTCACCACTGATGTGCTGGGAGGATCGGTCGCGTTTTCTATAATCGTAAATGGGAGCGACAAAAGCCAGAGCGCGCAGCTCGGTGAAACTTTGAGACTTTCAATTGACTACGCAAACGCAAGCGCGGAGACAGTAAAGGATTTGGAGTTTGAGATGAATGTCACACCAGGAGTCCCCCCCCTGCCCGAGGGGGGGTTAGGGGGGGTGGGAGTGCCCATCAAATGGTCCGGCGCGAATCTTGGCGAAGGATCTCGCAATGGCAACACGATCACGTGGAACGATTCAAATGTTGACGGACTCGACCGTCTTGAACCAGATAGCTCTGGGGTTATCGACGTAAGCCTGCCTATTGTCGCGGAGCTTGCCCCTGACCAAGCTGACAATTTCACCATCACGCTAACGCTTACAATCGGAAGCGTTGGAAGCGTCACGAGTACTCGCACTATAGAGACAACGCCTATCGTGATCTCGTTGAATTCAGATACACGAATCAGCGCGTGGGCTCGATATTTTAACGACGAAGGAATCGCGATCGGCGAAGGCCCACTGCCTCCGCGCGTTGGAGAGACAACAGGATACCGAGTTTACTGGAGCTTGAGCAATTCTCTGCACGCGCTGGAGGGAGTCCGTATGAGCACAACACTCCCCCAAAACGTAGCCTGGCTTGAAAGCACTGACACGAGCATTGGAAAACTTTTGTTTAATTCCACAACACGACAAGTAACCTGGGACATAATAAAACTCCCAACCGAAGTAGAGAACGCTGGCGCGTGGTTTTCTGTGGCGATCAATCCTGATGATGACGATGTCGGACAGTTTATGAAACTTACAAACTCAACAAGTTTTAGCGCGAAAGATTTTGTAACTGGAGAAGCGATCAGCGCCTCGGTTGATGAGCTCACGACTGAGCTTGCCGAGGATGACTTCGCGGAGGGGAAGGGAATCGTCGTAGATTAGGGGTGCCATATAAACAACAGTCCCCCCGCCAGCGAGCAACGCCGGCGAGGGGACGAGAGAGTCTACGGAAATGTGTCATTCTTGGCCATAACGGCCTCCTTGTGGGGCAGTCTGCGACGCGTAACGCTCGCGACTCGCCCCTGGGTTTGCCCACTCTCTCCCGGTCTTTACCGTCGGGGGGAGGAGAGCGGGCGGGGGTCTGTTCTTCTGATCGGAGTGAAGAAGCACGCGGCGACAAGCTAACTATTTTTGCCGCGCCTTCCTCTCAACCGCCTCCGAGCGGTTTCTTTCTCGGGTGAGGGGTTCACCTCCCCGAGCGGTCGTCTCAATCCCCAGTTGCTAGACAAAACCAGATGTATGCATCTGGCCTCCTTCCTTTCCTAGTCGGGGGGGTTGGGTAACGTGGGGCCTTTGCCCCAAACGACCGGAGCCTCAGCTCCGGAACCGCAGGCATGCCCCGCGCTATTCGTGGCGGGCGGGCACCCTGCGAGCGTGCGAACAAGATACTTCATTTTTGCGTTTCCGTCAAGAGGCACATCACAAAAAAATACAAAAACAGCCCATTTTGAGCTGTTTATCACAGAGTATGGGTCTGTTTCTGAATTCGATGAGATTGCGGCGCGCGGGGAAACCGGATCACACGTAAATCCTGTGGAGCATCCCCGTCTATCCATAGATCTTCGACACTCGGAACAGGAAGAACTTCTTGTCTGTGACACCTCTCACAAG